>CAYOEJ010000016.1:0-9576 GCA_964403015.1 uncultured Arcanobacterium sp.
AAGAAGCCTGCTAAGAAGGCCGCTGCTAAGAAGGATGCCAAGGCTGAGGAGAAGGCCGCTGACGAGTCGGCTGACTTCGATCCGTCAGACCACGTCATCGACGAGGTTGTCGCTTACTTCGAGAAGGCCGACGACGCTGAGAAGAAGCGCGTGATCAAGGCTGAGAAGGCTGGCAAGGCTCGCAAGACCCTGCTGGCTCAGCTCGAAGGCTGATAGTGCTGCCGCAACTAATGTTGCGGATTAGTTTCAGGGGAGCGGAGTGCGAATGGCACTCCGCTCGCTTGTTTCTGATCGGCTCGACGTGCCGTGTCCCCATCCTGCGCCATCAGCGAAAAACACTGAAGCGGGAACGTTTTGGGGTGGGTTCGGCGTTAGTCTCGAATGAGTGAATTTTTCGATCGGGTAACCGATCAATACGATTGCTTTGAAAGAAGCACACTACGCCCACAGGGCCAAGGAGGAGGTTACGTGAACAACGTGCCACAGCTTAACGGCGAGGGCCAATCGGGTCTTGGCCTCGGCGACTCGATCTACAACCGGCTCCTCAAGGAGCGCATTATCTGGTTGGGCGATCAGGTTCGCGATGAGAACGCCAACATGATTTGTGCCCAGCTTCTGTTGCTTGCAGCGGAGGACCCCGATAAGGACATCTACCTCTACATCAACTCTCCGGGTGGCTCGGTCACCGCGGGTATGGCAATTTACGACACGATGCAGTACATCAAGCCTGATGTTGCGACCGTTGGAATGGGTCTTGCCGCGTCGATGGGTCAGTTCTTGCTAACAGCCGGTACGCCTGGTAAGCGCTACATCACCCCGCACACCCGCGTCCTCATGCATCAGCCGCTCGGCGGTGCCGGCGGTACTGCAACTGAGATCCGCATTAACGCTGACCTCATCTTGCAGATGAAGCAAATGCTCTCGGAGCTCAATGCGCAGCACACGGGTAAGACCGTGGAGCAGATTCTCGAGGATTCTGATCGTGACCATTGGTTTACCGCACAGGAGGCCATCGAGTACGGCTTCGTGGATCAGATCATTGAAAACTCATCGTCCGTAGTGGGCGGCGGCGGTGTAGACCGCGGCGCCTCCACCGGTGACCAGAAGTGAAAGGGGCTCCCATGACATCTCTCAACCTCCCTTCCATGATCGGTGGCACCACGGCGTCGATGAATGCAGGGGCTATGCCGGGCGGTATTGCACCCGCCATGCCGACGAACCGATACGTTCTCCCCAACTTTGAGGAGCGTACGCCCTACGGTTACAAGCGCCAAGATCCTTACGCGAAGTTGTTCGAGGATCGCATCGTTTTCTTGGGTGTCCAGGTTGACGACGCTTCTGCCGACGACGTGATGGCTCAGCTTCTCGTTCTCGAGTCGCTCGACCCCGATTCGCCAATCACGATGTACATCAACTCGCCCGGTGGTTCGTTTACCGCTCTGACAGCGATCTACGACACCATGCAGTACATCAAGCCGGAAATCCAGACGGTGTGTCTCGGACAGGCCGCCTCGGCTGCAGCAGTGCTGCTCGCTGCGGGTTCGCCCGGACGCCGCCTGGCACTTCCGAACGCGCGTGTGCTTATCCATCAGCCGGCAATGGAAGGTGTTCAGGGCCAGGCTTCGGATATCGCGATCATCGCTGATGAGATTGATCGTATGAACCGCTGGCTCATCGACACCCTTGCTGCTCATACCGGCAAGCCGGCTGACCAGATCGAAAAGGACATTTCTCGAGACAAGATTCTGACGGCCGAGCAGGCCAAGGAATATGGTCTTGTTGATCAGGTCCTTGTTTCTCGCAAGGCTGCAACACAGGTAACTGCCGAATAATTCCGTTGTTTGACGACGACGGTAGTAAAGGTGAGGGACGGGTTTCCGTCCCTCACCTTTTTGTCCTGTAGTTAGTTGTTCTTTTTTGTCAGACAGCCCGGTGTTCTAGATCGGGGGAATTATTGTCGGAGCCGAATGCGAAGATTGGCTCAGAACTAGAAAATGCGCGGAGCGCCACGGTGTGGCACGCTGGCAGGAGAGTGGCAATTGGTGTGGAATAGTCACTACCGAATGCCTGAAAGCAATGGAGGATGGCTCAATGACGCGAACAGCCGACGCGGCAGACATGCTGAAGTGTTCGTTCTGCCAGAAAAGCCAGCGACAGGTCCGTAAGCTCATCACGGGTTCTGGCGTTTATATCTGCAATGAGTGCATTGAACTGTGCAACGAGATCATTGAGGAAGAACTCGGGCAGGAGTCCGAAGAGCACGAAGCAAAGGAACTTCCCAAGCCACAGGACATTTTTGATTTCCTCAACGAATACGTCGTCGGCCAAAACGGTGCCAAGCGAACGCTAGCGGTTGCGGTCTACAACCATTACAAGCGCGTCAGGGCTAAGGAACAGCAGAAGTCATCCGTTTCTGGCAAGAATAATGCCGATATTTCCGAGGAAGTAGAGATCGGAAAGTCGAACATTCTTCTGATGGGACCCACGGGCACGGGTAAGACCTACCTGGCTCAATCCCTGGCAAAGATGCTCGATGTGCCATTTGCGATTGCTGATGCTACGGCTCTGACGGAAGCAGGCTACGTCGGCGAGGACGTCGAAAATATTCTCCTTAAGCTCATCCAAGCTGCAGATGACGACATTCCGCGTGCAGAGCGCGGCATTATCTACATCGATGAGATTGACAAGATTTCTCGCAAGTCCGAAAACCCTTCGATCACGCGAGATGTATCGGGCGAAGGCGTTCAGCAGGCTCTGCTAAAGATTATCGAGGGAACCGTCGCATCTGTTCCTCCGCAAGGAGGCCGAAAGCACCCCCAGCAAGAATTCCTCGAGATTGATACGTCCAACGTGTTGTTCATTCTTGCGGGAGCGTTTGCGGGTATGGAAGACATCGTCTCCTCCAGAACCGGGCGTCGTGGCATCGGATTCGGCGCAAAGCTCCATGAGGCTGATCGTGGTGCGGAGGTTTTCAAGGAGGTCACTCCTGAGGATCTCCACAAGTTTGGTTTGATCCCGGAGCTCGTCGGTCGACTTCCGATCATCGCGACGGTAGACGAACTGACGGAAGAGGATCTCATTCAGATCCTCACGGCTCCAAAGAACGCGCTGCTCAAGCAATACCAGAAGATGTTCGAGCTCGATGGAGTCAAGCTCGAGATGACCGAATCGGCTCTGTCGAAGATTGCTCACGAGGCAATCGACCGCGGCACGGGTGCGCGAGGACTTCGCTCAATCATGGAGAACATTCTTCGAGAGCTTATGTTTGAGCTTCCATCCCGCGCGGATGTTGAGAAGGTCGTCATTGATGGTGACGTGATCGATGGGACCGGAGAACCAAAGATGGTTCTTGCGGACCGAAAGAATAAATCAGCCTAGGAACCGTATCTGAGGTCTGAGACGGGCAAGCCTGCCGGTCTTCAAGGTTGCTACGCTCGCCCCAGGAGGTTCTCATGACTGATACGAGCCGTTCACCGAGCATCCCTGAAGAGCTCGAAGCATACCGGAAGACGATCGATAATCTCGATGCATCGCTCGTCCATATCCTCGCAGAGCGCTTTCGCTGTACACAGCAAGTGGGCGTATTGAAGGCTGAGCAGGGACTCCCAGCATCCGATCCGGCGCGCGAAGATCGTCAGGTTGCTCGGTTGCGAGCGCTCGCCGACGAGTCCGGCCTCGACCCAGTTTTTGCAGAGAAGTTTTTGAAGTTCATTGTTGCTGAGGTTATTCAGCACCATGAAGAAATTGCGGCGGAGAAGAGCGGCGAGCAAGAAGCGTAGTCGCGGTCGCAGATAGCTGCAGCGCCGTGCGCAGAAGAGGAGCCCCGACCATTCTTGGTCGAGGCTCCTCCCTTATGCAGTGCGACTAGCGATCCAGCGTGACTACTTGAGCAGTGCGACTACCTGTGCATTGCCACTAGCGATGCAGCGTGACTACTTACCTTCGTAGATGGCGTCAATCCTGTCGGCAAAGTCGCGGTGCACGATGGCACGCTTGACCTTGAGCGACGGCGTAAGATAGCCGTTTTCCACGGTGAAGTCAGTGGGTAGGATTTCAAACTTGCGAATCGACTCGGCGCGGGAAACGTGCTCGTTGGTTCGCTTCACCGCTCGGTCCACGGCGGCGATTACCTGGGGGTCGTTGACCGCCTGGGCCACGGACATCGGTTCGAGCCCGCGGTTAGCCAGCCACTGTGGCAGAGCCTCGGCGTCAAGGGTGACAAGAGCACCGATGAACGGCTTCTGGTCGCCAACAGCAACCACTTGAGAAATGATCGGGTGGGAGCGGAGGCGGTCTTCGAGTTCCGCTGGAGCAACGTTCTTGCCGCCAGCAGTCACGATGATTTCCTTCTTGCGGCCCGTGACCCAGATGAACTCGTCGTCGTCGATCCGGCCGATATCGCCAGTGCGGAACCAGCCGTCCTCGGTGAACGCCTCAGCGGTTGCCTCGGGATTGTTGTGGTACCCACGGAACACGTGAGCGCCCTTGACGAGGATCTCGCCGTCGTCGTCGATCTTCATGTAAGCACCGGGGTAGGCGACGCCAACGGAACCAACACGGATTGCGTTGGAACGGTTGACGCAGGTAGGTGCGGAGGTCTCGGTGAGGCCGTAACCTTCGAGAACGGT
Organism: uncultured Arcanobacterium sp.; assembly: GCA_964403015.1. Classification (GTDB taxonomy): domain Bacteria; phylum Actinomycetota; class Actinomycetes; order Actinomycetales; family Actinomycetaceae; genus CAYOEJ01. Next base: position 4,629 of record CAYOEJ010000016.1, read on the forward strand.
GAGGCCAATACCGCGGAAGAACGATCCGAGACGTTCACCGAGCGGCGCGCCCCCGGAAACGGCGTAGCGGAGCTTGCCACCGGTAACGGCCTTGAGCTTGGAGTAGACGAGGCGGTCACCGAGCTTCTGTTGAGCCGTGAGGGCCGCCGAGGGACCTTCAGGTGTCTCGAGTGCACGCGCGTAGTTAATCGCCACCTTGGCAAAGTAACGGAACATGCGAAGCTTGGTACCCTTGCCAGCCTTGGCATCTGCAGAGTTGTAGATCTTTTCGAAGATCCGCGGAACTGCGAGGATGAACGTGGGACGGAAGGACTGCATGTCCGCAACGAGGTTGCGGGTGTCGGGGGAATAGCCCACAACGGCGTCGGCAACCATGGCCACCACGTTCACAAATCGCGCGAAAACGTGAGCCATGGGCAAGAAGAGCAGAATTCTCGCGCCCTTGTGCTTGATCACGTTCATGAGGCCTTCATCCACCGGACCATTCATGGCCACGTGAAGAATGTTGCGGTGCGTCAGTTCCACACCCTTGGGGCGCCCCGTGGTACCAGAGGTGTAGATGATCGTCCACAGATCGTCTGCCTTGATGGCGTCGATGCGCTCGTCGAGAATGTGGTCGTCGTCCAGCGAGCCGGCGGCCGTGATCGTGGACTGCGCGTTATCGGAGATCACGAAGATCTTCTCGAAGCTCTCGACACGGTCAAGGACGGGTGCAACGATGTTGTGCAGGGCGGAATCCTCCACCACGGCAAACTTCACTGCAGAATCTGAAATGATCCACTCGGCTTGGTCCGTTGATGAGGTTTCATAAATGGGAATCGCATGTCCGCCGGCAAACTGAATCGCGTAATCGAAGAGCGACCACTCGTAGGACGTGCGGGCCATGATGGCAACTGAGTCGCCTGGTTCAAGACCTTCAGCCACAAGGCCGCGTGCGAGGGCGCGAATTTCGTCGAGGAACTGGCCCCACGTAACAGACACCCAGGTGTTGCCCAGATTGGATTTGCGCTCGATGACCACCTGCATAGGGCGCTCTTCGCCCATACGGCGGATAAGTGACGGCACGTTCATCGTGTCCGTAATCTCGATGAGGCCCGGAATGAAGGCTACACCTTCGTCTTCAATGTATTCGCTCACGGCTATCCTTTTCGCTTCGGGTACGACGCCGGATGGATACGTACACGGCAATGCTTGGTTACAGGAGGTTACGATACCGTAAGGTGGCGCCGAGTGTGGAGAGGTGTGCGGCACGTGATGGAATTGGCCCCGGCGCAATCGCCGGGGCCAATGAGGTTGATTGCCAGTTTCTGCCTTATTTCTTAGGCTCAACCGGTTCGAGCTCGAAGGCTGTCACCTGCGCTTCGGCCACATCAGCTGCTTCAACGACGAGTTCGCCGTTCACGTGGGCGACGCCCGTGAGGTCGTTAAGTGCGGTGCGGACGTGAGCTTCGTCGTCGGTAGGTACTTGGAGTGTCACCGCGACATACGGCGTGCGCTGGGAGACCTTCTGCTCTGACTTGACCTTGCGAAGCGCTGCGAGCGCTGCGCCGGCCGCATCGAGGAGGTGTGGATCTACGTCGCCAGCCGCACCTGTCAAGGTATCCGACGTTGGCCACTCGGCCTGATGTACCGAGCCAGCGCGGTACCACGACCACACCTCTTCGGTTGCATAGGGGAGCACCGGTGCGAACAGTCGCACGAACGTGTCGACAGCGAGGTTCAGCGTCACCCGCGCGGAACGAACAGCGTCTGCTCGACCGGCGTCGGTAAACACACCGTCGCGATCGTAGGCGCGATCTTTCACGAGTTCGAGGTAATCGTCACAGAACGTCCAGAAGCACGTCTCGGAAAGCTCGAGGGCACGGGTGTGATCGTACTTCTCGTAAGCCTCGGTGGCCTGATCAACCACGTGGGCGAGCTGAGCGAGCATTGCTTTGTCAAGATCGTCGGTGACTGCCGATGCATCAAGATCAACTGCGGCGTCGCCACCGGCCATCGATAGTGCAAACTTTGACGCGTTAAGCACCTTCATCGCAAGGCGGCGGCCGATCTTCATCTGCTGCTCGTCGAAAGCGGCGTCGGTGCCAAGGCGAGCGGATGCGGCCCAGTAGCGAACGGCGTCGGAGCCATGCTTTTCGAGCAAGCCCATGGGCGTAACCACGTTGCCCTTGGACTTGGACATCTTCTTGCGGTCTGGATCAAGGATCCACCCTGAGATGCCGGCATGCTTCCATGGAATTTCGCCGAACTCGAGGTGAGAGCGAACCATGGTTGAGAAGAGCCAAGTGCGGATGATGTCCTGGCCCTGCGGGCGCAGATCCATGGGGAAAGTGTTGGCGAAGAGTTCATCATCCGTGAGCCAGCCGCCGGCAATCTGCGGAGTTAGCGAGGAGGTCGCCCACGTATCCATGATGTCGACTTCGCCGACGAAACCGCCAGCCTGACCACGCTGGGACTCATCGAATCCCTCGGGGCAATCGCTGGAGGGGTCAACGGGAAGCTGGTCGACGGAGGGGACGAGAACGTCGTCGTAATCAACATCGCCAGACTCGGTCACGCGGTACCACAATGGCAGCGGGACGCCGAAGAAACGCTGGCGTGAAATCAGCCAGTCGGTGTTCAGGCCTTCAACCCAGTTGTTGTAGCGCACGCGCATAAAGTTCGGGTGGAACTGCAGCTCTTGGCCGCGCTTGAGGAGGTTATCGCGCAGGTCCTTGCCGTTTGAGTCTTCAAACGGGCGGCCGCCGTTGCGGATGTACCACTGGCGCGAGGTGACGATTTCGAGCGGCTTGTCGCCCTTCTCAAAGAAGTTCGTCATGCGCTGCGTGGGCTTTTCTTCGCCCACCATCTCACCGGTCTCCTTGAGCTTTTCCACCAGCACCTTGCGGGCGGAGAAGGTGGTCTTGCCAGCCATCTCCTCATACATATCAACACCGTGTGCGGAGGTGATCCACTCGGGAGTCTCGCGCAGCATACGGCCGTCCTTGCCGAGCACCGAGCGCATCGGAAGGTTGAGCTCGCGCCACCACTGAACGTCGGTGAGATCGCCGAAGGTACAGCACATGGCGATGCCGGCTCCCTTGTCCATTTCTGCAGCTGGGTGCGCAAGGACGGGAAGTTCAACGTCAAAGACCGGCGACGTTACCGTGGTGCCGAACAGATGCTGGTAGCGCTCGTCGTCGGGATGGGCGATCAGCGCAACGCAGGCGGGCAGGAGCTCGGGACGGGTGGTCTCGATCGCGATGTCTTCACCATCGCCATGGAAGTTAATGGTGTGGTAAGCGCCGGGGTACTCGCGTGCTTCCAGTTCTGCTTGAGCCACTGCCGTCTGGAAAGTGATGTCCCACAGACCGGGCGCCTGCGCCTGGTATGCCTCACCGCGTTCGAGATTCTTGAGGAACGCTGCCTGGGCGACCTTCTGTGCCTTGGCGCCAATCGTCTGGTAATTCTGCTGCCAATCGACCGACAGGCCGAGGTGGCGCCATAGCGCTTCGAACTGCTTCTCGTCGTCGGCCGTGAGTTTCCAGCACAGCTCAATGAAGTTGCGACGCGAAATAGGCTTCTGATCCGCATACTTAATGGACTTGCCATCGCCACCGTCGTGCGGGGGAACGAAGTTCTCCTCGTACGGCAGCGACGGATCACAGCGCACGCCGTAGTAGTTCTGCACGCGACGCTCAGTTGGCAGACCGTTGTCGTCCCAACCCATCGGGTAGAACACGTTCATCCCCTGCATGCGCTTGTAACGCGCCACCACATCCGTGTGGGTGTAGCTGAAAACGTGGCCCACGTGGAGCGAGCCCGAGACGGTCGGGGGAGGGGTATCGATGGAGTACACCTCGTTTCGCGAGGTATTCGTGTTGAAGGTGTAGGTGCCGTTATCGGTCCAGGTCTTACCCCAACGGTCTTCGAGACCCTCGAGCGAAACCCTATCCGGAACCTCCGTGTGATCGAGCAATGCGGAATTGTTTTCAGTCATGTGGGTATTGTCCCACGGGATTGCTGGTAGACGGGAATTTGGTCCGCCGGGGTGGTGGGGTTCACGAATTGTTGGGTGGGTTCGGCGCTATGTGTGAGCTTCGCGTGGGCGGGCGGCGCCGGTTAGGGGCGTGCGCGGCGGGTGCCAGTTAAAGTATGCCTATGAATACCCGACTCATGGCCGTGGCAGTGCCCGGAATCCCTAACCTGACTTCTGGCGACGACGTCGTTGCTGTTATTTCGCCACACCTTAACGTTGTCGAGTGGCCGGATGGGTACGTGGGCCTTCGCGGCGACGACATCGTTGTGGTTGCGGGAAAAATTGTCGCCAAGGCGCAGGGTCGCTGGCATCGTTTCGGCGACAAACCAGACGGTTTCCGCACTCGGAGGGGAATTCCGGATCGACTTGGACTGGGTGCTCCCGAGGACGTCGATGACGCCGCAGCCGACATCCGACGCGGCCTTACTGCGCGCTTTGGTGGACGGCCAGGTGTGATCGTTGCGGGTTCAGGTGACGGCACGACGGCTGAGGATCGCGGCGTCGTTGACCGCGCGCTTGGCAGCGCTGGGCTGGACGTGAGGACTCCGAGCGGCGAGGCGGTTTCCGACGCTATTGCGGCGCTTGCGGGCGTGGTGATGATGACGAGCTCCGACTGCCCGGTGGTTGTGGTCCGAGGTGTTCCCGATGTGATGACGTGGGAAGATCGGGCTGATTTCGCGGGTTAGGTCAGTCCCCCGACATCTCAGCGTCGCGGGCGATGGCTGCCTCCACCGCGGCGAGGACAGAGTTGGAGAATCCGGCCTTCTCTGCGGCAATGAGACCGGCGATAGTGGTGCCGCCGGGGGACGTGACTTGGTCGACGAGCGCGGCGGGCTTGACCGTCCCTAGCTTATCGAGAACGAGCTGCGCGGAGCCCATAACGGCTTGCGCGGCCATGCGGACCGCGTCGTCCTTTTTGAGGCCAGCGGC
>CAYOEJ010000016.1:9676-29279 GCA_964403015.1 uncultured Arcanobacterium sp.
GCGTAAGGCTTCACGCCTACAACCACGACGCCGGAACCCACAGTCTCGATAAGCTTCACGTTTGTCTGGGCTCTCGTAACGCCAAGTTCCGTGGACAGGGTGCGAGCGGCGTCGTCGGATTTACGGGTAAAGATGATGTCGGGGGAAGGTAGGAGTTCTGCCGCCACAACTCCGCGCAAAATTGCGCCTCCCATTGATCCTGCGCCGATGAATCCAAGCATGATTCTCCTTTATGTATATGCGCCCATTAGGTATCTATGTGTACCCATGAGGTCGTAGCCGTGTTTGTATGGCTGAGTCGTGTTTGTGTGGCGTAGCCGTTTCTGCATGTTGTAGCCGTTTGTGTGCGGTCTGTCCGTGTCTTCATGGTTCGCAGCCTAGCTGTTTCTCTATGGTCGCACAGGATTGCGTGGTGCACCTCGCTGCAGTGGAAAACCATTGCGCATCGACGATCTGCGAACAAACGTGATCAAACAAAATTGATATCTACCAAACGTTTGCTTTTTGTGTAGGTTTCGGTAAAATGGAGGTATCGAACAAACGTTCTAATGGAAGGGGGTGGGTGCGATGTTCGTGGATCGTCTTGATGCTGGCGGGTTGCCTGCGCCCAACGCTGGAACTGCCGGGGAAGTGCAACGCCAGTTGTCTGGCGCAGAAGTTCTGGACAGGCTTGACGCGGGTGTTGATGAGTTGCTCGCCTTGGCGCTGGACCGGCTCGACGCGCAGGAACGCATCGAACTTGCGGGTAGAATTGCGGCCGTCCGAACAAAGCTGGAGTCCGTCAGAGGTTCGCTTTTGGTTGCAATGCAACAAAAGCGTGATCACGAGACGATGGGCGCGAGGGATGTCTTCGAAATTGAAGTTGCCACCTCGCGGGAGCCAGCTCCCGAGGTTCGTCGAGTTATTGCTCGTGCCGAGAGTTTGAGGGATCTTCCCTTGTTTAACGAGGCGCTTAAGCGGGCATCAATTAGCCCGCGGCATGTTGATGCCTTGCGTCAAGCGATCCGAGAACCACGTTTGATGGCAAAACTTTCTGATGGCGAATACGGCGAGGCTTATTTGCTCGAGTTGGCTGAGACATATCCGGTCGATCGCTTTAAGAGGAAGCTCAAGAGTTGGGCCATCCGTTTCGCGCCTAGGAAAGCGGATGAGGAGCACCGGCAAGCTCTTCGCCAAGAGACGCTGACGATCGTGGAGTCCGATGGTGGATGGGCCGTGCGTGGATGGCTGTCGAAGCTGTCCGGAACTGCTTTGGATACAGTTTTGAAAACACTCATGTTCTCGTCGAACCCACAGCTGGGATTCGATAAGAAGAATCCAGTGGGAGTCGACGGTAATGAGGCTGATCGTTCGGTAGGAACGCCGTTACACGGGGAGTTTGAAGCACCCGCAAAGGCGCAATCTTCTGCTATGGGCAACACGGGTGTAAGCGAAGAGGCGCTGCGAATTGCTCCACCGCAGCTTCGTGCGCAGGCGCTCGCGGCGCTTGCGAAGTACATCCTCGATCAGGGCTTGTTGAAGCCCGAGTCCCGGGTTCGTCCCCATATTTCGGTTCACGTTCCGCTACATACCCTCGAAGGATTTGAACGTGCTGCAATCAAATCGAAGAAGTGTGAAGAGTTGGCAGAAGGGTTCGGCCACTTTTGCGATCCGATTGGTGACGGTTGCACGGAAAAAGAAAGATGTGGAACTTGCCTAGGGCGGGACATCACGTTGCGATCGAGAATAGGTGAAAGTCTTTCCGTCATCCGAGCCGGATACGCCGAGGATTTGCTCACCGGCTTAGAACCTCCCGAAACCGATGAAGGAATACCGCTTAGTCCGAGTGAATTCGCCACATTGATGTGTGGTTCTGATCTGCGGAGAATCGTGTTGAGTTCAGATTCTGAAGTTCTCGATGTCGGGCGAAAATATCGGGTGGCAACCGCTGCTCAAACTCGCGCAGTGATTGCTCGTGATAGAACGTGTCGATATCCGGGCTGTCATCGGCCGCCCTCTGACGGGCAAGTTCATCACGGTTTTGAGTGGGAAAACGGCGGGCCAACCGATCTGAATAATCTTGTGCTGCTCTGTTGGCACCATCATCAATACCTGCACGCCAACAACATTGATGTGCACCACCATTCGGGAGGATTCCTGTTCAAGCAAGGCTCTGAGTTGGTTGGGGTTACCCTCAATGATGAGTTCGAGTCAATGAAAGCGGCATAGGTAGCCGGCGTAAGTTCTAGGATGAGATCGACGTGTGCATAGATCGACGTATCGATCGACGTATCGATCAACGCGTAGATCGATACGTAGAACGGAAAGAGGGGAAATTCAGATGGCTAAACGAGCATTGGTCACAGGGGCAACTACGGGCATTGGTGCGGCGATCGTGCGGTCGCTGGTTGCAGACGGTTTCGACGTGGTGGCGACTGGCAGGCGAATGGGCCGACTCAAGAAGCTCTCCGAAGAAGTGGGTTGCGATTTTGTTCCTGCGGATCTGACGCGTGACGACGGCATTGAGGCCGTTATGAATTTTGTCGGGCTCGGTGAGCCAATTGATGTACTCGTTAATTGTGCGGGTGGAGCTATCGGTGTGGACCCGGTTTCTGAAGGCGATCCAGCCGAATGGCGAGCCATGTATGAGATCAACGTGATCGCTGCAATGCGATTGACTCAGAAGGTCTTGCCCGCGATGCGTGAAAGAGGGGGAGACGTGGTGTTTATTTCCTCCACCGCTGGTCACGCTACATACCCGGGTGGTGCGGGATATACGGCTGCCAAACATGCGGAGCGGATGATCCCTGCGACTCTAAGGCTCGAACTCGTGGGGGAGCCCGTCCGAATCATTGATATTGCGCCCGGAATGGTGAAGACCGAAGAGTTCTCACTCAATCGATACCACGGCGATTCTGCCGCTGCCGAAAAAGTATACGAAGGAGTGGAGCAGCCACTTGTTGCTGAGGACGTGGCGGAAGCGGTGCGGTGGGCGGTATCGCTCCCGGCTCATGTCAACATCGATACGCTTGTGATGCGACCTCTCGCACAAGCCTCGAATACCGTGGTGGCGAGAAAGGCGGAGGACGAATCCTAGAACGAATCGCATATCTCCTAGATCGAATCGCATACTTCCTAGGTCGAATCTCACGCCCGACGGCAGATTTGCGATAGTGACTGCCCGCGCGAATGTGGGCTAGACTTGACCCGACCGCAATGATCCGGCAATCACCGGGGAGCATTCGGAAGAACGGCCAATGGCTCAAGCAATGGCTCAGTAGAACCGAACGGATGGACTCGTGATCGTCCCCAATGAGCGGCCACGCCCCCAAGGTATGGCAAGCGAGGTGGTACCGCGTTGTACTCGAAAGAGTGCGTCGTCCTCGCCTGACCGAACACTGAGGAGCCCTAAATGGCGGAGAACCGCTACCCACGTCACCGTGACACGGACGTCGTCGCGTCCCCGAACTTTCCCCAACTCGAAGAAGACATTCTGAGCTACTGGGAGAAAGATGGGACCTTCCAAGCATCCATCGACAACCGTACGGGTGATGAGTTCGTCTTCTATGACGGTCCTCCGTTCGCAAACGGTCTACCGCACTATGGGCATTTGCTGACCGGCTACGTCAAGGATGTGGTCGCGCGCTATCAGACCCAACGCGGCAAGCGCGTTGAGCGAGTATTCGGATGGGACACACACGGTCTGCCAGCAGAGCTCGAAGCTGAGAAGGTACTCGGCATCGAAGACAAGTCCGAGATCGAAGAGATCGGTATCGAGAAGTTTAACGACGCCTGCCGCGACTCCGTTCTGACCTACACGGAAGAATGGAAAGAATACGTCACGCGCCAGGCGCGCTGGGTAGATTTCGACGGCGGCTATAAGACGCTCGATCCGACCTTCATGGAATCCGTGATCTGGTCCTTCAAGACGCTCTACGATAAGGGCCTCGTCTACGAAGGCTATCGCGTCCTTCCATACTGCTGGAACGACCAGACGCCGCTGTCCAACCACGAGTTGAAGATGGACGACGACGTATATCAAGACCGTCAGGACCAGACGGTCACAGTTGGCCTGCGTCTAGAGACTGGCGAGCTCGCGCTAATCTGGACGACCACCCCCTGGACCCTTCCCGCGAACCTCGCGATCGCCGTCGGCCCCGAAATTGACTACGTGACGGTAGCGCCCGCAGAAGGCCCCCTCACGGGGGAGAAGGTGCTTGTCGCGAAAGCGCGCCTCGCTGCCTATTCGAAGGAATTCGGCGAAGAGCCTGAGGTCATCGCTGAGGTAAAGGGTTCGGAACTGGCCGGACTGAAGTATGAGCCAATCTTTGACTTCTTCTCGCGCGAGGACGAGCTGCCGGGCGAGAACGCGTGGCAGATTTGCATGGCAGACTATGTCACGACCGATGACGGTACGGGCCTCGTACACATCGCTCCCTACGGTGAAGATGACATGTTTGTACTCGCCGGGGCGGGTATCAAAGTCGTCGAAACCGTCGACGAGGGCGGCAAGTTCATGGCAAACGTGCCCGACTACGCGGGCATGCAGGTTTTCGAAGCGAACCGACCAATCATCAACGATCTTCGTGATGGAACCGGCTCCATGGAGCGGAGGCCGGCCGAAGTGCGGGCAAAGCTCGTGCGCGAGCAGTCTTACGTCCACTCGTACCCGCACTGCTGGCGTTGCCGCCAGCCACTCATCTACAAGCCCGTAACCTCGTGGTTTGTGGCAGTCACTGAATTCCGCGATCGCATGGTCGAACTGAATCAGCAGATCACGTGGCAGCCAGAGCACATCAAGGATGGCATTTTCGGCAATTGGCTCGCGGGCGCTCGCGACTGGTCTATTTCGCGCAACCGCTACTGGGGTACCCCGATTCCGGTGTGGAAGTCGGATGACCCGATGTATCCGCGTATCGACGTTTACGGCTCGTTCGAGGAACTAGAGCGTGACTTTGGACGGCTCCCGGTTGGGCCAGACGGAGAACCAAACCTTCACCGCCCATACATTGACGAACTCACGCGTCCGAACCCCGATGACCCCACCGGCAAGTCCACGATGCGCCGCATCGACGACATCCTCGACGTGTGGTTCGACTCCGGCTCGATGCCCTACGCCCAAGTGCACTACCCGTTCGACAACACCGAATGGTTTGAGAGCCACTACCCGGGTGACTTCATTGTTGAATACATCGGTCAGACGCGCGGCTGGTTCTACACGATGCACGTGCTCGCGACCGCCCTGTTTGACCGGCCAGCATTCACGAGCTGTATTTCCCACGGAATCGTGCTCGGCAACGATGGCCGAAAGGCGTCGAAATCGCTGCGAAACTATCCGGACCCGATGGAGATGTTCCATCAGTATGGTTCGGACGCGGTGCGCTGGATGCTGATGAGTTCCCCGGTTCTGCGCGGCGGCAACCTCGTGGTGAACGAAGAGGGAATTCGCGAGGCCATGCGTCACGTGATTCTGCCGCTGTGGAACACCTGGTACTTCTACGCGCTGTATGCGGGAACCGTTGATGGCGGGAAGGGCTATGTGTCGACGGGCGTGGATTCCAAAGATCTTGACGTCATGGACCGGTACCTCCTTTCACGCACGGCAATGCTCATCGATGAGGTTCGCAACCACCTTGACGAGCTCGATATCCCTCTTGCCGCGCAGTCGATCCGCGAGTACATCGACCTCCTGACGAACTGGTATGTGCGCACGTCGCGTGATCGGTTCTGGAACGAAGATAAGAATGCCTTCGACACGCTCTACACCGCACTCGAAGCCGTGATGCGCGTGAGCGCGCCCTTGCTGCCGATGATCTCCGAGGAGATCTGGCGCGGCCTTACGGGCGAGCGCTCGGTTCATCTGACGGACTGGCCGCAGTGGCCCGAGTCTGTGGTTGATCCGGAGATCGTCGAAGTTATGGACGAGGTCCGTGCCGTGGTCTCCAACGCTCACGCGCTTCGCAAGGCTAATAAGCTGCGAGTACGTCAGCCGCTTCGAACCTTGACGGTCGTCACCGATCTAGATCTTGAACCGTATGCCGAGCTCATTGCTGGTGAGGTTAACGTCAAGAACGTCAAGATCCAGTCGGCCGAGGAATCGGGGCTTGAGGTCACCACCGAACTGGCGGTTCTTCCGCGCGAGCTCGATCCGTCCGTGCGCAAGTTGACGTCGGCGCTGTTTAAGGCCGCGAAGACCGGCGATTGGGAGACAACCGAGGAGGGCGTGCTCATGCATATCGACCCGCCGACTGTTCTAGCGCCCAATCAGTACGAGCTAACGACGGCGGTATCAGCTGAGGAAGGTTCGGTTGCCGCGGTGTTGAACTCGGGAGCGTTCGTGGTTCTCGACACCGTCCTTGATGACGAGCTCGAAGCAGAAGGGTATGCCCGCGATATTGTGCGTGCCGTCCAGGACAAGCGCAAGAGCGAGGACCTGCACATCTCCGACCGAATTCGCCTGACACTCGTGGTGCCGGAAGACAAGGTGGGGGCGGTCGAGGCAAACATGGAGATGATTAAGACGGAGACTCTCTCACTTGAGGCGAGCGTCTCGGCTGGTTCAGAACTCGACGTCCACGTGGAGAAGCTCTCGTGAACGACGAACTGAAAGCACTGCTTTCCTCACCACTCATCGCGGGCCCAGATCCGAGCGTGGTTGACGACCTCGAACCGACTGGCGATCAAGATCCGACGAAGCAGCTTTTTGAGCAGTCTGAATTGGATCGACGCGTTGAGGAGATCTATCAGGAGATCATCAAGAGAGCGCCGGAGCATCAGGTTCAGCCCTCGATTTCGCGCGTGCAAGAGTGCCTCGACCTGATGGGCAATCCGCAGCGCGCCTACCGAGCCATCCATATCACGGGGACGAACGGTAAGACGTCGACTGCCAGAATTATCGAAGCGTTGCTGCGTGAGCGGGGACTTCGTACAGGCCGTTTCACTTCGCCGCACCTGAATTCTGTTCGGGAACGTATTTCGATCGACGGCGAGGCGATCCCTCCTGCTGATTTCGTGCAGGCATGGGAAGACGTCGAACCGTTCATCGCGATGGTCGACGCCAAGGGCGGCCCCCAGATGTCGTTCTTCGAAGTGTTTACGGTGATGGCATATTCGGCTTTCGCCATGGCGCCGGTTGATGTGGCCGTGGTTGAGGTCGGAATGGGTGGACGCTGGGACGCCACGAACGTCATCGATGCAGACGTCGCTGTGCTCATGACCGTTGCCGCTGACCATGAAAAGTGGTTGGGCTACGAACTCACAGAGATTGCCACGGAAAAGCTTGGCATTGTCAAAGAAGGCGCAACTCTCGTTTCTGCGCGCCAGAACGACGACGTCCGCGAACTGGTACTTGAGAGAGTACGTGCACAGAAAGCAACGCTCATCGAAGCGGGGCCGAAGCTTCAGGTGCTCGCCCGCGAGACCGCCGTCGGCGGACAAATGATTACCATCCAGACGCCGTCGGCGATTTACGAAGACGTCCCGCTTGCGATGCTTGGCGCCTACCAAGCGGAAAATGCGGCAGTTGCTCTTGCGGCGGTGGAATCCCTGTTTGGTGGGGGAGCGTTGAGTGCTGAGGTCGTGGAACATGCTCTGATGTCCACCACATCACCTGGGCGACTGGAGGTGGCGAAGTCCTCGCCGCTCATCATCATTGACGCCGCACACAATCCCGCGGGTGCGGTGGCGACCCGCGAGGCGCTCGAGGAGTATTTCCCCGGGCCTCGCGTCGCAGTCTTTTCTGCGCTTGAAGACAAGAACGTGGACGGAATTCTTGCCGAGCTTGAGCCCGCGTTCGAGGCGATCGTGGTGACAGAAATCGACTCGGTTCGAGCCATGCCAACCTCAGACATCGCTGATATCGCTGCGGATGTGTTTGGAGAGGAGCGCGTCAGCGTCGAGGAGAATCTTGCCGAAGCGATCTCGCGCGCAGTGGACCTCGCCGAAACGGCGGATCCCAACGCTATTGCGCCCGCCAGCGTGGTGGTGATCGGTTCAATCATGCTCGCGGCAGAGGCGCGAAAAGTTCTTGGAGTTGCTAAACCGGACAACGCGTAATCGATAGTAGGCTCAGACTATGACTGATAAGACTTTGATTCTCGTTAAACCCGACGGCGTCCAGCGTGGCCTCGTGGGAGAAATACTGCGTCGCATCGAAGCAAAGGGCTACACGATTGTGGATCTGAAGATGGTGAACGCGAGTGAGGATCTGCTCGCGCAGCACTACAGGGAACACGCCGAGAAACCATTTTTCCCCGAACTGGTGCATTATATGACGTCTGGCCCGGTGGTTGCTGGAATCGTTGAGGGCACGAGGGTCATTGAAGGCATTCGGTTCCTCAGCGGTGCGACTGATCCTACCGCCGCGCTGCCCGGCACAATTCGTGGCGATCTCGGACGGTCGTGGGAGACTGACGCCATTTACAACCTCATCCACTCGTCCGATAGCGCAGAGTCTGCCGAGCATGAAATATCGGTGTGGTTCGATGCTTGACATAGCGTGGGCGAAAGAATGGACGCGCCAGATGGCACGGCTTGTGAGCGAGAACCGAGAGTGGTTACTCGGGCTCGACCGCGCTATCGGCGACGGCGATCACGGCGAGAATCTTGACCGTGGCTTTCGTGACGCACTAAAGACCGAGAGCGACGACGTTGCCACCTACCTTCGTGATCTTGCCATGGCACTGATTTCGAAAGTGGGCGGTGCCTCTGGTCCTCTTTATGGAACGGCTTTCCTTCGCATGGCTGAGGAAGCCGACGGCGACATCGACGGTGAGCGCCTGGCGGCAATGTTCCATGCCGGTGCCGAAGGCATCATGGCTCGTGGGCGCGCCGTGCAGGGTGAAAAGACCATGGTTGATGTTTGGGTGCCCGCGGCGCGGGCTGCACAAGAAGCGGGCCCGGACGTCGTCGACGTCTTGCGAGCCGCTGCGGCAGCTGCAGCTGAAGGTTCTGATGCCACGATCGATCTTGTCGCCACTAAGGGACGCGCAGCATATCTTGGCCCTCGTTCGGCAGGACACCGCGATCCTGGAGCGGCCTCAAGCGAACTGATTTTCCGCGCCGCCCTCGCTGCGGCAGTTAGCGACTGAGCCGGTGCATCTTAAGACCTTAACTTTGCGCGGCTTTAAGTCGTTCGCAACCGCGACCACACTGCATTTCGAACCGGGCATCAACTGTGTTGTCGGCCCGAATGGCTCGGGTAAGTCGAACGTCGTCGACGCCCTATCGTGGGTGATGGGCGAGCAGGGCGCGAAGAACCTTCGTGGCGGGCAAATGGCGGACGTCATTTTCGCGGGCACGGCGAAGAGGCCGGCACTTGGTCGATCCGAAGTCTCGTTGACGATCGACAACACGGATGGTGCGCTTCCTATCGATTACAGCGAAGTGACCATCTCTCGAACGCTCTTTAGATCGGGCGGATCAGAGTACGCGATTAACGGTACTGCGTGCCGGTTGTTAGATATTCAAGAACTGCTCTCGGACACCGGCATGGGTCGGGAGATGCACGTGATCATCGGGCAAGGTCGCCTAGATGCGGTTCTCACTGCCACCCCAGAAGATCGCCGCGGGTTCATTGAAGAAGCGGCAGGTGTGCTCAAGCACCGGCGTCGTAAAGAAAAGGCCCTTCGGAAACTCGAATCCATGCAGGGTAATCTCACCCGCATCGAGGATCTGACCGCGGAACTGCGCCGCCAGCTTGGGCCACTGGCTCGGCAAGCCGCCACCGCACGGCGTGCCCAAGTGATTCAGCGCGACGTTTTCGACGCCCGTGCGCGTATTTTGGCTGACGACATCGCACAGGCTCAGGCGAGGGTCGAATCACAGGCGGTAGACGAAAAGAACCTTCTTGAACAACGGTCCCAGCTGCGCGCCCGGGTTGCGAAGGCCCGTGAGGACGTCGAGCGTCTGCAAGCCGAGGCTGATGCAGCCAGCCCGCATATCGCGTCGTTGACGGAGCAGTGGCAAAGACTTGGATCGCTCGTGGAGCGGTTCCGTTCGCTGTCGCAGCTAGCTGGCGAAAGAGAGCGCTCGCTGTCACAAACGGCGCCGAATGCGCATCGCGGGGAGTCACCAGAGCACATTCGAGAGCGTGCGGAGCAAGCACGTCAAGAAGAGGAAAAGCTCGGTGCGGAGGTTCGCGAAGCTGAAGATAGGCTGCGGCAAGTCATTGCAGAGCGTGAAGAGGCAGAAGCTGCAGAGCGTGAACTCGATTCGTCGCTCGCTTCTCTCAACAGGTCGCTGGCAGATAGGCGTGAGGCGGCGGCGCGACTTTCCGGTCAGATCGCCACGGCGAATTCCCGCATCGATGCCCTAAACTCCGAGCGTGAGCGCGTCATTGGTGCCGCTCGAGATGCCGAGAAGCGGGCTGCGCAGGCGCGTTCGCAGGTAGCGACTCTCGAACAGGACGTCGTTGCTTTCACGGACGGCGACGACACCGTCTCGATCGCGCACGAAGAAGCTGCGCGCGAACTTCAAGAGGCAAAGGACGCCGTCGACACCGCTCGCAACTCCCTTGCACGCGCGCAGGCGGCTGCGGTGGAATGGCGAACGAAGGCCGCCACGCTCGAGCTCTCACTTGCGCCGGAAGATGCCACTGCCTGGGTGGTGGAAGATCATCGGTCGGGAGTGACCGGACTCGTTCGCGACAAGATTACGATCGCACCCGGGTGGGAGGCGGCGCTCGAGGCGGCGCTTTCTGGTGCCGCCTCTGGAGCAGTTGTGACCGACGTCGATGCCGCGGTTGACGCGCTACGTGCCGCCCGCGAAGCTGACGCCGGGCATCTAGAGCTACTTATTTCTGGCGGTATCGGTGAAGACGATGCGGTAGCGAGAAAAGCGTTGGCTGCGACGAAGCTGGGCGAGGAGTACGCGCGTCTCGCCACCGACGTCGTCACTGGTGATGATGAGGTAGCCGCTGCGGTGCGCGCCGTCGTCACGGGAACAGTGCTATGCGTTGACCTAGTGGCAGCACGGGAGTTGCTGGCAGTGGGAGCGCCGCGAGTTGCAACGTTGGCAGGCGACGTGCTTTCCGCAAACCGCGCGTGGGGCGGGGAAGCCCAACAGAGCGCAATTCTTGCTCGCCAAGCCACCTACGACGACGCCGTAGCCCAAGCGGCGAGCGCGGAGCAGGGCGAGGTTGAGGCTCGAGGGGCACTTTCGAAGGCAGAAGAGAAGTCGAGGGCGGCTCAAGAAGAACTCGACCAGGTTTCCACGCAGCTCAACGCGCGTGATTCGCAGTTGGCTGCGGTTACGGCGCAACTGGGTGTCCTGCGACAGTCGCTCAATTCCGCACAGAAGGAAGTCGAACGAAATACCGACCGCGTGACGCGCATCGATGTTGAGCTGGAGTCGAGGCGTGACGAGCTGGCGAATTTGACGGAGCAGCAGACGTCGCTCGACGACGAGCCAGAGGATCTGGCAGAGCGAGTTCGGGAGCTGACCTCGTCCCGTCAAGATTCGCATCAGAAGACGATTGCCGCTCGCAGTTCGGAGACTGAATCTCGTCTTGCCCTGCGGACTAGGGAAGAGCGACTTCGCGCCATTGCAGGCCGTGCAGATGCGCTCGAATCGAATGCGAAGGCCGTCGAAGCACGTATCGCGCAGGAAGAACGCGCAGCTATGCGCCGAGCAGAGGCCGCGACTGTGGCTGCCGGCGTCGGCGAAGAAGCTCTGCGGGCGTTACAGGTGACTCAAGAAGTCCTCAGCGCCGTGACCGCGGAACGAAGCGAAGCGGAAGCGGCGAGGTCATCGCGCGAAACAGATTTGTCCGGGGCGAGGCGTCATCTCGACATGCTCCAGTCTGAAGAGCGCGAGTTGGACGACCTCAATCACCGCCACGAACTTGCTCTCGCTGAGCTTCGCCTGAAATACGAACAGCTTGCGGCGCGGGCGATCGATGACATGGGAATGGAAGCCAAGACCCTCGTCAATGAATTCGGGCCACATCTAATGGTCGACGATAAGCCCTTTGTTCGTGCGGAGCAGGAAAAGCGGTTGGTGCGTGCCGAGCGCGACCTGAACCGTCTTGGAAAGATCAATCCGCTCGCGCTCGAGGAGCATGCTGCACTCGAAGAGCGGCAAAAGTTCCTTTCTGAGCAGCTGCAGGATTTGCGGCGATCACGCGAGGATCTGTTGCAGATTGTTCGTGATATCGACGAGCGGGTGAACGAAGTGCTGACGAGCGCTTTCGCTGATGTCGCTCGCGAGTTTGAGGGTACATTCTCGCGCTTGTTCCCCGGGGGAGAAGGCCGACTCGTGCTGACCGAACCCGATTCCATTTTGACCACCGGAGTGGAGATTGAGGCGCGTCCGCCGGGTAAGCGTGTCAAGAGACTGTCGTTGCTGTCAGGTGGCGAGCGCTCGCTGACGGCCATCGCTTTCCTCGTGGCGATCTTCAAAGCACGTCCTTCACCGTTCTACGTGATGGATGAGGTTGAGGCCGCACTGGATGATGTGAACCTGTCTCGGCTTCTCGACATCTTCAAAGAGTTGCAGGAAAGTTCCCAGCTACTTGTGATCACCCATCAGAAGCGCACGATGGAAATTGCCGACGCACTGTATGGTGTGGCGATGCGCGAGGACGGCGTGACATCGGTGATTTCACAGCGCCTGAAAGACGTTATTCGGTAGGAGTTCGCACACACCGGCGTGCCCCGTATTGAAAATGGCGGGCCTCGGCTAAAGATAGGACTGTGTGGCTTTCCGTTCTCATGATTTTCCTTATCCTCGCCATCGCACTCGGTGTGATCGCGTTGGTTCTTTCGTGGCGCCAACCGCAGGGCGGTATGACCAATTGGGTCCGCGAATCTGCCGAAGGGTGGAAGAAGGATCGCCTATCGACCGATGCGTACGAAGTGCGTGTCGAAGAAACGGATCTTGGCGATGTCTTCAGTTCGTTTGAAGAGGGCGACGGATACCTCACCGCTGAAGAAATCAACGAGAACTTCATTGATTTCACCGCCTCACCAGGCGCGCAGAAGGTAGTCTCCGGCACTGAGCAGGTGTTCGAGCACGCCCGCCGGGCTGGCCTTAAGGGCGCCGAAGTTGCGAAGCAAAAGACTGCAGAAGCGAGGCGCCGAGTGGAGAAGCAGCGCGTAGCACGCCGCACCAGCGGGCATCCGGCGAAGGTCGAAAATACAGATTCAGCCGCCTGAAGCGAACGAGATAGCAATTCGAGGCGAGTTGCGCCAAACTGGATACCGTGTCGACTAACGAAATTATTATTCTTGTAGTATCCATCCTGATCGCGCTGGGACTGATCGTCCTCGTCGTTCAGAAGTATCGCCGTTCGCAAACTCGCGAACTTCCATGGGAGAAGCCCGAGGTTGAATCACGCCGCGAGCTAGAACCGGACGTTCTCACCGTCGAGCCCGAATACGATGTGCCCGAATCGGTACCATCGCGAATGCAGCGCCTTCGCGCGCGTCTGGCGAGTTCAGGCGGTCTCGGTCAGGCACTTCTCGGCATTCTTTCCCGCGGCGAACTCTCTGTGTCGGACTGGGAGGAGATCGAAGAGACCCTCCTCATGGCCGATGTGGGCCTTGACGCCACCACCGAGCTCATGGACAAGCTGCAGACAAAGGTCAAGGTCGAGGGCAGCAGCGAATCAGTACGCCAGTTCCTTCGCTCCGAACTCGTCGAACTTGTTAACCCGCACATGGACCGCTCGCTTAACCTTGAACCGGGCGTCGGCGACGACGGAGCACCGCACCCAGCGTCGATTCTCATGGTCGGTGTGAACGGTACGGGCAAGACGACGACGGTGGGCAAGCTCGCCCGTCTCCTCGTCGCAGAAGATCAGAAGGTTTTGCTCGGCGCGGCCGATACGTTCCGTGCTGCAGCAGCAGACCAGCTCCAGACCTGGGGTGAGCGAGTCGGAGTCGACGTGGTTCGATCCGATCGCGAAGGTGCCGATCCGGCGTCGGTTGCATTCGAAACCGTCAAGGTTGGCCGCGAGCAAGGCGCGGACGTCGTCATCGTCGATACGGCGGGGCGCCTGCAGAACAAGGCTGGCCTCATGGATGAGCTCGGCAAGATCAAGCGGGTCATGGAGCGTCAGGCCCCCATTCGCGAGGTACTCCTCGTCCTCGATGCGACCACGGGCCAAAACGGTATGCGTCAGGCACAGGTGTTTGCCGAGGTAGCTGGCATCACGGGCATCGTGTTGACCAAGCTTGACGGAACCGCGAAGGGCGGCATTGTTATCTCTGTTCAGCGCGAGCTCGGCGTGCCGGTGAAGTTCGTCGGTTTGGGTGAGGGCCCGGATGATTTCGCGCCGTTCGTCGCGGAAGATTTCGTGGATTCACTTCTGTCGTAGAATAGAAACCCGCTGGCCACTAAGAAAGTATTGAATGTTTAACTCACTCTCCGATCGGATAACCGGTTCACTACGAAACCTGCGCAAGCAGGGGCGTCTGTCTGAAAAGGACGTCGAGGAAGTCATTGGCGAGATTCGTCGCGCGCTTTTGGACGCCGACGTCGCGCTGCCCGTCGTCCGTTCCTTTACGGCGTCGGTACGCGAGAAGGCCACGGGTGCGGTAGCTTCTCAGGCTCTGAATCCGGCTCAGCAGGTAGTGAAGATCGTCAACGACGAACTCATTGAGATTCTTGGTGGCGAAGCCCGTGAGATCAACTGGTCCAGCACACCACCCACGGTGATCATGCTTGCCGGTCTCCAAGGTGCCGGTAAGACGACGCTTGCCGGAAAGCTCGGCCGTTGGCTTCGTGAAAACGGCCATCGCCCGCTCCTCGTAGCTTCGGACCTCCAGCGCCCGAACGCCGTTACCCAGCTCAAGGTGGTAGGCGAGCAGGCCGGCGTCGCAGTTTGGGCTCCCGAGCCCGGTAACGGCATCGGAAACCCGGTGGAAGTCGCACGTTCGGCCATTCCACACGCACGCCAGAACAACTATGACGTGGTTGTGGTCGATACCGCGGGTCGCCTCGGTGTTGACGAAGAGATGATGCAACAGGCCCGCGATATTCGCGACGCCGTTCAGCCAGACGAAACCCTGTTCGTTCTCGACGCCATGATTGGTCAGGACGCTGTCAACACCTCGATCGCGTTCCGTGACGGCGTAGGATTCACCGGCGTTGTGCTGTCGAAGCTCGACGGCGACGCACGTGGTGGTGCGGCGCTGTCCGTTCGCGGCGTCACTGGTCAGCCGGTTCTTTTTGCCTCCACTGGTGAGAAGCTCGATGCGTTCGAGCGCTTCCACCCCGATCGCATGGCCTCGAGAATTCTCGATATGGGCGACATGCTCACCCTCATTGAGCAGGCCGAGCGCACATGGACCGAGGATCAGGCCGAAGACCTCGCCTCGAAGATTTCCGGTGGCGATTTCACCCTCGATGACTTCCTTGACCAGCTTGGGCAAATGCGCAAGATGGGCTCGATGAAGAAGATCATGGGCATGCTCCCGGGCATGGGGCAGTATCGCGACGCGATCGAGGGTTTCGATGAGCGCGAAATTGATCGTCAAGAAGCCATCGTTCGTTCCATGACCAAGGCTGAGCGTGCCAACCCGAAGATTCTCAACGGCTCGCGTCGTCTGCGTATCGCCAAGGGTTCCGGCACCACGGTGACAGAAGTGAACGCGCTCATGGACCGCTTCGAGGCGGCCAAGAAGATGATGACGCAGATGAGCCGTGGTGGCGGCGTACCCGGTATGCCACAGATGCCCGGCATGCCCGGTCTCGGTGGCGGCTACACGAAGAAGCAAAACAAGAAGCAGAACAAGAAGCGCTCTGGATCGAAGAAGGGGCGCTCGGGTAATCCGGCTAAGCGCCGCCAGCAGGAGCTTCAGGCGAAGGAGCAGCGCAAGGGCAATGCTTTCCTCGCGCCCGATGAGAAGCCTGATTTCGACGTCGATTCGCTGGCAAAATATCTGAAGTAAAAGGGCGCCTCTAGTCAATGAGCACGTTTCGACTCTCGGGGACGCTTCGCGGCACAGATCTGCGCGAGGCGTGGATCATCGACGGGAAGATTGCCCACGACGGGCCCGACGATGCGATCGACATCAGCGGATACGTCTATCCGGGCCTTCTGGATACCCACACCCATCCGGGATTGAATCGTGACGGTGAAAGGCTCGCAGACGAAGAAGTACAGCGCAGGCTGCGCGCGCATCGCGCTGCGGGCGTCACGGCGATTCAAGACTGTGGCGGCCAGCAGAACCCGAACGACTCGCGCGTTGCCGGGCTTCCGCGGGTGCTGCACTGCGGCCAACACATTGCTCAGCCGAAACGTTACCCGCGATACCTAGCGTCAGAAATCGAGCCAAATGATCTGACGGCCGAGGTCTTGAGGCAGCTTGAGTATTCGGATGGCTGGGTCAAGCTCATCGGTGACTGGATCGATCGCGACGCCGGTGACCTGCGCCCGCTGTGGGAGCGTGAAGTACTTATCGACGCCGTCCAGGCGCTTCACGAGGCTGGCGGCAAGATTACCGTCCACACCTTTGCTACCGAGACCGTCGATGACCTGCTTGAAGCGGGAGTGGACGGGATCGAACACGGCACCGGCATGACGCGCGACCACCTCATCGAGGCTCGCGACCGCGGTATCCTCTTGACGCCCACCGTCCATCAGATCTCTCGCTTCCCCGAGTTCGCGGAGCAGGGCGCGAAGTTTCCTGCCTATGCTCAGCGCATGCTGGCGATGGACGCACAGCGCGTTGAGCATTTGGCGATGATGGTGGACGTCGGTTCGCATTTCCTCATGGGAAGCGACACCGCGGAAGATGTCGAGGACGTGACGCTTGTCGACGAAATCCTCGATGCCGTACGCGACGGGATGCCGACCGACGTCGTCATGGCTGCGGCGAGCTGGCAGGGGCGTGAACGGCTTGGGTTTACGTCGTGGGAAGAGGGCGCTGCCGCAGATTTTGTTGTGTACGACGACGATCCCGAGCGTCGCATCGAAATCGTGCGCACGCCTGTGGCCGTCTTTGTTGACGGCGAGAACTACTGCTGAGTGGGCATAGGTCGACCGGTCTCCAGATCGATGGCTACGAAGCCGTCGTCGCCACCCAGTGAAATGTAGCCCTCGGGGATATCCGCGTAAGATTCGGGGTCGTCGATCGGCTCGACGTGAATGAGGATATTCGATTCGGGGAGCTTGGCAAGGATCTGAGATTCAATTTCCATGGAAAAATCGTGACCCTCTTTGACGGTCCACGATCCGGGAACCTGAACGTCCACTTTGATGTGGCGAATCTGGCCAGCTTGGCGGGTTTGCAGACCGTGGAACGTGACCGTGCCTGCCACCATGTTCTCGCGAAGGATTTCGACGATTGTCTGGTTTTCGTCGTGGGGGAGTGTGGCGTCAAGGAGGCCGGCAACAGAATGCCGCATGAGACCGACGCCCATCCAGATGATGTTGAGCGCGACGAGAATGGCGACGATGGGATCGAGGACGTGCCAGTCCGTTATCCATACGAGGATGACGCCGATGATGACGCCAACGGACGTGATGATATCGGTGAGCAAGTGCTTGCCATCGGCGACCAGCGTGGGGGAGCGATGCTTTTTGCCGGCCCGCAGAAGGACGATTGCGGTAGCGCCATTGACCAGTGATGCAATAAAGGCGATAAGGATACCGATGCCCGCGTTTTCGACTTCGACCGGCGTGATGAGGCGCTGAATTGCCGCGAAGATGATCAGGGCAGCCGCACCGAAGATCATGGCTCCTTCGATTGCCGCAGAGAAGTACTCGGCCTTGGACCGTCCAAAGGTGTAACGCGAATTTGCCGGGCTGGCAGCGAGCTTGAGAGCAATGAGGGCAACGATCGCCGCCACGAGATTAACCACGGACTCCATGGCATCAGATAGGAGTGACACGGATCCGGTTACCCAGTACGCCCCAGCTTTAAGCGTGATGGTGACGATGGCGGCCGCGATTGACAGCCACGCAAACCGACTGAGGTCCGTGGAATGAGTCATAGAGATTAATCTAGGCGGTGGCTCACGCTGACGAAAGTGGGTGGCGGGTGATCAGCACCACCCGTGGATAAACGGCGAAAAACTGTTCCACACCGCCGAAATCTGGCATGATTAATCGTTGTACTCAGACGACGTCGAGCCCCTCTCAACTCGGCCGAGTCTCAGTTCGGATGTCGAAGACCACGTGAATTTCCCACCGTTGGTATGCGTCATCCACCCAATACAGAACCAGGAGTGACCACACAAGTGGCAGTCAAGATTCGTTTGAAGCGCACGGGCAAGATCCGTGAAGCACACTACCGCGTCGTCGTCGTCGATTCTCGCAAGAAGCGCGACGGCCGTGTTATTGAAGAGATCGGTTACTACAACCCGAACGAGGATCCGTCGATCATCGACATCAACTCGGAGCGGGCACAGTACTGGATCTCCGTCGGCGCACAGCCTTCCGAGGCAGTGCTCGCACAGCTGAAGATTACCGGCGATTGGCAGGCGGCCAAGGGCCTCGAGGGTGGTTCCACGCTCAAGGTCAAGGAGACCGTCGATTCCGAACAGGCTCGCGAAGAGGCCATCAAGGCCGTTCAGGCTGAGGCTGAGAAGCGTCGCGCAGACAAGGCCAAGGCTCGTGAAGAGGCCGAGGCTGCTGCGGCATCAGAAGCTGAAGAGGCCGAAGAAGCTCCGGCTGAGGAGAACTGATGCTAGCTGATGCCTTGGAACACCTAGTCCGCGGAATCGTGGATAATCCTGACGACGTCGAGGTCAGTTCACGCAACAATCGTCGCGGTGAACTTCTCGAGGTTCGCGTTAATCCAGAGGACCTCGGACGCGTGATCGGCCGTAACGGCCGGACCGCCAAGGCTCTGCGCTCCGTGATGAGCGCTCTAGCAACGGGCGGCTCAGTCCGCGTCGACGTGATCGAAACCGATCGTTAATAGCGTTTGGTAAATGAAAACCCGCGCCTCGTGCGCGGGTTTTCTATAGGAGGGAGACACCTTGCAGCTGACTGTAGCAATCATCGGCGCACCCCACGGCCTCAAGGGCGAGGTCAAGCTCGAAGTGCGTACCGATGCACCTGAGCGTCGCCTCGCTGTTGGCTCCACGCTGGAGACAGATCCGGCTGATCTCGGCCCTGTCACCGTGACTGCCAATCGTGAATACAAGAACCAGATCTACGTGCGCTTTGCCGAGTACACCGACCGCACGAGTGTCGAGGCGCTGCGGGGCACGAAGCTCATCATCGAATCCGATGAAGATGAGGGTGAGGAAGATGCGTGGTTCCCCCACGAGCTCATCGGCCTCGAGGCTCTCGACCCGGACGGTTATGAACTCGGGGTCGTTGCAGGTCTTGAGCCGACTCCGGCACACGATCTTTTGCTTGTCAAAGAGCCAGACGGTGTGATCACCCGCGTTCCTTTCGTCAAGCAGATCGTGACCGAGGTCGACCTCGAAGATAACTGCGTGGTCATTGATGCCCCTGCCGGACTTTTCTCAGAAGATGAACTCGAAGAGGAGTGAACGTGCGCTTTGACATCGTGACCGTCTTCCCCGAGTTCTTTTCGGTGCTGGATCTCTCGCTCGTAGGCAAGGCGCGCAACGCCGGGCTGATCGACGTGGAGGTTCACGACCTGCGCAGTTGGACCCACGACGTGCACAGGACAGTGGACGACTCGCCCTTTGGTGGGGGAGC
>CAYOEJ010000016.1:29379-34119 GCA_964403015.1 uncultured Arcanobacterium sp.
GACGACGCCGCCGCGCTGGCAGATCTCGCCGCCGAGACTTTTCCGGACGCCTGTCCGCCGGGGATGGATGGCG
This sequence comes from uncultured Arcanobacterium sp., assembly GCA_964403015.1. Classification (GTDB taxonomy): domain Bacteria; phylum Actinomycetota; class Actinomycetes; order Actinomycetales; family Actinomycetaceae; genus CAYOEJ01. The sequence continues at coordinate 29,453 of CAYOEJ010000016.1, forward strand.
CGGACATCGCAGATTTCGTCGGTAGAAACCTTTCGATGGAAGCATTTGGCGAATATCTGGCCGATAGCGAGCGATACATCATCCGCGTGCTGCAGGGGACTGGACGGGAGATCTTGGGCTACTCTCTCGCCGTCATGCCGGGTGAGGTTCCAGAGCAAGATGCGCCCACCGACGTCGTCATTGACGGAGTCGAACGAGATGGCCCGCTCGTCTATCTTTCGAAAATGTATCTGCGCAGAAAGTGGCGGGGAACGGGCGCGTTCGACGCGCTTATGGAGGGGACCTTGGCGGCGATAGCCGAGCGAACCACTAGTCCGGAGCCTTACGTGTGGCTCGGAACGAACGTCGCGAATAAGCGCGCCATCAGGGCGTATAAGCGCGCGGGCTTCCAAAAGTCGGGCGAGCGTACGTTCCTCGTTGGTGATCAGGTCAACAAAGACATCACTTTGGCGCGCCGACTCGGTATGGCAAAATGAGGTGTCTCGTCTAAAAGTGCGCATTGCCTGCCGCAGGGGGTCGCGTACCGGCGAGTTTCGAACGAATCGGGGTCTCAAGCCCCGGAAAGCATTCTGGCCTGCGTGCAGATTGGTTGAGTTGAATCATGGAGATTCTTAAGAAGATTACCGAGGGCGCCCTTCAGGAGCGTCCCGATTTCCGCGCTGGCGACACCGTCAAGGTGAACGTGAAGGTTGTTGAAGGCAACCGTCACCGTATCCAGGTGTTCCAGGGCGTCGTCATTTCTCGCAAGGGCGGCAACGGCATCAACGGTGCGTTCACCGTTCGCAAGGCCTCCTTCGGCGTGGGCGTGGAGCGTACGTTCCCCCTACATTCGCCGAATGTCGATTCCATTGAGATCGTGAGCCGCGGTATGGTTCGTCGTGCAAAGCTTTACTACCTGCGCGATCGCCACGGCAAGGCAGCGAAGATCAAGGAAAAGCGCGAAGACACAAAGTGATTGTCAGTTTCCCCGGCCCGCGCGGCCGGGGAAATTTTTATCTTGTGATCGAAGTGATATCAATTTACGGCACGTGGCCGGAGCAATCTGGGATCCATGCGTTAGGCTAATTGTTGGTCAATATGCCCGATAGTCGAGGAGTGTCATGGATCAGGACGACAAAGCAGAACGCTTTGCTGAAGAGCCTGATCAGATGCCGCCCTCATTCCCGCCGGTCTCACGCGAAGCAGCTCGCGAGGAGCGCGTAGCGGACGTCGAGGCCGAGGAGACGCCTGAAGAAGAGCAGCGCTCCACGAACAGATTTGCCTCTTTCGCCCTCGAATTCTTCACGGTGATCGCGGTTGCACTGCTGATATCGGTTATTATCAAGACCTTTTTCTTGCAGGCGTTCGCCATTCCATCGGAATCGATGGAAAACACGCTGATCCCTGGCGACCGAATCTTGGTCAACAAGCTCGCCAGCGACGAAGAAGATCTTAACCGCGGCGATATCGTCGTCTTCGTGGATCCGGGTGGGTGGCTCGATGATCTGCCCCCAGATAACTCGCCCAAGTGGAAACAGCTTCTGACCGACGTCGGCGAAACAATCGGCATTTTGCCGCAGAATGTTGGCGATCATCTCGTTAAGCGCATCATCGGGATGCCCGGCGACCACGTGGTGTGTTGCAACGAAGAGGGCATGATCTCGGTTAACGGCGAGCCCGTGGTGGAAACCTACGTCAAGTCCGGGACGAATCCGTCGGACCAGGAGTTCGACGTCGTCGTACCCAACGGTCACGTCTGGGTGCTGGGCGATAACCGAGCCAACTCCAAAGACTCCCGCTTCCATCAGCAAGCGTCCGGGTTCGGTTTTGTGCCGATCAGTAACATCGAAGGCCGCGCGTGGTTGATGGTTTTGCCGCTTGACCGTTTCGGATCGATCGGACATGCCGACGGCGTGTTTGACAGCGTCCCTGACAGTGATTGAGCCGAGCCGCCTCGTTGAAAAGGAAGTGCTCGCCGGGCTCTATGCGACCGGCGGGGGCGCGCCCGTGTATGTTGCTGGCGTGGATGAGGTTGGGCGCGGAGCCTTGGCTGGCCCTGCTTCGGTGGGGATTGCGCTGGTAGGTGTTGACACCAGCGACGAGTTCCCTGCCGGGTTGCGTGATTCTAAGCTGCTGTCTGCGAAGGCTCGCGAGGCCTTTGTTCAGCCAGTTCGCTCGTGGGTTGCCGCCAGCGCGGTGGGCCACTCGACGATCGAAGAAATTAACTCGTGGGGAATCATGGCGGGCCTGCGAGCGGCGGCGGCCAGAGCGCTCGGTGCGCTCGAGGGTTTTCCCATTGGTGCTGTGCTGCTCGACGGCAGCCACAATTGGTGGACGACGCCGGACGCGCTCTTTCCCATCGGACCGCAGCTTCCGGATATCCCCGTTCGAATGGAAGTGAAGGGAGACGCGCATTGCGCGGTGATCGCGGCTGCTTCTGTGCTTGCCAAAGTTGAACGCGACGCGCTGATGGTTCAGGCCGCGCAGCGGTATCCGGGCTACGATTGGGAGTTAAACAAGGGGTACGCCTCGGCTTCGCATATCGATAGCCTAGCCACACGTGGAGCCACGGACTTTCACCGGACGTCGTGGAACCTGCCCGGCATGACCAGAGGATAGTTATGGAAGAACTTGAAAACTACGAGGCCGACGCCGAGCTCGCGCTCTATCGCGAGTACCGCGATGTGGTGAGTCTGTTCCGGTTCGTCGTTGAAACTGAGCGACGGTTTTATTTGGCGAACGACGTCGATGTCAAAGTGCGTGCGTCTGAGGCCGGGGATATCTTCTTTGAAGTCACGCTCAGCGATGCGTGGGTGTGGGACATCTACCGCTCTTCGCGCTTTATTCGCTCCGCCCGCATTGTGACGTTCAAGGACGTCAACGTTGAAGAACTTAACCAGCCAAACTTCGAACTCGAACTCGAAGAGTAAATCTCCACAATCGTCTAAGCGCTAGGTAGTTCCACAATTGGATACTGGCGTGGCCGGAGGATAGCTCAAGCCTGTTGAAATCAGGCTATGACTTTTCACCATGACCTGACCGACGCACGAAAAGCTCTGTCCAAAGACGAACTCGGAGCTTGGGGTGAAAGCTGCGCGGCCTCATATCTTGTTTCTTCTGGGTATAACGTTCTTGCGAAAAACTGGCGATGCCGCGGGGGCGAGCTGGATATCGTCGCCTATGATCCCGAACGCGATGCCATAGTCGGAGTGGAAGTAAAGACTCGGCGTGGGCACGGTTATGGCACACCCGAGGAGTCGGTGACGCCAGCCAAATTACGCCGGCTACGCGGTCTGCTCGTCTCTTGGGTCAGCGAAAGCCAATGCCACGCTAAGAATCTGGCCATCGACGTCGTCGGACTCACCGCTAACTCGCCGGCAGAATTTTCCCTCACCCACGCCAAGGACGTCCAATGAGTGGGGCAGGAATCGTAGGGCGGTCTCACGCCATGTCACTCATGGGACTCGACGCAACACCCATCCTCATCGAGGCCGTTCTCCTCCACGGCTTACCGAACTTCACCATCGTGGGTCTGCCGGACGCTGCGGTGAACGAGGCTCGTGAACGACTCAGAGCAGGGTTCCTAGGGATTGGCCTTACATGGCCGAATCAGCGGCTCACGGTCAATCTATCGCCGGGTGATGTAACGAAGTCGGGTACTGGATTTGATCTCGGGTTAGCGGTCGCCATTTTGGGAGCTGTGGGATACCGGCCATGTGACCGAGGGACGGTGACAATCGGAGAACTTGGCCTAGACGGTGAGGTTCGCGCAGTATCCGGTGTATTGCCTGCCGTTATGGCGGCTAGGAATAAGGGATTTGTGCGGGCGATTGTTCCGGCGGCAAATGCGCGTGAAGCGTCGCTCGTGGATGGGATTGAGATAGTTTCCGTCCATCACCTCGCCCAGATAGCGGTGATGTTTGGCGTGCCCGATGTGACGGTACCGCCAGCCCCGGCTTGGCGGCAGCCGTCCGTGGCCGGGAATGACGCCACTGTGGACTTGGTTGATATTTGCGGGCAAGAAGAGGCGATCATGGCTCTCGAGGTAGCCGCGGCGGGTTCTCATCACATGCTCATGGTGGGACCGCCGGGCGTTGGAAAATCGATGCTGGCCGAGAGGTTGCCGGGCGTCCTGCCTGACCTGGACAGAGAATCGGCTGTCGGTGTTGCAGCGATAAAGTCCCTCGATGGCGAATCCGTGACGGTACTGCCTAAACGGCCACCCTATGTGGCCCCGCATCACTCTGCGACCACCGCCGCGCTCGTAGGAGGCGGTTCGGGAATCCCCAAGCCGGGTGACATTACCCGTGCGCATCACGGCGTACTTTTCTGTGACGAGTTTCCGGAGTTTGCGCCACAGGTGATTCAAGCTCTCCGTCAGCCGATGGAGAAAGGGTGGATCGATCTCTCCCGCGTTCATGCGCGCGTCAGGTATCCCGCCCAATTCCAGCTGGTGGCGGCTGCTAATCCGTGTCGGTGTGGAATGAGGTTGGATGGGCCCGGCAAGTGCACATGCACCTCTCGCGAAAGACGTGCTTATGCATCGCACTTAGGCGGACCCGTGCGCGATCGTATAGACATCCGCATCAACCTTGCCCGACCATCGCGAGCGGACATCAAGCGGGGTGGAACGGTGACCACTGCCGAGGTGCACGACAGGGTCACGCAAGCACGGGAACGCCAACGCG
>CAYOEJ010000016.1:34219-36715 GCA_964403015.1 uncultured Arcanobacterium sp.
CATCGGGCAGCGATCGACTGGACACGGATCACAGAAGCGCCGGATCGCTATGCCAGCGCGCTGATTACGCGGTTCGGTTACGCGGAATCACTGGCGATGGTGAGGGAGGGAGTTGCCGATCTGAAAGTTCGATACCCGAGTGTTGCGCGTTGGCACAATCGGCTTTCCACACTCGAACCATTCCACGAGGCAGCGCTTCCCAAGCTCGGTGTCAGAGTGCTTATCCCCAGCGATGATGACTGGCCGGTGCAGGTCGATGATCTTGGCGATAGTCGGCCATTGGCGCTGTGGGTGCGCGGCTCGAGCGAGCTATTGACGAAGCGTTCTATAGCAATTGTGGGTTCTCGGGACGCGAGTGATTACGGCTGCAAGATTGCGCGCGACCTAGCCTTCGAAATCGGGATTCCGGTGGTTTCTGGCGGCGCCTTTGGTATTGATGCCGAAGCGCACCGCGGGGCACTGCTGGCCGAGGGCTCAACGATTATTGTTTCTGCGGGAGGGGTTGATCGACCCTATCCAAGCGCGCATCGTGATCTGTATCTGCAAACGCTCAAACATGGGGGCGCGGTGATATCGGAATCTCCGTTGGCAGCAGCGCCTCAACGGCATCGCTTCCTCTCGAGGAATAGGATTATTGCTGCGCTCGCGGCCGCGACGATCGTTGTCGAGGCGCCCTACAGATCCGGGGCCCTAAGTACGGCCAGACACGCTTTGGAGATCGGACGACCCGTAGGCGCATTTCCCGGGAACATCAACTCTCCGCATTCGGTTGGTACACACGAGCTCATCCGCTCCGCCGGGACATTGGTGGCAAGCACTGATCATGTTCGCCAGCTCATTGAACCGATCGGCGTACAACTTGAATTGGGAGAGTTCTTTGCTGGCGGTGTGGACGACGATTTTGATCCCAGACTTGAGCGAGTATGGGAAGCGACGCCGGTGCGGCGGGCTGCTTCAGCCGCATCGATTTCAGGGGTAGCCGGTTTGACGCTAGCCGAGACCTCCACCGCGCTTGGGAAACTTGCGATGAGGGGCCGTGTGGTCAACAAGCATGGAAGCTGGGTGAGGGCGTGAGAACGGATACCGTTGCGCTCGGTTGACCTGGGCTAAAGTTAGGGCGTGAGCGGCAACAAGAACTCTAGCGGTGTGGTACGTAGTGTGCCCGAGCTTCTTGCTGCCTATGAGCGTGAGCTGACCGTGCGGCGAGGATTGTCGGAGCATACCGCGCGCGCCTACATCGGCGAAGCGGATTCGTTGCTCGAGTACTTGGCACGGTATTCGGATGATGTCCTTGGATCGTTGGTAGAACTCGAGCTTGCGGACTTGCGCGGATGGCTAGCGGAACGGCAATCAGCAGGGCATTCAAGATCCTCTCTGGCGAGGCATTCGGCGGCGATTCGTACGTTTACTACCTGGCTTGCCAAGAGTGGCTACAGTCGCGTGGATGCCGGGCTACGACTGAAGGCCCCACGCGCTGATAACGAGCTTCCGCGTGTTTTAACCACAGAACAGATCACTAAGCTGTTGAGGCACGTGGCAGAAGTGGCAGAATCTGCCGATCCCATCCATATTCGTGACTGGGCTGCTCTTGAAATGCTTTATGCCACCGGAATTCGCATCAGTGAGCTGGTTGGTTTGGATCTGTTCGACATCTCAGAAGACAACACGATCCGAGTCCTGGGCAAGGGCAACAAGGAAAGAGTCGTACCCTTCGGGCGTCCGGCACGCATCGCTCTTGACGCATGGATCGAAGCGCGCTCGCGGCTCATCAGTGAGAACGCGTCGAGTGGTCGGACGACGTCGAGAGCCGCAGAATCCAACGGAGCAGACGTGAACGCGGTGTTCTTAGGACGTCGCGGAAAACGCGTCAATCCGCGGACTATCCGAGCGATGCTTTCAGCTGCTACCGCGCAAGCCGGCGTGCCGGACGTGACCCCGCACGATCTGCGACACTCAGCAGCCACACACCTTCTTGACGGTGGTTCAGACTTGCGAACCGTTCAAGAAATTCTTGGCCACTCATCCCTTGGTACCACGCAGCGATACACTCACGTCTCGGCGGAAAGGCTTCGCCAAGCATTCGGGCAGGCTCACCCGAGAGCTTGAAGCTCACCGGTAAAGGCGGATCGGTTGCTTCGTCAAAAGTGAGAGCGGATCGATATAGCGGTCGCCTTCGTACTTTGCTCCCCAATGTAGACACGATGAGATTCCACAGTGGGTATCGGTAACCGTACCTATCAACTCGCCTCTTGCTACGGTCTGACCGCGCTTGACTACGACATCGAGTGGTTCGTAAGTAGTGCGAAGTCCGTTGTCGTGTTCAATGGAGACGAGAGCTCGATCGTTAAGCACGCCGGCATAGACAACGCGGCCATCTGCAGCGGCATAAACGGGTGTGCCCGGGCCCAAAGCAAGATCCACTCCGCGGTGGCTTGGTGACCAGCGCTCGGGTCCAACGGAGAACTGTCGAAGCACGGGAACCTCAACACCGGAAGG
>CAYOEJ010000017.1:0-17807 GCA_964403015.1 uncultured Arcanobacterium sp.
GAGACGATGTTGTAGTTCTTTCCAGAAAAATTGATCTTCATGCCGTGGGTGAGGTGGCCGCCGTGAGCCAGCTCGAGGCCCATGACCGTATCCCCCGGAGTACACAGCGCGTGGTAGATGGCGGCGTTTGCCTGCGCTCCCGAGTGTGGCTGGACGTTGACGTAGCCCGCACCGAAAAGCTCTTTGGCGCGCTCGATCGCAAGATTCTCAGCGATATCCACGTACTCACACCCGCCATAGTAGCGGCGGCCCGGATAACCTTCAGCGTACTTGTTCGTGAGCACCGACCCCTGGGCTTGGAGCACGGAACGCGGCACAAAATTCTCCGATGCGATCATTTCGAGCGTATTTCGCTGACGATCGAGTTCCTTTTCGAGGACCTCGGCAATCTCAGGATCGAATTCGACAATCGGCTGGTTAAACGCATCTACCATGCTGGCGTATCCTCCGTTTTGTGGACGCATTTGCGATGCATTCAAGACTACCGGAAACAGTGTCGGCTCCTCGGAATGTCTCACCGGTGCTCTCTCGATGCTCTCCTACCGGACGCTCGCGGGAGAAATCGTCGTCGTCGCCTATCCTGAGAGCGTGAGCGAAAAACTGGTATTTACTATCTCGTGTCCGGACAAGCCCGGAATCGTCTACGCTGTCACCGGCCTTTTGGTGAACGTGGGCGGCAACATTATGGAGTCGCAGCAGTTCAACGACGCCGAATCCGGACTTTTCTTCATTCGTATCGAAGCGAACGTGCCCGGCGGACGCGAGACGATTGCGAATGCTTTCGCGGCGCTCGCTCGCCAGTATCAAATGACGTACACGATTACCGAATCAGATCGTCCCATGCGTGCGCTCATCATGGTCTCGAAGGAATCCCATTGCCTCACTGACATTCTCTCCAAGCAACGCGAGGGCCGGTTGCCGATCGAGATCGTGGGCGTGGTAGGCAATCATGAGACGCTTAAGCCCATCGTTGACTTCTACGAGACCGACTTCATTCACATCCCCATTTCGGCAGAGACGAAGGCTGATGCAGAGTCCGAGCTTTTGGAGATCATCGAGGATCGCGACGTCGAGGTAGTTGTTCTCGCTCGCTACATGCAGATTCTTTCTTCGCAAGTGTGCGAGAAACTTGCCGGAAACATTATCAATATTCACCACTCGTTCCTGCCGTCCTTCAAGGGCGCTCGGCCCTACGCACAAGCTCATCAACGCGGGGTAAAGCTCATCGGTGCCACTGCCCACTACGTGACGACCGATCTGGACGAGGGCCCGATCATCGAACAGGATGTGGTGCGAGTAGCTCACGACGACACCGTTCCAGAACTCATGGCGATGGGCGCTGAGGTCGAGCGTCAAGTTCTGTCGAGGGCGGTGCGTTGGCATGCCGAGCATCGTGTGCTGATGGACGGCACCCGCACGGTCATTTTCAAGTAGCTTCGCGCTGCGTTCTCTCGAGAATTCGCTACGCTCACTCGAGAAGGAACGCGATCGATTCCTTCATGCGTTCATGGATGTCACCCATGTCAGCAGACCCGGTAGAAACCTGAAGGAAATTCATGTAGATCGAGGAATACATCGCGTGGGCGATCCTCGCCCGGTCGCGTTCAGGTACGCGTTGATTCCCTTCAAGCTCGCCCAAGATCTCATAGATCTTCGGCTCGAAACGTTGAACCACGTGCACAATTTTCTGGCGTGCCTGCCCTTGGGCATTGCCGTAGAGAACCTCACGATGAAATGCGAGGGCGTTGCGTTCTTGCTGGACCGCTAGGTCGAGAAACGGTTCAAGCAGCGCAAAGATCGCGTCGGAGGCAAGCGCGCGCGTGGCCGCCGGGCGTTGAGTCTGTGCGGGCATCGCTAGGTGCTCGCCCATGAAGGTAATGAGAAGATCGGCCTTGGTTCCAATATGGCGGAAAAGAGTTCCAGTACTCACGCCCGCGCGATCTGCCAACTCCGCGGTGGTCACCTGATCAAAGTCTCGCTCTTGAAGTAGACCCTGCGCCGCCGTCATGATGCGCTCAAGGTTGGCACGGCGATTCATTTCGCGCTTTCCGAGGTTCGTCTCGCGCTTTCCGATCTGCTCCGTCATGCCTAGATCATAGCTTCGTTGCTCAACACAACGATCGCTGTGGCATACCCGCCGTCGTGGGACATCGACACGTGCGCTCGTAGACCGACCGACCTCTCATAGGCCTCGCGAACCCTGCCTTCAAGAACAATCATCGGACGATTCCACGCATCGGCGTCCACCACGATCTCGGCCATGTCGACCTGTCCCATGACGGGCGCTGACCCAGCAAGCGCACCAGACCACGCCTTGATGAAAGCTTCCTTCGCGGCCCAGCGTGCAGCTAGGTGGTGAGCTTCGGGTTGCCCCGTTTCGAGCGAACGTCGCCGGGCCAGCCGGATCTCGCGCGCCGCAAACGACTCCGAGAACCTCGAACCCGGCAGGTCAAGTTGCTCGGCAAAGCCATCGACGTCGACGAGATCAATACCGACGCCGGCGACTCCCGCGCCCGCGACCCCCGCGCCCGCGACCCCTGCGCCCGGCGCAATGCCGGGCGCACTACCGGGCGCACTACCGGGCACATCGAGCTCAGCCATAGAATCCATCGCTGCCCAGTCGGGCCTCGGGATCGAGCAGCATCGCGGCCTCAACCTCGTGTGCATCGCCCGCGCCTCTGAACCTGCGCGATTCAACCGACTCGAAGAGCGGACCGTGGCCGATCATGCCCTGTTCGATACGGCGTGCACCATCGCGCAGTCGGTCGGTGGCCCGTTCACGCCACTGCTTCGCTGCCTCGTCGCCCAAGCTTCGCACCACGGCAGCTTCGAAAGCTCCGGGGTGAACGAAAGCCATCATGGAACTCACGTGACCAAAGCCGAGTGAGGTTGCCAGGGCGGCCTTGATCACGCCGCGCTTGCCGAGATTGAGCGGATCTCGAAGCCACACGAGGAACTCGTCAACTTCAAAGACCGGATCGAGGTTATCGAGCGAACGGTTGGCCGGAACCACACCGCTTGCGAACACCTGCATGAGCCCGGAGATTTGGAACAGCGCGGCGCCGCCCTTCGAGTGCCCCGTCAGAGTCTTCTGCGAGATCACGTGCAAAGGGTTGCCTTCGCTGCGCCCAAGAGCCTTCGCGAGACGTACGTGAAGCTCAGCCTCATTCGGGTCATTCGCGTTCGTCGAGGTGTCGTGCTTCGACAGCACGGCGATGTCATCCGCGCTCACGCCAAGAGCCCGCAGGTTCTTCGCGAGCCTCGATTCCGTGCCACCAAGACCAGCGCCAAGAGCACCGAGACCAGGGGCCGGGATCGAGGTATGCGCGCCGTCGGCGAACGACTGAACGTAGCCAACCACGCCATAGACGGGAAGCCCCATCTCCACGGCGAGGTCACCGCGCGCAATAAGCACGGTTCCGCCGCCTTGGCCCTCAACGAATCCACCGCGCCGCAGATCGCCCGCGCGAGAGAAGAATCGATCATGGATTCCCTGATCCCGCAGCGCCTGCGACGACGCCGTGGCGTTCATGTTTCCGAATCCTTCGAGCGACTCGACCGAGAGATCGTCGTTCGCACCGGTCACAACGAAGCGCGCCTTACCGGTGGCGATCTTGTCCACACCCTCTTCGAGCGAGACCGCCGCGGACGCACACGCCGCCACAGGCTGAACCATGGCGCCGTATCCTCCGACGTAGGTCTGCATCGTGTGTGCCGCAATGACGTTCGGCAGAGTTTCCTGCAGGATGTCCTGCGGAATATCCTCGCCACGGAAACGGTCCACAAACAGCTTGCGCATCGACGCCATTCCGCCAAAGCCCGTGCCCTGAGTGGAGGCGACCTCGGTCGGGTGAACCGCCTCGAGCAGCTCAGCTGGGGTAAATCCAGCGGACATAAAGGCATCGACAGTCGTTACCAGGTTCCACACGGCCATCTTGTCCGCGTTTTCGATCATCGACGCCGGGATACCCCAGCGAGTTGGATCGAAATCGGTTGGGAACTGCCCCGTCACAAACCGCTTGAGCGCGGTGTGCTTCGGAACGAGCGCAGTGGCACCCTTCTTGCGGGTTACCTTCCACTCGCCGTCGACGACGGTAGCTTCCGTAAACCGCGGATCCGCAGCAACGTGGTTCTCGGCTTCCTCAGCGCTGGCGACGCTGAAAGTCACTGGGCGATCGAGGAAGACAGTAACGACGTCGGTCGTGCCGCCATCGCTGATCGGTCCGGCGTCGACGAGCTGGCGAATACCCGAACGTGCCACGACTTCGTCGCGGAACCGCTCGTAAATATCGGCCTCGTCCACGAGGTTATCCTCGGCGTCATACCAGCCAGCCTTCGGCGATTCGTGCCACTCGAGCAAGCCGGTCATCCAAGCGAGCTCGAGCACGCCGGCAGCCGTGAGTTCGACCTCGCCGTCCGCCTGAATACCCAGCTCGGCGGCCAGTCGGGTACGGGCAGAGCCCCATGGGCCAACCTCTCCCACGCCAACGACGACAACGAGATCTTCCGGTTTTGCGGTACCCGTCGACCAATCGTCGGTCAGCTCAGGAATAGAGATCTCACTCGGGGTCGGCAGAGCTGAAATCGATGTGCTCGCCTCGACGTCGGTCGGTTCGACATTCTCAACCTCGGGCGTCAGCGACGCGAAGTCAATCTCGTCAAGGCCACCGGTGAGATCAGCATCGATCGGCGCACTCTCGGCACGCTCGCGCGCATCGGCAGACGCAAGACCGATGAGTTCATCAGATATTTCATCCGTGGACCACGTCCGGATCCCTGCCGCTTCCGCGGCCTGCGCGAGTGGATCGTTGCCGCCCATGAGCCCGGTGCCACGCACCCAGCCAATACGAGCGTGCGCGAAGGTGACTCGCTTCGCCCACGGTTCCACCTTCCACTTGTTCAAGATCGCGTCGAATGCGGCCTTGACCTCGCCATATGCTCCGTCGCCGCCGAAGATTCCACGGTTCGGTGAGCCTGGCAGGACCACGTGCAGCCTATGGCCGACCACGGTGTCAGAGCCGATCTCGGCCAGTCCCGTGAGCAGGCGTTCTACGCCCCACAGCATGAGTCGTGCCTGCGTTTCGGTGTCCGCCCCCGCGTTGTCCATCATTCCGAACACGCGTGGCGCGGCGAACGGGAACAGAAGATCGGGGATCATCGCCGGCTTCTTCTCTTGCGTGGTGCCCCCAACGGTCTCGCGAACGGGCTCGGCAATCCACGTCACGAGCGAATCGATGTCGCGGTACGAGCTCAGGTTTGCCGGGACGAGCCACAGCTGCGCTCCCCCGCGAGCATTCTCGCGGTAGATCTTCCGGCCCGCGAGCAAGCGCTTCTGGTCCACCTTCGACGCGGTCGCAATGACGGTCGCGCCACCGGCAAGCAGACGCTTGACGAGTCCACCCGCAATCGACTCGGGCGTCATTCCCGTGACGACGGCAATCTGGCCGGCATGCTCTCCAGCCTCAGTCGACCTCGCATCGGCGGCAATCTCTGCAAGCCGCTGCGCAATCGATGCCTCCGCGCTCCTCGCAAGATACTCCGCTTGGCGGGCGACCTCTTCACCTACGCCGACAAAATTCGCGGCGACCTGCTCGCCGTTAGCAATGCGCGCGACATCTTCACGAGCGGTTGCCCAACGGTCGTTAAGCAGCACTGCCTTCTTCGCAGAGAACGCGGGCGTCACGAGCTGCGGCCAATTAGCGCCCAGCTCGGCACTGACAGTATCGAACAGTTCGGTGTCCTCAACCTGGACCTGCCCGGCCAACGGCAACTTTCCGAGTCGCTCGAGAAGATCGCGAGCATTCTCAGCCAAGGTGCCGGTGATCTCGTCCGAGAACGCATCGAGTGCGGCCGAATCAACGACTGCTCCTCCGCCACCGCCACCGGCGCTCGGCTTCGCGACACCAATTCCGCGAAGCTGACCAACGCGCTCTACCGCGGCGTCGATAATGGCGTTAACTTCCGCTACCGACGTCGGTGTGGACTCACCGAGTACTGCCAGATCGCCTCCGCGACCAGACTTGCCCTCGCGAGTATCGAGAAGAACGACGGCGGTTGCCCACGCGATCCAGCCCGCGCCCAGACCCCACGTGCCACCAACGTGATCAGCAATATGGGACTGTTTCAGACCTGCCGCACCGAAGAGCTTGCGCGTGCGTTCGGTGATGGCCTCGCCCAGAACCGAGCCGAACGGCTTGTAGTTGTGTGCGAGCTTATCGACCGTCTTCGACAATTCAGCAACCGAGGCTTCGGCTGCTCCGTCAATCGATGCAAGGTTGAGCTCGGAAGCCATATCCATCAGCACCTGGTTGCGCTTGGATGAGACGCCATTGGTCAACGACTCGACATTGTCAGAATCACCAATCTGTTCGAGCGTGAGCTTGTTGGAGTATGCGAGCAGGACGCGTACCGCGTCTGCCGCGGTGAAAGGAATCTCCTCGGTGGTGCCTCCAGCTGGAGCTGGGGTGACAGCGACTTGCGCATCGGCAGGAAGCTGGACTTCGGGCGCCTTCGCAGATTCTCTCACCTCCGCTGGCTCGCTTACCTCCTGTGACTCACTCTCCTCGACCGACTCACTCGGCTCGAAAGCAACCGCCGCCACGTCCTCGTTGTACACGATCTTTGCATCGCGCTGGGCGTTGTACGTGTTGACCTTCTTGCCTGCGAAGCGCGGCTGAGCCAAGGTCTTGGCGGCCAAGTTCGCCAGCGTTGGGGAATTCGCGAGGCCGATCTCAACCAAGGTCTCCACGCCTGCCTTGGCGAAAAGGAATTCCTGAGTCTCAATCCAGCGGACTGGAGAGGCAAACTGCCACGCCAAAAGCTCCACCAGCAGCTGGCGCGCGATCGTCGATCGCTCCGCTACCAGATCGACGTCGTGCCAGCGTTCCCGCAAACACGCCGTGTACTCGGACGGCACAACGTCGAGAATCGCATCGAGGAACTCAACAGAAAACTCGAAGGGCTGCGCCACAAGGTTGGGGATGTAGCGATGCTCGAGAACGTCGGTATCAAGCTCCTGCGGAAGCAATCGATCGAGGAGCTCGCGGAAGTCCTCGACTCCATCGCGCAGACGCGTGGAGTGGAAGGGAACGTCGATGCCGGGAATGAGGATGAACGGGCGTTTGCCCCCAGACTCGTCTGCCCGGTGCTGAGCGTCCTTCGCGAGGGCGGCAAGGCCGCGGACCGTTCCCGCTACCGCGTACTGTTCACCTGCAAGGTTGTAGTTGACGATTTCGATGAACTCACCCGATGCGTCCGCAACGCTCTTGACGTAGTTCTGGACACCGGCGTCGTCCACCCCGAACTGGTTCGGACGCAAAGCGCCCATCCGGTAATCGGAGTTGCCTTCGCTGTCCCTTGGCACCAGATGGTGCATCGTCGAACCGCGATGGAAAACGATCTCCAACACGGTCTCGAGCGGGAAGATCTGGCCGTAAGCAGACAGGGCGTTGTACTCGCCCAGCGAGTGGCCGGCAAGGTAAGAATCCTCCACGAGCGCACCGGCTTCACGCAGACGCTCGGTCTGTGCGAATGCGACGGTCGCGAGCGCAACCTGGGTAAATTGCGTCAGGTTGAGCACGCCCTCGGGGTGGCGGTAGGTCTCGCCTTGTGCCGTGAGCTCCTTCGGGTTGTCGCGAACGACTGCCAAAATGGAGAATCCGAGGGTCGCGCGGGTGTGCGCATCGGCGCGCTCCCAAACGTCGCGAGCTGCGGCAGATTCGGCACGCTCGTTAAGAGCCATGCCCTGCTCTTGGATTCCCTGACCGGGATAAACATAGGCGGTGAGCGGCGGGGATACGGTGGCCGTGGCCATCGAGACCACGCTCTTGTTCACGCGGCAGGTGACTTCGAGAATCAAGCCACCGCCCTTAACGCTGCCGATACGTTCGACCGTGATGTCTACCTCGTCACCGAGCGCAACCATGCCGAACATACGGTAGGTCCAGCCTTGGATGTGCCAGTAGTGGCCCGATTCGTCGGTGGCGGCGACCGTGTGCTGAGCTGCGGCACACAGCCACATGCCGTGCACGAGCGGCGCTTCCATGCCGGCCACATTGGCCGCACGATAGGAGGTATGGATCGGGTTGTAGTCGCCCGAGACCATCGCAAACGCCGTCATGTCATCAGGAGCGGTGACCTTCGCACGACGCAGTACCGAGCGCGGCGTATCGGTGATGTCCTGCTCGATTCCTCCCGCGTAGGGCGGATCTGCCGGATGCTCATTGCCATGGACACGGCCGCGGATAGCGAAACGCTCCATGAATGCGCCAATAACCTCGCCATCTACGGACAGCTCGGTTTCCACAACCACAACGCGACCCGAGGTTGATTCCATGATCGACGTGCAGCGCGAACGCGCATCAACGCGATCGACGCCCTCGAGATCATCGGTATCGAGAAGCTCGGTGTGGTCCAGGTGGACCGCATTCAAAAGCCCCTCGATCACCGGGAAGTCGTTGACGATGGCCGAACCGAGTGCGGCATAGATCGACGGCCAGCACATGCCGAGCACGGCTGACGGAACGACAGGCGCAAGGTGGAGCGACGCCGGGAGCGTATCCGCAGTGACACCAGCGTGTAGCGTTCCCAGTTCGGGGCGCACGGAGAAGCTATAGTGGGCCTCGCCGAACTCCGAATCCGCCGATTCGACAATGCGCGGAAGTACGGGAATGTCGTCGCCCATCACATTGGACGCGCCCACTCCGGCCGTGGCTGCGAGCAGGGCAAACATCGCTTCTGGAAGTCGCTCGTCGTCGACCACCGGCACGCCACCGGTGCGAACGGCGTCGTTGAGAAGCAGCGGCACGCGCAGTTCACGAACCGCGTGCTGGGCAGCTTCCGTACCGTCCCACAGGGTGTCGAGTTCGATGACGACGTCGTACCCACGTTCCGTCCGCACGAGTTCGTAGCGATCAACCACGGTTGCGGGGTTGGTCATGAGGTGTCCGTGCCACAGGATGTGTGGAACTGTGCGGGCATACTCCTCGAGAGTCGGCGCCAAGCGAGAGAAAATCTCGGGCTGTTCTGGCGAATCGATTGCCTCGATCGCGGCGGTTTCGTAGCGCGCGAGAATCTCGGCAATCGGCTCGTCGACACGGGTGATGCCAGCAACGGAGACCGGGCCGGGAATGATTCGCACCTGATCGGCGGTGTAGCGCGGATCGTGGGACTGCCACAGTCCGTCGGTGCCCCACCAGCGCAAAATCGAATCGTCGATCACCGGCACAAACGGGACGGGCTTGGGGTACTTGCGGCACAGCTCGACGAACCATGCCACGTCAAACGGCGTGAGCTCGATACGCGAAGCCTGCGGGTAAGCCTCCATGATGCGCTCGATTGCGACATGCGCGTCCGCAGCGTCATCGACTGTAGGGAACATGGTCTCAACATCGCCCACATCGACCGGGCTCAGGCGAGCCTCCACGCGCTGGAGCAGATCGTGGAATCGCGCCTGCCACGAGACATCATTCCACGGGTAGCTCAGCTCGGCGTACCGGCGAAGAACCTGCTCGTAGGTCATATCCCCGAGTTCACCAAAGAATGGTTTCGCCGTGCCGTTAATAGCCTCGATAAGTTCATCGCGGCGGGCCTCGCGCTCTTCCGGCTTCCCGTTGACCTCGACGATCAGCCGCGCGGCGCGCGCAGCCGCATTGTCGATTTCGTACATGTCGGCAAGAAGGTGGGACAAGCCGGAGGTGACTCCGCCATCGACCTCGCCAGATCCTACCCAGCCCGCATTCTTGGTGGGCGGCACACCGGGTGTATCCACCAGCAGCTGCTTAACATCGGGGTTCGTATGAGCTTCCTTGGCGGTCATGGCCGCAGTACCGATCATGATGCCATCGACGGGCATGCGCACCGAGCCGTGCTCGAGTGCCCAATCGCCCGAAATGAACGACGCCGCACGCTCCGGCACGCCGAGTCCGCCACCCACGCACAAAATCGTGTTTTCTTCGGCGCGAATCTCCGCGTAGGTGTTGAGCAGAAGCTGATCGAGATCCTCCCACGAGTGGTGTCCGCCAGCGTGGCCGTCTTCGACCATGAGGAGCACTGGAATATCCGGGATTTCGCGAGCGATATCAAGGCAGGCTCGGATCTGTCCAACAGTGCCCGGCTTCAGGGCGACATACGGGAAGCCCTCGTCACGCAGACGCTTGAAGAGCTCGACTGCCTCTTCCTTTTCAGGAATACCCGCAGAGATCACCACGCCGTCAAACGGCGCGCCGGAGATGCGCTCGCGCGAAACAATGTGCTGCGCACCGAACTGAAGGTTCCACAGGTAGCGGTCCATGAACATTGCGTTGAACTGCGCGGTCCGACCAGGTTCGAGCTGCTCAACGAGACCGGCAAGGTTCGTCATGAAGACGTCTTCGGTCACCTGACCGCCGCCGGCCATCTCAACCCAGTAGCCAGCGTTTGCCGCTGCGGCCACGATTTCGGGCTCGACGGTCGTCGGCGTCATACCGGCAAGAAGGATCGGCGAGCGGCCCGTGAGCTTCGAGAACTTGGTCTCGACGACCGTCCTGTCCCCCAGTGTTGCAAGCTTCGGCGCGAACCTGGACCAGTCCGCACCGCGGCGCCACTGGTTTCCGACCACCATAAGTTGGTCGCGAGCATCCGGCGTGGATGCGTTGATGATACCGACGCCGGTGCCCTCCGTATTCGCCCGAGTAATGCGGTTCAGTGATGCGCCCGGTCCGAGATCGATAATCCACTCAGTATCGTCGCCGAGTGCATTCGCAACCACCTCGTCCCAGTTCAGCCGCTCCGTGAGCACAGCACGAGCGAGCTCATCCACATCTCCCTCGATCCCACACTTAGCTGCCCACTCGTGGACGCGCGCGACGGCTGGCTCAAGGAGTGCCGAGTGGAAGGGAACAGAGACGTCCAAGAACTCACAAATTGGTGCAATGGGTGCGCCGCCAGTGGTCTTCTTGGCGCGCGCCTCTGCCTCGCCAGCAGCGAGCTCTTCAAGGTCACGTTCGACCGCAAAAAGATCGGCCGGACGGCCAGAGAGGGAGAACATCGTGCGCGAATTGCGAATCGCGAGTGAAACCTCGGGATGTGCCTCGAGAACGCTTCGCAGCGTTGCCTCCGGCAGACCACGAACCGCCATCATCGGAGTGCGCTCGCCGCTACGGGCAGCACCACCGTTTCGCGTCACGAGAGTCGCAGCAGCTCCGATGAGTCGGGCGATGGCGAAGATGTGGGCGGGATCTTTCGCCTTCACCATCTCCACGGCCAAAATACCCTGCGAGTGCCCGATAATCGCACGCGGCTGCGCTTTGATCTTCAGGTCGCGGCAGGCGCAGTATTGGGCGAGCAAAATTCCCGGGACCGAAGCAAACGCCTCGGACGTGGGGTGACGCAGAAGATCCAGCTTGCCCGACGTAATGCGCGTGAGTTCGGGAAGAACCGGCGCGAGGAGCCGGTCGGCTTCGCCCGTGATCTCGGTGGCGATGGGACGCAGTGTCGAATCGGCTGCAATATCTCGCAGCGCGACCTCCCACGGCGTTGCCTGCCCAGCGAACTGAAGAACGTAGGGGGATCCTGCTTCAAGATTGTCAATAAGTGAGTGAGTCATGTTTATCCTTCGAGCGCTTACATCGGCATATTGCCGTGCCTGCGCGGTCCTTCGTATCTAGTGTTCTTCGTGCGTAGGGCTGCTAGTGAGCTAACAATGGTGGAGCGAGTGGACGACGGCGGAATGATTCCGTCCAGTTCGCCGCGCGCCACCGAGAGGTAGGGGTTGACGTTCTTCTTCGTGTATTCAGCAGAGAGCTTCGCGTGAACCTCTGCTTCGTTGCCATCCTCGCGGGCAGCCGCGATTTCACGGCGATGGACGATGGACACGGCTCCGTCTGCACCGAGCACGGCAATTTCGGCTCCGGGCCACGCATAGACGAGGTCGCCGCCGAGCGACTTCGATCCCATGACGATGTAGGCGCCGCCGTATGCCTTGCGGAGAATAACGGTGACGAGGGGGACGGTGGCCGTTGCGTATGCCCAAATGAGCTTCGCGCCGCGGCGAATGATGCCAGCTTGCTCTTGCTGCGTGCCTGGCCGGTATCCGGGGACGTCGACGAGCGTCACAACGGGAATCTTGAAAGCATCACAGAACTGAACAAAGCGCGCGGCCTTTTCCGAGGCATCAACGTCAAGTGTTCCGGCTTCAAAGAGCGGCTGATTGGCGACGATTCCCACCGACTCGCCGCGCAGACACGCAAATCCCACCACGATCGAGCGGGCGAAATTCTCTTGGATCTGCACGAATTCGCCGTAGTCCACGATCTTCGAAATGACATCCACCATGTCGTAGGGCAGCTTCGAAGATTCGGGCACGAGCGAACCTACGTCGCTTGGCGATTCGTCGTCGAAAAAGTCGTACTGGGGCGGATTGTCATCGCAATTTTGCGGAAGGTAGGTGAGCAGTGTGCGGGTGTAGTCGAGTGCGTCCTCTTCGTCTTCCGCAAGGTAGTGCGCCACGCCGGATTGGAAATTGTGCACCTCGGCGCCGCCGAGATCAGCAAACGAAACATCCTCGCCCGTCGTCGCTCGGACCACATCGGGGCCGGTCACAAACATGTGCGAGTTGTCCTTGGTCATGATGATGAAGTCGGTGAGCGCAGGTGAGTAGACGGCACCGCCGGCACACGGGCCAAGAATCAAGGAAATCTGCGGAATCACACCGGAAGCTGCACAGGTTCGCTTGAAAATGCGACCGTATTGGCCAAGCGCAACCACGCCCTCTTGAATGCGAGCACCGCCCGAGTCCATGATGCCAATCACCGGGATACGCAGAGTCAGTGCCTTGTCGATCGTGGCGATGATCTTGTCCCCCTCGGCCTCACCGAGTGTGCCGCCACTGACCGAAAAGTCCTGCGCATAGACCGCGACCTGATCACCATTAATTTGACCGAGCCCGGTCACCACTGCGGCCCCGGAAAAACCTTCGGACAGATTTCCACCAACAAAACGCCCGACCTCAACGAACGTTCCGGGATCGAGCAGCTGCTCAATCCGCTCGCGTGCCGTGAGCTTACCCTTCGCATGCTGGCGTGACTGCGCCTTTTCTTCAGCCTTGGCGGTGATGCCATCTTGGAATTCGGTGAAAGCCTCACGGTCCACAACATGTGGTGTCAGGTCCATCGTGAGCGACTCATCGGGGAGGCTCTGTAAGTTTCGTATCGACATATTCCCTCTTATGATTCGTCTGCTGGCGCCGGTTCGATGCGGATCAGCTTCGTGCCGGGGGTAACGTTCGTCGAGTCCTTGACGTGCACTTCAACCACACGTCCCGTAATCGGCGCATACACGTAGCTCTCCATCTTCATCGATTCGAGCACCACCAAAAGATCGCCTTCTGCGACGTCCTTTCCGGGCTCAACGAGCACCCGCACGACTATGGCCTGGATTGGCGAGGTCACGTTTCCGGTAACTTCACCCGCCTTGCCGGTCTGCTCCGACTTCTGTCGCGCAAAGCGGCGTAGCGGCTGTGGTCGCGTCGTGGTAGTCGACCCTGAGAAGAGTCCCTTCGGTAGACGCAGCTCGGTTCGCCGGCCATTGATTTCGATGACGACGGTCGCGCGTTCGTCCTCGACCTCGGCGACCCCATGTCCGAGCCCGTTCGGCAATCTGCTACTGGCTGCTTTCGCCTGCCTTTGCTCTCGCTTGTCCTGCCACTGTGGGAGGAACTGCTCTTCAAACCACCGGGTGGAGTATCCGAGACTGGCGAAGACGTCGTCGGCGATGATGTCGCGATAAAGTTTCGCGGGTGTAGCAACGCCTTCGAGCGTCAGTTCCTCAAGTGCCCTCAGCGACCTCGCAATTGCCTGCTCGCGGCTTGCGCCGGTCACGATGAGCTTGGCGAGCATCGAATCAAAGTCCGAGGTGACAACCGATCCTTCCTCAACACCTGATTCAATACGGATTCCATGGCCGAGTGGCCAGCGAAGCTTCGTGATCTTTCCAGATGAGGGATGGAGATTGTCGTCGGGGTCCTCGCACGTAATTCGGAACTCGAACGAGTGGCCACCAACCTCGGGTACGTCGCTGATAGTTCCGCCGTCGGCAATGTTGATCTGCTCCTGAACGAGATCAAGTCCGGTGACCTCCTCGGACACCGTGTGCTCCACCTGCAGGCGCGGATTGACTTCAAGGAAGTAGATCGCGTCGCCTTCAACCAGAAACTCACAGGTCCCTAGACCAACGTATTCAACGGCGCCGAATAGCTGACGCGACCAATTAACTAGGGTCTCCACCTGCGCCTCGGTCAGCCCTGGCGCCGGCGCCTCCTCAATGAGCTTTTGGTTTCGGCGCTGCACTGAACAGTCGCGCGTAGAGACCACCGCGAAATTGCCGTGGGAATCTCGCATGCACTGGGTTTCAACATGGCGTGCGGTCTCGATGAACTTCTCTACGAAGAAGTTTCCGATGTTTGATCCTTGGGCGGTGAAGAAATGATCGAGATCGGCATCCGAGCGGATAATAGAAATACCGCGTCCACCCCCGCCGTCAGACTTCTTCGTCACGATGGGATATCCCCATTCGGCAACGAAGCTTTCAACACTTTCCCGGTCTGCGACGGGATCGGAAATGCCCGGCACCGGCTGCACGCCGACCGATTCGGCGAGTCGGCGGGCTTCAATCTTGTCTCCAAGCTGTTGGAGGACCTCTGGTGACGGTCCGATCCAGATGAGACCGGCGTCGATCACGGCCTGAGCAAACTCGGGAATCTCCGAGAGGAATCCATAACCTGGGTGAACGGCATCCGCTCCCGATCGGCGGGCAACTGCGAGCAGCTTATCGCCGTTCATGTAGGTCTCTGCATAGCTCGATCCACCGAGCGCGAAGGCCTCGTCAGCCATGCAGGTGAAATTGGCTTCGAGATCCGCGTCCGCGTATCCGACCACCGATGTAATCCCCAAATCTTTGGCGGTTCGGATCACGCGCTCGGCAATTTCGGAGCGGTTCGCAACAAGAATGCGTTTAATCATGGGATTCCTTTGCAAGCATGGCAACATCGCCGGGAGTCACGGTGACCGGCCCCGCCATGGTGTCTAATTCGATAGAGCCATCGGTGAGAATGCGTCGAGCTATTCCCGTGATGCTCTCAAATCCCTGTGCACAGGGAATGCGGACGGTAATCGTCTCGCCGATATCGGCACTGTGTTCGTGGATTTCGGCGATAAATAAATGAGCCGGACCTTCCGTACGGTCAAACGCACTGAGACGCTGGGCGAGGCCCTGTCGGTACTGTTCGAACAACTGATCACGCAGGTCGCCAAACGTTCGCTCGGCGAGTCCTGGCTCGGTGATGAGAAGCGAGGTCGAATTCGCAACAGGTAAATCATGTGCTGCCTGAGTGATATTGATTCCGCAGCCGACAGCAGCCCAAAGCTTGCCGTCGCGTTCGCCGAGGAACTCGGCGAGTATTCCGGCGATCTTAAATCCGCGATGATCGGCTCTGCACGCGTCGGCCTTCACGACGACGTCGTTCGGCCACTTGATGAGCACCCGCTCGGACTCGGCGTGGGATGCAATCGCCTCGCGCGCCGCCAACGCTGCCGCCAGTGTGATCCAACCTAAGAATTCCCGGTTCGCATCGTTCGCGGTGAGTGCGACAACCGTTGACGCCAGCATTGAGCTTCTCGGAGGTGCGACCCACGTCCGACCTAAACGCCCTCGCCCGAGCGATTGATAGTCCGCAATTACCGATGTCAGCGGTTCGATCGAACCGGAACGCCACTTCTCCGCAAGAACCTGCTGTGTTGACGTTGCCTCATCGAGGTAGGTGGGTGCTGGTACATCCGCCTGTGATCGTGAGAAATCAACTGTCACGCGCGTCCTCCGTGAGTGTTTCGCGCGCTCCCTGCTGTTGAATTTAGCGAAGACCTTGTTCGTCACCAGATTGCGATCTACTGACTTCACTAAAAACTGGAGCGCG
Organism: uncultured Arcanobacterium sp.; assembly: GCA_964403015.1. GTDB lineage: Bacteria > Actinomycetota > Actinomycetes > Actinomycetales > Actinomycetaceae > CAYOEJ01. The sequence continues at coordinate 15,947 of CAYOEJ010000017.1, forward strand.
CTCCGGTTTCTCAGACTCTACCACTAACTTACCAAACGGTAGGGTAACTTACGGGCGTGTGATGGGTTTCGCATCGAAGCGAAGCCGCGAAGCTAAGCTGCCCACACTTCATCCGCATTGCCAGCAAGCGACACGCCCACAACGTCCAAACCTTTCTTGAATAAGAACCCGCCGGTGTGGTGATGGATGTCGATGCTATGAGCATGAATGTATTGATGATGGTGCCAGCACAGCAGCACAAGGTTGTCGATGTCAGTCTTTCCACCGTGCTCCCATTCGAAACTATGGTGGACTTGCCCATCAGAGGGCGGTCGGTGACAGCCCGGATATCGACATGTTCTATCTCGCGCAATAACAGCTCGAGTCTGCGCGGCAGTGGCTATTCGATGCTGCCGTCCCACATCCAACACTTCCGAATCGGAACTCAAAACTATTCTTCGCAGCTCCGACCCGCACAAAACCGTTGCAAGTTCAGTCGGACTTATGGGAATTCCATCATCCGTATACGCCGGCTCAAGCCCGGTGAGCAAATCTTCATCGAATCCTGCCCTGATGGTCGCAATTCTTGCCCCGATCCTTTCGCGAAGCTTCACATCCCGACTCCGACAGCTTCCGACTCGATCCACCTCATCACAACCTTCACCGAGCGGCTCATCTAAGAATGCAACCTGGCCTACAACTTCCTCGCACATGCGAGCCTGGGCCGCACTTAGTTCGTATCCCTCGAGAGTTGCTGCTGGCACATGGACAGAAATATGGGGACGCACTCGAGATTCCGGCTCGAGCAGACCATGATCAAGAAGGTATCTCGCCAACGCAGCCAACGCATGGGCGCGCAGCTGAGTCGGACTCAAACGCTGAGTCTCACCATCGGACTCCCCCCGAGCGTTAAAACTACCGCCTACTTCGGAAACAGCTGGCTTATTTCCGAGAACAGGTTCGCCCCCAGAACCGAGACCACCTCCCGCGGACGGCAGCTCGCCGGCCGCGGTCCGATCAATACCCAACTGCGGCCGCGACGAAAACATCATCGTATTCAAAACCGTATTGAGCGCACTGCCAGACAAGGTGGACAACCAGCCACGAATCGCCCAACCGCCATCATCTTCCTTTATGGTCAAAGTTTCCTCGCGAAGGGCCTGTTGATGCTCGCGCTCGGCCTTTTTCGGAGCAAACCGAATCGCCCACCCCTTCAGCTTGCGCTTGAAGACATCGGCCGGAAAACGTTTTGCGAGCCCAAGAACATACCCCTCTCCATACTGCCCATCTGCTAGCTGCTCCTTCAATGCAGGTTCCCGGATTTGAATGCGGAGAAGATCCACGTGCGCGGGGCTAATCTCTGCAGCTCTCAGAGCAGCATCAAACAACGGCAGCGTGCTGAGAGTCTCGCCGCGCGCAATTGTTTTACGAACCTCCGGAGCAGGCTCCCTCGAAGTCTCGACTTCCAGTTCCAGTAGGTTTCGAGCGCCCGTCAGTTCGTGGTCGCCCTTGTCCTGCATAACAAAAAGCAAAGCACTTCGAAGGCTTTCGAGTTTTGTTCGGGCCACACCAATCTCCCGCGCCATCGCGAGGCGCTCATCTCTGGGCAGCCCGTCAAAAGAAAGCTCGGCTACCGCATCAACACTTCGCACAATCTGGCGGAGCATCTCAATTCCGCTGACCTCGCTGGCACTCATCATATTCACCCCCTCCGTTTAGAACGTTTGTTCGATATTCATAGCGTATCGCACCACGCACCCTTTATCAACCTTTTAAAGGTGTTGAATTTTGTTTAGTAGCGTTTGTTCACAGTTAACCCAAATGCAGGCCTTCTCCACAGGCAGCTTTCCGATTCGCGTCTTTGCACTACCCACATGCCCAC
>CAYOEJ010000017.1:17907-20979 GCA_964403015.1 uncultured Arcanobacterium sp.
GCCTTCTCCACAGGCAGCTTTCCGATTCGCGTCTTTGCACTACCCACATGCCCACCACCCGCATGCTAACCACCCGCATGCTAACCACCCGCATGCCCGCCACCCGCATGCTAACCATCCATTTGCTACCATCGGGCATGGCCACAATCATCCGCCCCGTCACCGCTCAAGACGCCGCAGGAATTCTCGCCGCATTCCAGGCCCACGACGACATGCAGCGCCAAGGCACCGTCTCCAACATGGAGTCAGCACGCAACTACATCTCGTCAATAACGGCAGATCGCAACGCCGCGTTCGTCGCCGAGATGGACTCAACGGTGGCCGCGCTCGTCGGCATCAATGTCGATGACGAGAACCGAAGCGGATGGGTCTTCTACTGGGCACACTCAGATTTCCGCGGCAGAGGTACGACGACGACGCTCGTTCAGCACGCGTGCGACTGGGCTTTCGACGACGCCGGTTTAGAGCGCCTCGAGCTTGGCTACAGGGTCAACAACCCGGCGTCAGCAGCTGTCGCGCGGAAAGCAGGTTTTGTCAAAGAAGGCCTCGAGCGCGCTAAATTCCTCGTCAATGGAGAACGGGTCGATGCCGTGATGTGCAGCCGCCTCAAATCTGACCCGCCGCCGGCGAAGCGGTAGCACCTCAGAAGCCCGCCACCAGAAGCCACCAGCAGCCTATAAGCCCCGCCTATTCAATCCCCCGCGCGGCCGCCCAGCGCGAAAGCTCGTGCCGGTTCGAAAGCTGCAACTTTCGTAGAACTGCAGACACATGCGTCTCGACGGTCTTGATCGAAATGAACAGTTCGGTTGCCGTTTCCCGATAGGTGTAGCCACGGGCGATTAGCCGCATGACTTCCTGCTCGCGCTCCGACAGCCGGTCCAATTCCTCATCGCGTTCGGCGACATCGCCAGCACCAACACCAAAAGCATCCAGCACGAACCCCGCAAGTCGCGGCGAAAAGGCCGCATCGCCCGAGGCTACACGCCGAATCGCTTCGATGAGCTCACCAGCGCTCACCGCCTTGGTCACGTAGCCGCGAGCGCCTGCGCGAATAACGGAGACGACGTCCTCGGCCGCATCGGAAACTGAGAGTGCAAGGAAGCGTGTGGGAACACCGGTGGCGAGCACACGTCGTGCCACCTCTGCCCCGCCTCCCCCATCGCCACCGGGCAAGTGAACGTCGAGCAAGACGACGTCGGAGGCTACTGTACTGAGCAGAGCCACGGCGTCGTCAACATTGGCCGCTTCCCCCACCACGCGGATGCCCGTCACGTCAGCCAATTGCGAGGCGACGCCGGCTCGAACAAGATCGTGATCGTCAACGATAAAGACCCGCAAATCAGCCTGATCAGTCATGTCGCTGCTCCCCTTCAATACGCATGTGAACCTCAGTGCCACCGGTAGCAAGCGGGCTTCGTATAAGCACGCTGCCGCCAACCGTCTCGAGACGTCCGCGGATGGAGTCGCGGATTCCGGCGCGGTCGTCCGGAACTGCGTCCTGATCAAAGCCCTCCCCGCGGTCGCGAACGAACACATTGCAGCACTCCTCTCCCAACTCGGCGTAAAGCGACACGCGATCGCTTCCCCCGTGCTTACACGCATTCGTGAGCGCCTCCCGCGTCGCACCAACGAGCGCCCGCGAGGCAATCGAGGGCACCATGTCTCCCGTGATTACCGCATCGATCTCCGTCCGGAAGAGCTCCTCAATCTCTGCTGCACCAGCCCGCAGCTGCTCCGCAACCGAACCGCCTTCCTCGCTACGATCTGAATAGAGGTACTTCCGCAGGTCCCTCTCCTGCGCACGCGCAAGTGAAGCGACCTCTTCCGGTTCATGTGCACGCGAACGGATGAGCGCGAGCGTTTGGAGTACAGAATCGTGAAGATGCGCCGCAATATTGGCGCGCTCTGCTTCCCTAATGCGCGCCTCCTGTTCCTCTTGTAGACGAGTGCGGTTCTGAACGAGGACCGGCACCAGCACGAGCGCAAGGACTCCGAGCACTATCATGCCCGTCATTACTCCCGAGAACGCCGTACTCCAGCCCAGTTGTGCCGCCGCGAGTCCCAGCGCACCCAGGGCGGCGATAAATCCACCGGTCACGGTCAGCCCAACCGACGCATTCTCCCCCTCAAGCGGATGCGACCAAGCGATTCCGGCTCCAGCCAGGATCACCAAGATAGGGATGAGATTCGCTCCCGTGCGTCTCCCAACCCCCAGAACCATGAAGAACAGTGCAAGGCCTGCGAGCGCGAGGATGATGGCGATTGTGATCAGTGGGCGGCGCTCACCGCGCCGATTGGCCCGAACCGCTTCCTCACGCTCCGCCAACGTTGGAGCCACCCTCGACCGAGCGGCGTCGGCCTTCGCCTCCCGCGGGATCGCCACCGCCAGCACGAGGTACGTCACGAGGCCCAGCCCAAGGAGCAGTGCAGCACCAGCAAAGCCCGCTCGCCACACCCGCACGTCCCCACCGAGATGCATGCTGAGTCCTCGCGCGACACCGGCAAAGACACGCGGTTCGCGGCGCACAAGCTCCGGCCGTTCAACAGCTTGCGGAGCGCGGAGATGAGCATAAGTGGTCATGGCACTATCTTCACACGCACCCCCAGCCTTACCTACCCTGATAACGAAAGATCAGGGTTCAATCAGGGTGTTACCTCATGTTGCTTTGCGCATCCATGAGCAAGGCTTAAGACATGCACATATTTGACAAGCTTCGCAGCCAGCCTCTGCGCCGAACCGGAGACGGCCTGATCGCCGGCATTTGCTCCGGCCTTGGCCATCGCTGGGGAATCTCACCTATCCTCGTTCGACTTCTCGCTGTTATCGGCGTGTTCTTCGCCGGTCTCGTTGTTCTTGCCTACGGAGTTGCGTGGCTCTTACTTCCTCGCGACGACGACGGTGAGATCGTTCTTGAAGACGCCGTTGCGGGCCACCTCACCGGAGCCCTCGCTGGCGCAACTGCCACTTTGGTGGTGGGAACGTGGGCGGTCGTGGAGTCGCTCAGCCACACCCACATTTTCTTTAGCTCTTTCTTTATTCTGGCCGCAATCGTCGTTGGCGTCATCGCACTC
>CAYOEJ010000017.1:21079-32448 GCA_964403015.1 uncultured Arcanobacterium sp.
TTTCTTTAGCTCTTTCTTTATTCTGGCCGCAATCGTCGTTGGCGTCATCGCACTCGTCGTGGTGCTACTGCGCCGCCGTGACTCACGGGAAGCCCGCGCCGCCTATAATCCTGCCCCTTATTCTCACAGCGGTTTTCTCGTGGACGACGCCGATTCAACAGCTCCGAATGCAACCTCCGCGCCCCTCAGCGCACCCAAGCCCACCAAGGCTCCAAGTCGCCCCCGGCGCCCCAAGGCTCCTGCCATTTCGGGCAGGTACATCCTTGGCACGATTGCCATAGCGCTGGTCGCCACGGCTGTCGTGATCCTCATTGCGGGCAATACTCCAGGCGGTATCCTCGCCGCAAGTGGTGCTTTCCTTGGTGTCATAGGTGCAGCAATGGTCATCGCAGGAATCGCTGGTAGGCGCGCGACGTGGCTGACCACGCTGGCCGCGCTGGTTTCACTTCCCGTCGCTGCACTGGCCGCCATGGGACTTTTAATCCCCACGAAGGTTCTCACGTCCGAGAACGTGCCCTTCGTACTCGAGGGCTCCTCGCAGCACCTGACATCTTTTATCGACGCACGCACAACCGAGGTTTCCGATATCGACGACGGCACCACAGTTGTTAGTGCCTTCAGCGACACGAGGTACTTTGTTTCTCCCGACGACGCGGTCGTATTAACCTTCAGCGGAACCGGAAACGTCATGCTCCAAGATTTTGGGGGCTGGAAGGTCGAACGAAATGGAGCAAGCTCGACCAGCGCAACTCCACACCTTCGAGATTCAAGTATCGATCCTCTCCCTGCAGATGAACCGGTGGATCCCGATGACGCCGTAGTTTTCCGTGACGACCCCGCAGGAGATTACATGCTGTTTGACGACACCGTCACGCTGCGAAGTCCCGCCGCACAGGAGAACCCGTCCGAGGCGAAGCACGTCAAGGTCGAATTTGGTTTTGGTAGCTCGCGAGTGCGGGTGGTCCCTCCGCAAGACATGTCCGACGGCGAATGGCTTGCCCGCGAGCTTGGCTACGAAGTTTTGGGCGACGACGACGTCGAGGGCGACAGCAGCGCTGACGGTAGCGACAGGTCCGACGCTAATTCCAGGCCGACCGCTCCGTTAGATATCACAGATCAAAACGCGGATGAAACAGATCAAAACTCAGTAGCCACGGAGGAAAACTAATGCGTACATCTACTTTTATTGGCGGACTTCTGGTGACAATTGTCGGCCTGATCGCGGTGCTTCGCGGATTCGGGACCGAGTTCGAACTCCCGTTGCTCGCTGTCATCGTCCTGCTGGCTTTCGCCATCGGCTTTGCGGTCGCAGCATTCACGCCACGACGCACGCCGGAACCGCTCCCGCCTAATCTCTGAGCGGCTTGCCCTCTCCGTCGAGCGACCATCGAGGATCACTCTTTTTATTCACATAATTAGCGCCTTCATAGATCGCCCATGCCCAACTGAGTGGCGAAAGAAAGCCCAGCGAAAAGATTGAGATGAAAAGCTGCGTCAAGGCTCTAGATACGTAACCTAGGTAAAAGTTATGCATGCCAAAAGGGCCGAAAAGCAAAGCGAGGATCATTGCTATCGATCTAGATCGTGCTGCCATGTAGTGCGGTTGGACCGGCTCGCCGGGCGCCTGGTGTGGAGAGGTAAACCTCGCGTCATAGACCGAGGTTGCATAGGGCTGCGGCTGGTTCGCAGGAGAAGCCGTCCCAGTGTTCGCCTGACCAGTCATGTGCTGGCCCGTATTCGCCTGATCGGTCACCGACCCGTGCCCACGCGCATCTGCAATTTGGCGGATGACGCGATACCCGTTTGGTAAGTTGAGGCCGCCCTTCTTTAGAATCTCAGCGATATGAGGCGAGCTCCCCCGGATGGCATCCGTGAAACTCATTCGTGAGGGACCGGATCCGCCATCAGATTGCGAGCTGTGAGGAGCTTGCGAGCCGTAAGAAGTGTGCTGCCCCGCACCATAGTGCGGCCCGGGCTGCGACGAGGAAGATGAATGCGCCGGAGGCTGAACCCGATCAACACGATCGGTTCCGTATCCGGACAGGCCGCGCGAGCCTCGCTGCGATTGATCCTTGGTGCGTTGGCGCGAGAAAAAATTCGACAGGCGGTTCCCGCCGTCGCCAGAAGACCATGCTGAGCCAGTGGTGTTCCTATGACCGCCTTCAAAGGGTCCGAAAGACTGAGAGGACACCAATAACTCCTTCACGGTGATCACGTGCTTCGCTCAGGTTAGGCCAACGAACGACCACAGAGCTCGTGCCTTACGAGACCCAAGCCTACGCGATGGGTGCAAAAGAGTGCGGCACCGAATCCGGGCCGCACTCTCCTGTCTTAGCTAGATCATCGCGTCAAGGGAAGAAATAACGCTACTTGATCAGACCAAGTGAGCGAACGGCGTCGGCCTCTTCTTGGAGAGCCTTCACGTTGCGCTCAATGCCAGCCTTGGTGGTGTCGGAAAGCTCGAGGCCTTCGACAACCTTCCATTCGCCGCCCTCAGCGGTAGCGGGCACGCCGAAGATGAGACCTTCTGGAATGCCGTAGTGAGAACCATCCGACCAAATGCCGGGCGAGGTCCAGTTACCTTCGGGCGTTCCGTTAACCCAGTCGTAGACGTGGTCGATCGCAGCCGATGCAGCGGACGCCGCCGACGACGCACCGCGAGCCTCGATGATGGCGGCACCGCGCTTGGCAACGGTAGGCACGAAGTAATCTGCGAGCCATGCCTCGTCGACGAGCTCGAGCGCCGGCTTTCCGTCAACCGTTGCCCAAGAGACGTCAGGATGCTGATCGGCAGAGTGATTCCCCCACACGGTCATCTTCTTGATGTCGGCAACACGGCCGCCGGTCTTCTCAGCAAGCTGGGAGATTGCACGGTTGTGGTCGAGACGCATCATGGCGGTGAAGCGATCCTTCGGAACGTCTGGGGCAGCGTGAGCAGCGATCAGAGCGTTGGTGTTGGCGGGGTTGCCAACCACGAGAACGCGGACGTCCTCTGCAGCATGATCGTTGATTGCCTTGCCCTGCGGGCCAAAAATACCGCCATTGGCAGCCAGCAGGTCCGCACGCTCCATACCCTTGGTGCGCGGACGTGCGCCTACAAGGAGGGCAACGTTCGTGCCGTCGAACGCCTTGTCCATGTCCTCATAGACGTTGACGCTATCGAGCAGCGGGAACGCGGAGTCATTGAGCTCCATTGCGGTACCCTCAGCTGCCTGCAGGCCCTGTGGAATCTCGAGCAGGTTGAGGCGGACTGGAACGTCCGGGCCGAGCAGCGCGCCCGATGCGATTCGGAAAAGCAGCGCATATCCAATGTTGCCGGCTGCACCGGTAACGGTCACGGTAACCGGCTTACGAACCTCTGCCATGTAGTCAACTCCTATGTTGTTGATGTTCAGTGGGTGCGGCGCTGTCGCCTACACCACAGCCCAGCCTACCGCGCGCACTTTCACTCCGTCGTCCCAATTAGTCCCAAATGCTTGAAAGTTCCCCTAGAAACTGAATAGTTCTCACAAGTAGAGACTCGCGGCAGGCACGGAACGTTCGTGACGGCGAAGAACGACGACGACGAACCGGCCAGTATCCGGCGTGGGGATCAGATATCGCGGCGGAACTGGCGGTAGTACTCGATCAAGCCTCGCGTGGAGGAATCCTGCTCGGCAAGAGCTGCCTCGTCGCCGGCCACCGCAGGAGTGAGTTCCTTTGCCATGGCCTTGCCGAGCTCGACACCCCACTGGTCAAAGGAATCAATGCCCCACACCACGCCCTGGACGAACGTGATGTGCTCATACAGTGCGATGAGCTGCCCCAGAACCGACGGCGTGAGCGACGGCGCCATGATCGACGCTGTCGGCTTATTGCCGGGGAATTCGCGCGCGGTCACCACGGACTCGTCGGTGCCTTCCGCACGGACCTCGTCGGCAGTCTTTCCGAATGCCAATGCCTTGGTTTGACCGAAGAAGTTTCCAAGGAACAGCTCGTGCTGATCGGCATCGCCGTCCTTGAGCGCGTGAGCCGGGTTGGCGAACGCAATGAAGTCGGCAGGAATCAGCTGCGTGCCCTGATGAATGAGCTGGTAGAACGCGTGCTGGCCATTCGTGCCGGGCTCGCCCCAGAAAACCTCGCCCGTCGTCGTCGTCACGTCTGATCCGTCCCAGCGCACACGCTTGCCGTTCGACTCCATCGTGAGCTGCTGAAGGTAGGCCGGGAAACGGTGCAGGTACTGCGCGTACGGGAGCACGGCATGGGTGGCGGCTCCAAGGAAGTTGCAGTAGAACACGTTAAGCAGGCCCATGAGGAGTGGAACGTTGCGCTCAGCCGGAGCCGTTTGGAAGTGAACATCCATGAGGCGGAACCCGGCGAGGAAATTGGCAAAGGCCTTCGGACCGATCGCAATCGCGAGCGAGGTGCCCACCGCGGAATCCACCGAGTAGCGGCCACCAACCCAGTCCCAGAATCCGAAAGCGTTGTCCGGATCGATGCCGAACTCTTCCACCTTGTCCAGCGCGGTTGAGACCGCGACGAAATGCTTGGCAACGGCACCGTCAGTAGGCGCACCTGCCTTTTCCAGATTCTCAAGCAGCCACGTGCGAGCCATGCGCGCGTTGGTCAAGGTCTCGAGCGTGGTGAACGTCTTGGATGCCACGATAAAGAGCGTGGTCTCCGGGTCAAGACCCTTAAGCGTTTCGGCCACGTCGGTGGGGTCAATGTTGGAGACGAAGCGACATTCAATACCCGGTTGAACGTAGGGCTTAAGAGCCTCGTATGCCATCACCGGACCGAGATCAGATCCGCCAATACCGATGTTGACCACGGTCGCGATTGTCTTACCGGTCACACCCGTCCATTCACCGGAGCGCACCTTGTCCGCAAACTCGTACACGCGCTCAAGAGTTGCATGGACGTCGTCGACCACGTTCTTTCCATCCACCTCCAGCGGCGAGTCAGCCGGGTGACGCAGTGCGGTATGGAGCACCGCGCGATCCTCGGTTACGTTGATGCGGTCGCCATTGAACATCGCCTCGCGGCGCTCTGGCACGTTCACCTCATCGGCTAGCGCAAGTAGCGCCTGCTTGATGTCGTCGGTGAGGTACGACTTCGAGAGATCAACATAGAGGTCACCGGCGGTGTAGCTGAATTTCTCGGTGCGCTCAGGATCGGAGTCAAACCACGCGCGGAAATCTACCACGAGCGAATCGCGCAGCTGCGTCAGGCGGTTCCAAGCATCAGTTTGCGTTGCGTCAACAGGGGCGGACATGTTTCTCCTTCATTAGATACACACCTAGTTTAGCCGCGCGAGCGCGCGCGAGTTCGGGTTTCAGCCCATCGCCGACGACGGCGGGCAAAGTTGGGTCTGTCTTCGGGTTTTCCGACGACGGCGGGAGTCGCTTGCCGGATCTGGGGCGCTTGGTGTCCCTGGGTTGGGTTCAAAGATGGTCCCGCTACTCGGCTCCCTCGGGCAGTTCTGGCGCCGGGCCACCCACGAGATACATCATTGACGCTCCCGTATTTCCGTTAATCACCGCTCGGTACTCAAGAAGATTCCCGTTCTCAACTCCCGCGAGGTCGTGGAAAATTCGCGCATCGGGTCCTACCGACGTTCCCAGCGGCACCCACTCTTCTGTGCCGACCACGCGGTAGGAGAAAGACGTCTGAGAGTAGCGTGATTCTTCGACGTCGGCGACCAACTCCATCTGGTTCGCATCGTTTAGCCGGCCGCCAAGCGCGATATCGTCCGCTGCAGGAGTCACATTGCCCTCGGCCATGTACACCACGGCCCCATACGCTGGCACCGTGAATTCGTAATTATCATTGGCGCTACTGACGCGGCCGGGCAGGTCCGCCTCGTCATCCGTGGAATAGAGCTTGGCGTAAGCCCCACCCTCGGTGAGCGTCGTGACATCCACCGTCACCTCTTCATCGCCGGAATTGACAAGCACGACGTACTCGATTTGATCCTCCGGATCCACGCGCGAAAACGCGTACGTCTTTCCTTCGGATAGCAACTCAATCTGCGCGCCGGTGGACAGCCCAGGCTGTTCTCTACGAAGCCACGCCAGCTCCGAAATCGTCTCGTACATCGCCGAATCGGTGGCCATGTGCGGACCGGTTCCAAACTCGCTTCCATCGATGAGTTCTTGAGATTGGTAAGCGGAAACCTGCGTCTCAAAGAGCGGCTGGCGCGCAATCTTATCGCCGCCGTTGCCAACAAAGCCCTGCTCGTCGCCGTAATAGATCACTGGCTGGCCGCGCGTCAGATAGAGCAGCGCGTGTGCGAGCTTCGACTTCTTCTCCTTCTCAGCACCTTGGAGAAGGTAGCCCACCCGACCCATGTCATGGTTGCCGAGGAAGGTTGGAAGGTCGACGGGTGAGGACGAGTGCGTCGTGTACAGCGCGTCCTTGGCAAAGAGGGTGCTAAGAACACTCGCATCTGCGCCGTTGAGGTACTGAAGCACGCTGTCTTGATAGGCGAAGTCCAAAACCGAATCCATCTGCGACTGTCGCGGATACTTCGCGAGAATCTCCGGGTTCGAATCAAAGACTTCGCCGAACATAAAGAACTCGTCATCCGCGTGCTCGGAAATTTGCACGGTCCAGTCTTCCCAGAACTCAAAGTTCACATGCTTGGCGGTGTCGATACGGAAACCGTCGATTCCCATATCAATCCATGCCTTGTAGATCTCAGCCATGCCATCCACCACAACCTTGTTTTCGGTCATGAGATCGTCTAGACCCGAGAAATCGCCATAGGTCACGGATTCCCCCGCCCACGTCGAGTCGCCACGGTTGTGGTAGAGCGTGACGTCGTTGAGCCACTCGGGAACTTTGACGACGTCGGAAGCGACCGGCACGTAGGGGAAAGAGGTTTGCGGATCGAGTTCGGGAAATTCTTGCCCGGCCAAAGCGTACGTGTCGATAACGTTGCCTTCGGCGTCGGTATAGGGCTCAACCGTGGTGGGAATGTAGGAGTAATCGCCACCCTCGTAGGAGATGACGTCCGCCGTATGGTTTGTGATGATGTCGAAGTAGATCTTGATATCACGCGCGTGCGCCTCGTCGATGAGTTCCTGCAGCTCATCGTTGGTGCCGTAGTGGGGATCGATCTGCGTAAAGTCGGTGATCCAGTAGCCGTGATACCCCGCTGACTCCTCGCCTTCGCCGCCCTGGACCGGCTGATTCTTGAACGGCGGCGTCAGCCAAATCGCGGTCGCGCCAAGTCCCTCGATGTAGTCGAGGTTCTCAGTAATTCCCGCGATATCCCCGCCGAGGAAGAAGCCCCCATTCGTGGGATCGAAACCGGATACCAACGGGTCGTCGCCCAGCCCGGCGTCGTCGTTATCCGGATTGCCGTTAGCAAACCGGTCCGTCATCACGAAGTAAAACTGCTCTCCTCCACCCGGAGCTTGATACGGCAGCTCGGGAAGAACGTCAGCCAGATCGTCGTCGTCTTCAAAGTTGGCGGGCACAATGCCGGCGTCGGTCACGCGAAGTTGCGCCGCCTGCGGGAGAACGAGCCTGTGTTCCTCTCCCCCAAATTCCACCGTGTGCTCGCCAGCCTCAAAGTGGACGTAGTCGCCGTCGGCCGTCACCGGGCCAGCGGGCTCATCAACTGAGTCTTCTGAGCAAGCAGCTATAGGAGCTAGAAGAAAGAGCGCTCCCACAACACTCATTCCAAGGCGAGATCTACGGGCCACGGTGCCTCCTTTGTCGGTGTTCCTATCTTATACATTTGTGGCGTCAGCCGTGGATTGTGGCAGTATTGAGGGTGAGAACGTACAAGAAACATACGCGTAGCGCCGAGGAGTTTTGGTGAGCGACAACGAGATCAACAGCGAAGAATCTGGCGTCAAAATTGGCGTGCTAACTTCAGGCGGCGATGCACAGGGCATGAACGCGATCGTTCGTGCAGTGGTACGTACAGCTCTACACGCGGGCGCGCAGCCCTACGCTCTGCACGAGGGATGGAAGGGTGCGCTCGAAGGTGGCGACCTCATTCGTAAGCTTTCTTGGTCAGACGTCTCTGGCATCCTGAACAAGGGTGGAACCGCCATCGGCACGGCACGTTCGGATGACTTCCGCGAGCGCTGGGGCATCAAGGCCGTCGTGAAGAACCTCGTGGAGCGCGGGATTGACCGCCTTGTGGTGATTGGCGGCGACGGCACACTCACCGGCGCCGACGAGCTGCGCGAACTGTGGCCCGAACTCCTCGCCGAGCTTGTGGAGGAGAATGCCGTTTCGGAGGAGGCGGCAACGAAGCACGCCCATCTTCACCTTGCGGGCGTTGTGGGTTCTATCGACAACGATCTTGTTGGAACGGACATGACTGTCGGTGCCGACTCTGCCCTACACCGCATCGTTGAAGCGATCGATGCCGTCGCCTCCACCGCCGCTTCCCATCAGCGCACCTTCATCATCGAGGTCATGGGTCGCAACTGTGGCTACCTCGCACTGATGAGCGCCATTGCCGGTGGCTGCGACTACGTGTTTATCCCCGAGCTCCCACCAGAGGATGGCTGGGAAGACGCCATGTGCGAGAAGCTCCGCATTGGCCGCGAGCAGGGCCGCCGCGACTCCATGGTCATCGTGGCAGAAGGCGCCACCGATCGTCATGGTAACCCGATCACGGCCGACCAGGTGCGCCAAGTCCTCGCAAATAAGCTCAATGAGGAAGCACGCATTACCTCCCTCGGCCACGTCCAACGTGGCGGCGTGCCCTCGGCATACGACCGCTGGATGCCCACTCTTCTTGGCTACACGGCCGCCCACGATCTTGTTAACGCTGAGCCCGGATCGGAGCCACAGATCATTGGCACTCAGCGCAATAGAATCGTGCGCCTGCCCATGGTGGAGGCCATCAAGAACACGCGCGCTGTCAAGGCATACCTCAAAGAGGGCAACTGGGATCAGGCAATTGAATCTCGCGGCAGTGGGTTCCGCGAGATGATCGACGTCTTCAATGCGATCTCCTCCCCTACCGTTCGCGAGCTCAACGCTGAATCGCCGCGCATTGGCATCATTCACGCTGGCGGCCTTGCCCCGGGCATGAACCCCGCCGCGCGTGCCGCGGTCAAGCTCGGCTTGGACCGTGGCTACAAAATGGTTGGGATCGACGGCGGTTTCCCCGGGCTCATCGACGGCAACATTCGCGATCTTCACTGGGGTGACGTCGAGGGATGGGCCGAAGACGGCGGTGCCGAACTTGGCACCCGCAGAACCATTGCGTCCTTGGACCAGTACTATGCACTTGGACGTGCCATCGAGAATGCTGAGCTCGATGCGCTTCTTATCATCGGTGGTTTCAAGGGCTACAAGATGGCCTACGAGATGGTGTGCGAACGCGACCGCTACCCCGCATTCAACATTCCTATCGTCTGCGTTCCTGCAACCATCGATAACAACCTTCCAGGTTCTGACCTTTCCATCGGTGTAGATACCGCACTGAATAACAATGCCGAGGTCATCGACCGGATTCGTACCTCCGCCTCGGCCTCACGCCGCTGCTTTGTTGCCGAAACGATGGGCCGCAAATGTGGCTACCTCGCCCTCATGAGTGCGATCACCACCGGCGCTGAACAGGTCTATCTGCATGAATTCGGAGTAACGCTTAGCCAACTCACCACGGATACGCGCCGCATGGTGGAGGCTTTCAACCACGACCGCCAGCTCTACCTAGTTATTCGGAACGAGGACGCCTCGGAGTACTACACGACTGATTTCCTTGCGCGCGTGTTTGAGGAAGAAGGTGGGCACCACTTCGACGTGAGAACCGCGATTCTCGGTCACGCCCAGCAGGGTGGGGCGCCTTCGCCTTTCGATCGTACCTTTGCAGTTAGGGTGGTCAACCGCGCCATTCAGGTCCTCGATGAGCAGTTGAAGGAGAACAAGGCGGGCGCATACCACGTAGGAATTGCCGAGGGCATATCGGAAGCCCATCCGATCTCGCATATGCCAGAGCTCATCGACATGGATGAGCGACTCCCTTACAACCCCTGGTGGCACAGCCTCAAGGACGTCGTTTACGTGGTCTCTGACCCGACCTTCGACGGTGAGATGAAGGAACTCGACATCGTATTGGGTGACTAGAGGTCGCCCGGCTCGGTGGATGGCACAACCTCCACCTGCACCCGGTCGATCCGGCGGTCATCGAGTGCTGTCACCGTGAAATAACGGCCGGCGAACTCAACCGAATCACCAACTTCGGCCATCCGGCCCAGCTCGTTGATGATGAAGCCACCGAGCGTATCGAATGGCCCCTCGGGGAGTTCGACGCCCACGTACTTTTCGACCTCGGCGCGCCCGAGCAGTCCGGTGACCTCGCCGCCAGTCTCGCCTTCGATGCCAACCGGCGCCTCGTCGTCGTACTCATCCTGAATCTCGCCAACGAACTCCTCGACTACGTCCTCGAGGGTGATGATGCCGTCGGTGCCACCATACTCATCGACGACGATGGCTAGGTGGGCGTTGTGCTGGCGCATTTCGGTCAGTGCAGCAAGCACCTGCTTACCCTCGGGGAAGTAAAGAATCGGGCGAATTAGATCGCGCACGGTGCTCACCTCTGCGCCGGGCAAAATGAAGTCGCGGATGTGGATGAAGCCGAGCACGTCGTCGTCGTTGGAATTGTCGCGTACCGGGTAACGCGAGTGCTCCATCTCGTTGACCATGCGCTGCGCATCGCCAATGGGCATGTCGGCGTCGATAAACTCGACCTCCGTGCGCGGAGTCATAATTTCTTCAATGGTGCGGTTACCCACGGAAAGCAGGTCCACCATCATGTCACGCTCCGTATCGGGCAGCGCCTCGTAACCAGCGACGTAGGAGCGGAGCTCGTCGGCGTCCATTTCCTCACGCTTCTCATTCGGATCGCGCCCGAACAGACGCAGCACAAAGTTTGTGGAGACGCCAAGGAACCAAATGACCGGCCGGAGCATGGTGGTAATAAAGCTGAGCGGGCGTGCCACGAGAAGTGCAAATGTTTCAGCGCTCTGCATCGCCAGACGCTTCGGAACGAGCTCGCCGAACACAATCGAGAGATAGGAAATAAAGATCGTCGTGAGGATGAAGGCCGTGGTGTCCGCAGCCCCACTCCCCATTCCGAGGTTCGTAAACCATGGCGCAACCAGCGGCGCAATCTGCGCGGCACCAAACGAGGCTGAGAAGAAGCCTGCGAGTGTGACGCCTACCTGAACAGCAGAAAGGAATCGGTTCGAATCCGCGGTGAGTGCCTTGATCTTCTCACCGGCCTTCGAGCGCTTTGCCATCGATTCAATCTGCGTCTCACGCAGGGTCACAAGGGCCAGTTCCGAAGCGGCAAAGAGCGCGCCAATGAAGGTAAAGAGAAGGACGAAAAGGAAGTTCGTAAAGAGTTCGCTCAC
>CAYOEJ010000017.1:32548-34598 GCA_964403015.1 uncultured Arcanobacterium sp.
AGGCTACTTCCATCAGGCTGGCGTGTCCCCCCACGTGGACAAATATGCCAGAGCGCCGGCCAAGACGAGCAGCGTTATGGCGTCCGTTGCAGCACTTCTGACCTGCGGCACAGTGCCGGCTGGAAAGGCGACGCGTCCAACCGCAAGGAGTACGAGGCTTCCAGCCAGTACGAAGCCTGCCGTCTGGACTCCTGCAGCAAACGCGATTGCAACCACGCCAACAATCCAAGCGATGAGCAGGACATAGTAGACGACTGGCGGAAATCGATGTGTGGGCACGAAGGAAGTCTATCTGCTTTGATGAGCGCTCGTCCCGGTCTGGTCAACGAACGCTCTCAGCTACTAGTGCGAAAAGTGTCGAACACCGGTGAAATACATGGTGATTCCAGCACGCTGAGCCGCCGCCACTACCTCGTTGTCCCGAATGGAACCACCAGGCTGAACCACGGCCCTCACCCCCGCATCGGCCAGTACGTCAAAGCCATCAGCGAAGGGGAAGAAGGCATCGGAGGCTGCCACGGATCCGCGTGCGCGGCCCTCAGTGTTTGCGCGCTCCACGGCCAGCCTGCATGAATCTACTCTGTTGACTTGGCCCATGCCGATTCCCACCGTGGCACGGTCCTTGGCAAGGAGGATGGCGTTCGAGCGTACGGACCGCACGGCTCGCCATGCGAAGGAAAGGTCTGCGAGCGTCTCGTCGTCGGCGCTCTCCCCTGCGGCAAGGGTCCAGTTCGCTGGATCGTCGCCGGGGGCGGATAGTTCGTCTATATCCTGAACGAGCATGCCGCCTGAAATCGGCTTGTACTCCGTGCTGGAACGCTCAGGAACCACGACGAGAATGCGCAGGTTTTTCTTCTGCATGAGAATCTCAAGTGCATCGGCAGAATAATCGGGGGCAGCAATGACCTCGGTGTAGACGTCGCGGATCTGCTCCGCCATGTCCGCGGTCACAAGTCTGTTCGCGGCAATGACTCCCCCGTAGGCAGAGACGGGGTCACACGCATGTGCCTTCCGGTGCGCTTCAGCAATAGTCTCCCCCACTGCAACCCCGCAGGGGTTTGCGTGTTTAACCACGGCAACGGCGGGCGGCTCATGGTCATATGCCGCCCGCAAGGCCGCATCCACATCCTGGTAGTTGTTGTAACTCATCTCCTTGCCGGAGATCTGACTAGCGTTCGCGAGCCCGCGCCCGGTGCCCGACGTGTAAAGCGCCGCACTTTGGTGTGGGTTCTCGCCGTAGCGAAGCGAGTGAACCTTCTGCCACGATGCTCCGACGAAGCTGCGGTTCTTGTCGCCCGGTAGAAGGTCGCACATCCAATCCGCTACCGCGATATCGTATGCCGCAGTGTGTGCAAATGCTTCGGCAGCCAATTGACGCCTCGTTCGCAGGTCGAAACCTCCGGCGACCGCCGCCCGCTTCACATCCGGATAGCGCGCAGGATCGACGATTACCGCCACATCCTGAGAATTCTTAGCGGCACCGCGAACTAAAGTCGGGCCGCCAATATCGATGTGCTCGATACACTCCTCGAAAGAGGCCCCCGACTCAACGGTTTGTGTAAACGGATAAAGATTGACCACCACGAGATCTATCGGCGCAATCCCGTTATTCTCCATTTGAGCCACATGCTCAGAAACCTGACGATTGGCCAAGATTCCACCGTGAATCTTTGGGTGAAGAGTTTTAACTCTGCCATCGAAGCTCTCCGGGAAGCCCGTAACATCATCGACTGTCGTAACGGGAACGCCGGCTTTTTCAATCACGCGCGCAGTGGACCCAGTCGAAATAATCTCGCAACCAGATTCATGCAGGGCTTTGGCTAGATCCTCGATTCCAGTCTTGTCGTAAACCGACAAAATCGCTCGCTTGAACCTCACCTGCACATTAGCTCCTTAACCGTTGCGGGTTTCGCCAGCCGGCGACTCACCTTCGGGTATCTTCCTTGGCGACGACGCCGTCGGTGGCTTCTCAGCCGAATCCTCAGGCTTGTCCTGAGTCAAGTTTAGGTCTGGAGTGCCAGTTTCCGACTCCGCGTCCAAAGAACGATCG
>CAYOEJ010000017.1:34698-36640 GCA_964403015.1 uncultured Arcanobacterium sp.
GGGGTGCCTTGTGAGCATTATCCGCAGTGTCGACGTCAGGCGTAGTGTCAGGTGAGATGCGAGTATTGCTCGCAGTGTCGACGTCAGGCATCGGCTCGGGTGAGATGCTGGTATCTGCAGAGTCGCGGGCGCTGGGCGCCCCGTCGTCGTCGAAAGTGGTATCAGCAGCGGTATCGTCGTCGTCCGAAACCTTGGATAGGCGTTCGTCTCGCTCAGCCTTCCACGTCTGCCCCTTGTCTCGCAGCCCCTCAACGCCACCGGTAACCCGAACGATCGTCTCACGATGGGCAGCCAGTGTACCCACGAGAAGCGGCAGCACGATGAGAAGGAGCGCCATACCAAAGATCTTTGCGGGTTCTGGGCCGGTTTCTACCATGCGGTCGGGACCAATACTTCCCGTCGCAAGAGCGGCAAGGACCGCAACAATGAGGGCAACCGCTACGCCAGCAACGGCCGCGTCGCGGAGGGCGAACTTCAGTGAAACGTCACTACTGCGTCGGGTCGAGATGAGGCCAAGGACAAGAAATACTGCTGCAACTATCGCGAGGACCCATGGGACTCGGCTTCCGACGTCGGGAAGCATGCCAAGCACGGGAATCGCAGGCAGCGGTGCGCTCGTGACTCCGAGTGCAGAAAAATTCGTGCCGGCGCCAACCGCAAAGCCCGGCCCAAGCAGCCACGTAAGAGCCCAAATGACGAATACCGGAAGGTACATCAACTGCGTCACGACGAGACCGATTGAACCACCAATATCGGTGAGGTAATAACCGTGGATGTCTGCGATCCGGGACCAACCGGTGACCGCTGCGAGGATAACGACTGCGAGAACGAGAAGAGCAAGGATGCGCAGAACCCAACGGAGCTGCCACACGGCGCGCTCAACGTAACGCCACCATGGCAGATTGAAAAGTAGTGATTCCCGCACCGAGAATAGTGCGGCGATGAGAGCGGCGAATGTTGCCCCAACGATGGCGTACCACCAAGTGCCCTCAGGTCGGACGACTGCTCCTATAAGGGCAACGAGCAGGGTTTGGCTCGCTACTGCGGTGGCAACCTCTCCCCATGTGCGCAGGCGCTTGCTTCGAAAAACTTGGTAGCTGGCATAAATCATCAGCAGGGTGATCGTGAGCGGCATGAGAGACAGCGTCGTGCCAGCAATGTCTGTGTGGCCGCCTAGCGACGTCATCCACCAGCCCGTAGCGAATCGCGCCGAATCCTGCCAAACGACCTCACCCAACATCGGTGCCGATGCCGTAAGCGTGTAGACCAGCATGAACGCAATGACCGTACCGAGCCACGTAAAAAACGGTACCGAAATGGCGCCCCGAAGCACGGAGAGGTGGCGAGGAATATCAATGGTGCCGTTCATCTCCTCCATCGTTCCCCGTTGCGTGGGGCGGCGCAGCAATCTGCGCTCGGCGTGTTGCTCTCTTTTCGAGAACGTCGGCAGCGTAGGAGGCTCGTTAAGGGCGGCGCAGCACACTCATTATTCGCTCCGCCAGAAACGGACGTGGG
Source organism: uncultured Arcanobacterium sp. (assembly GCA_964403015.1). Taxonomy (GTDB): domain Bacteria; phylum Actinomycetota; class Actinomycetes; order Actinomycetales; family Actinomycetaceae; genus CAYOEJ01. Next base: position 36,214 of record CAYOEJ010000017.1, read on the forward strand.
AGAATGCAACACAGAGATGGGATATTGATGGGAGAGATATGAGCAATCTTCATGGACAAGCTGGGCGCTTGGGCGGGCCGTCGCAGGTCACCGAACGCGAGATCACCTACCCCACCGACCTCACACTAGGAAGCGGGCGCCTCAATCCCGAGGCCATTGGCTGGACTCGCACACAGCAGATCAACACGGATGGCATTGGACGCGGGTTGATCGGAAAGGGGCGCAACAAGCGCTGGGAGTACTGGGCAATTCTCACTCCCCGCCACATTGTGGCGCTCGTGGCCTCCGATATCGACTATGCGGCCGTGCCATCGATCTGGGTGCTCGATCGAGAAAGCGGAAAGACCTACGCATCTGACGAGATAGCTTTTTCCAAATCTAAGGTTGAGCTTCCCGGCACGCTCGACTCTGGACCTTCCCGTGTGAA
>CAYOEJ010000018.1:0-18136 GCA_964403015.1 uncultured Arcanobacterium sp.
GAGCTGCGTCTGGCTCTGCCGATTGCCCCGAACGTGCAAGGTGGGAGTGCTTCTTTGGAAGCACTCCCACCTCTTGTTGTCTGCGGGCTCGTTGGAGCCTGACGCGCGTAGGCGCTTGCGTCTTACGTAAGGATCTTGATCTGGAATGGGTACCGGTAAAGCTCATCTCGTGAAGCAGCGAGCGTAGCTTTGACGTGGTGCCAAACCGTCAACAGGAACGCGGTGATCCACAAAAGTACTGCAATCGGTATGCCGATAAACGTAAAGAACGCGATCCACCCGGCGATAGAGAGAAGGGCCATTCCGAGGTTGAAGTTAAATGATTGTGCTGAAGCTCGACGGACGTAGGCGTTCGAGTCTTTCTTGAGAGCCCAGACGAGCAGCGGCCCAACAAAGGACAGCCAGCCGGCGGAGACAACCATCGCGATGATGGCCGAAAGATGAGCAAGCATCGCCCATACGCGGTCATCCCCAGAAATATGATGGTTGTGACCATGAGGTGCGGGAGTATTAGTCATATCCTCAGTATTCCGGTTAGCTCTAACGGTGGCTAGCCTTTATGAGTCCCGCCACGCGGGCATGCCTCCCCATCGGTGTTGGGACCGCTACACGGCGTGGTCGGAGGAAACGTGTGGGCCCGGTGCGTTATGACGCCACCGGGCCCACGTGGGTCTCCCTCAGGAAACGATTGCGAAGACTCCCCACGTGATGAGGAATCCTGTGACACCGAATACCGTGGAGAGCACCGTCCACGTCTTCAGTCCGTCCTTGACGCTGAGGCCAAGGTATTTAGTGACGATCCAGAAACCGGAATCGTTGATATGAGACAGTCCGAGTCCGCCAAAGCAGATCGCTAACGTGACCAGGGTGATTTGGGTACTGTTATAGCCCGCATCGAGGATCGGTTGAGCGAGAAGCCCGGCGGCAGTCAAAATCGCGACCGTTGCCGAACCCTGCGAGGCGCGTAGTGCAGCCGCGATAAGGAAGCCTGCCAAAATGATCGGCATGTTCATGCTGATCAGTGTCTCGGAGAACGCCTTTCCGATTCCGGACGTCACGAGGACATTGGCAAATACGCCTCCAGCGCCGGTGACGAACACGATGACAGCGACATCGGGAAGGGCTGAATCTAGGATGCTGCCACGCTTTTCAAGTGACCAGCCCTGGTTGTGGCCCACCACGAGGTAGGCGACGATGACCGCCGTCAGCAGTGCGATCGGAGCTGCGCCAATGAGACCAGCGATGCTCTGTTCTTGGGAGCCGTCTTCGAGCGTCATATTTCCCACGGTGCCCACCATGATCTGGAGGATGGGAAGGAGGATGAGTGCGATTACGGTGCCGGCGCCGAGAACGCGTCGCTTCCTGATCGATTTCGTGGGTGAGGTTCCAGCTGCCGTGGCGCTATCTTCCGCTACGCCATCTACCTCTACGGCATCTACCGCTATGCCGCCATCCACCTCATCGGGGGCGATTTCAGCGGACTTCGTTGCAGGGGAGGGAAGAAGCTCGTACTTCTCAGCTTTCACAAGTTTCGCTGCGAAGAATCCTATGACGGCCGTGACGATGCAGATCGGCAGACCCCACAGCAGCATCATGCCGTTGTCTGCACCGGTGATACCAGCGGCGGCAACGGGACCGGGATGCGGAGGCAGTGCAACGTGAACAGTGAGGAGAGCGCCAGCAACCGGTAGGCCGATCACCAGCGGGTTAACTTTCGCGGCGCGTGCGAATCCAAAGACGATGGGTGCCAAGATGATGAAGCCGACGTCGAAGAACACTGGAATGCCAAGCACGAACGCGGCCGCGGTAACCGCAGCCACCACGCGCTTTGGTCCCAAGATTCGAGAGAAGTGCTCGGCAAGCGCGTCGGCTCCGCCCGATACCTCAATGAGTCGGCCAAGCATGGCGCCAAGGCCCACCACGATCATCACCGATGAAAGGGTGTTGCCCATGCCAGTGGTCATGGTTGGCACCACGTCTGGCAGGGGGATCCCTGCCGCGAGCGCGGTACCGAATGCCACGAGAGCATGGCAACGAATGCTGACATCTTGATTTGAATGACCAGCAGGAGTAAGACGATGATCGCGCCAAGCGCGATGCCAAGGAGTGCTCCAGAGCTCATGGCGGGTCAGCCTTTCGTGGGTGAAACGACGTTGATGATCGAAGAATCGTCCATCGCTCCCTGGCCGCGTGCGAGACCGTTAAGGTAGGACTGCTCTGCTGCGGCAGCAACGGGAACAGGCATGCCCACTCCCTTGGCAGCGGAGGTCACGATCCCCATGTCTTTCACGAAAATGTCGAGACGAGATTTCACTTCAGCTTCCTCGCCCGCGTACGCCTCAATCGCGCGTGGACCACGATCGCCGAGCATGAATGACGCGGCCGCCCCAGACATCAGTGCTTCGAGAGCCTTCGTTTGGTCGAGCCCGAGTTCTCCGGCAAGCGCCAAGGCCTCGCCAGCTGCGGCGATGTGGACGCCGCAAAGAAGCTGATTGACGGTCTTCATGCTTTGGCCCTTGCCGGGGGATTCGTTCACCCATACGAGGTTCGACGCCATGGCATCAAGCACGGGCTTGCAGAATTCGTAGACATCCGGGTAGGCGCCCACGGTCACGAGCAGGTCGCCCTTGCCGGCGCGCGCTGGTCCACCGGAAACGGGCGCATCTGCTAGGCCAATGCCGTCTTCCGCCAGGCGCACAGCCATTGCTTCAACCGCTGCAATCCCTACGGTAGACGTCAAGATGATGGCAGAGCCACGTTTCATGCTGGGCACGATTCCTGCGACCCCGTAAAGGAGTTCCTCGAGTTGTTCCTGGTTTCGGACCGCCACGAGCACGATATCTGCATCGGCGGAGGCTTCCGCCGCCGTCGTCTTGACGCTCACTCCGGCATCCGAAGCTAGCTTCATTCGCTCGGGGGAGATATCAAATCCATTGACGTCAAAAGTGGTAGCGAGCCATGTGGCCATCTGGAGCCCCATTGCCCCTAGCCCAAGTACTGCGATGTTCATGTTTAGTGTCCTTATATTCAGTGGCGGTTTATGACTGAGAGAGCTTGTCGACGACGTGTGCGAGCGATTCGTTGTCGCCCACATTTCCGGCGAAGACGACGAACGGGATGCCAGCGGCTGGTCCATCCTGGCCTGACCATAGCGATACGATTCCCGGGAGCATGGGGCCGACGACGGTTGCCTTGCGGAACTTCAGACCGTTCGTTGCTACGTCCGAAGAAGTGATTCCTCCCTTGGCGACCACGAAGCGAGGTGGATTTGCTGCAAGCACGCGCTGGACGATCTCGACCACGGCCGCTGAGACACGACGGGCAATATCAAGGGATTCATCGCCGTCGGCTCCCTTGATGAGCTGGCGAGAGGTGCGAACAACGACGTTGCCGCTGTCGAGTGACTCGGCCGCGCTCGCGGCTACCTCGGCGATGTGCTCGTCGCGCTGCGCTGGATCCACCACCTTTGCGACCTCCAGCTCGAGTTCGACCGGTGAGGCCGTCTCGCGCAGGTAATCTAGCTGGCGTGTGGTGAGAGCGACGTGGCTGCCGATAACGATGAGGCCGCCGTGAGCAACCTCGATGCTGCCCCGGGATGCTGTGATTTCTTCAACGGTGACCGGAGCCTTGACGGCTTGGCCAATGCGTGCTCGTGGGAATGGGGGAGCGACTCGGTAGATAAGCTGCGAACCGGTGGTTTCGGCTGCAATCAAGGCCAAGCTGAGCTGCTGTAGGTCTTCTTCTTCAACGATGTCGCAGGTAACAAACTGGGCATTCTTAGCCGATCGTAGGATATCGATCGCACCCTGCAGGTCCGTGCGCAGAGTTGTCAGGTCGATGTGGAGTACGTCCTCGGCCTTGAACTTGCCGGCGGACTTTTCTTCGATCCACTCTGACATCGCGGATGATTCGTATCCGAAGGTCGCGTCCTTTGCAAACTCACTTTCTCCTACCGGGACAAAACCCTCCGCCTTCGAACCCGCGTAGTGCACGCCAGCGACGGTGATCCGTCCGGCGTCGCCGAAAGCTGGGATAACGACAATTCCGTCCACCTCGGATCCCGTGAATTTACGAACTTCCTGTGCGATCGTCAATGGCTCAAGCGGAAAGTGTCCGCGAAGAGTGGAGTCCGAACGGGAAATGAACGCGATTTTCTTTCCATCCGCTGCTTCCAAGGCCGAGGAGACCACCTCGCGATTAACTCGTTCGGCGTCGGTTGGACTTAGTGATCTGGAGTTCGTCATCACGTAGACGGCCGTCTTTCCGGTCGAAAACGCCCAACGAAAATCATCGACTTCCCAGGCGGTGAGAACGGGGAGATCTGCTACGGACTGAGTACCTGTGGGGTCGTCATCCAACACCACGTAGATTGTGTCGTCCCCGGCCTGTTCGCGAGCTTGGGCAACGGTAGCTGCGGATATCGACGCGATATCTGGCCGGCCGTCCAGCAGTTCGGTAAGGCTTAAAGTCATTATTTACACTCCTTTGTGCTTAGACCTCTGAGGTCTGAGTTTGAGTGTAGAGCATGACTTGCAGAATCGAAAGGGCTTTTGGAAAAGTTCTTAAAGATCGAGAAGCTCGAACCAAGCCGCTAGCAGCACCCAAGCCGCTAGCAGCGCGGACCGAGGTGTTGGCAACGCGGACCCCACGAGAGAAGTGGGTCCCGGAACTAGAGCGAGGTAAAGTCTTCGCGCGTCTGGGTCATGTGCGCGCGCATGGCGTCTTTAGCTCCGGAGGCATCTTGAGCAGCGATTCGATCTAAGATATTGCGATGGTGGCACTGTGCTCGGTCGCGCACCTCGGGCCGCGAGGAAGTGATGCGCCTGGAATTGGATAGCGCTTGAGAGAGCGGCTGCATGATGGTGGAAAGGAACGGGTTCCCAGAGGCGTCCAAAATGGCCCAGTGGAAATCGAGATCTATGCGAACCGTGGCCTCTACGTCCCCGCGCGCCGACGCTTCGTCGTACTGGTCGAGCAGCTGAGTCATGCGCTCGACGTCGGCGTCGCTCCGATTGGTCGCAGCCAAGCCGCTGGCTCCCACTTCGATCATCCGCCGAACCTGAGTTAACTGGAGCCCAAGTTCTCGGGGTGATGTCTCCCGTGAAATTACATCGATGACCGTGGGCAGATCGTGCCACCTCTCGCGAGGCTCTACGAAGGTTCCTCGGCCGTGTACAACGCGAAGAACACCGCGCTCACTCAATGAGCGAACGGCCTCACGCATGGTGGGGCGGGAGACGTTGAGTAGAACGGCAAGATCACCTTCCGGGGGCAGGGCAATCTCGGTGGAAAAAGTCCCATCGACTATGCGGTCGACAATGCCGCGAATCGCCACATCTACTAGCCCAAGCCGACTCATAATCTCTCCTGACCATCGCCTTACCAGCAGTTTAGGGTACCGTGAGCCGCCATAGTGGTGCTAAGCGTCCCATGTATGCCAGTAAATCGCGGGACAGTTCATCAATCGCAGGACGAGGTCACGGCGCTAAGGCCTACTTTTTGCGAAGAAGCTTCACTACATCCTCCGCAACGGCTCCCGCGGAGGTCGGGTTCTGTCCCGTAATTAGCAAACCGTCACGGACAACCTTCGGCTTCATCGGAATCCACGCTTTGGTGTACTTCGCGCCGGCCTTCTTCATCGCAGTGTCGAGTCGGAACGGGACGGAGTCACGGCGTCCCGCCAGCTTCTCTTCGGCCCAGCTAAAACCGGTGGCCTTGCGGTCTTTAAGCAGCGCAGACCCGTCGGGCTTAACCGCGTGTAGCAGTCCAGCGGGCCCATGGCAGACGGCCGAAATGATCTTCTCCTGTTCGGCGAAGTCTCCCACGAGCCTTGTCAGTGCCGGGTCGTCGAAGTCATACATGGTGCCGTGTCCGCCAGCAAGGTAGATCGCATCGTAATCGATAGCGGCAACGTCGCGCACAGAAACTGTCTCTGACAAGAGCTTCATGAAGCTTCGATCGGCGTAACGCTTGCTGGTTCCGCCGTACTTGAGCATGGCGGTAGACAGTGATTCGGGATCGAGCGGAACCTGACCGCCGTCGATACTCGCGATCGTGATGGGGTACCCAGCCTTCTCGACTTTGTCATAGAAGTGGGTGAGTTCGCCCAACCAAAGCCCAGTGCGATACCCCTTGCTGAGATATTCGGACGTGCTAGTGACGACGACGAGCACGCGCATGGTCAGTTCCTTTGGAGCGTTCTTCTTAGATCGTTTCATTGGTCAAGCATAAAACTGCCACGCACGTAGGCGTGGCAGTTACTCTGGCCGCGAAGCCGAGCTGTTGGAGTGTGGCGGCGGTTGGTCTACGACAGCGGCAGCGTGGTGAGGCAGGTGAGATCGTCGCTAGCTTTGGTCGAGATGGGCGAGGTGGACGTCAGGCCGTCAGCTTCGACCGTCAGCTCGGCGTCGATACCGCGCGGCAGCCAAACACCGAGGAAGCCGTTGTCGAACGTCGTCATGGTTTCGTCCACAATGTGCTCGCCGGACTCGTCGTCAACAACGGTCACCTTGACCTGTGCGTTTTGCATCTCGCCCACGCAGGTTGTGAGGCTGTGGTAGTAGCAGTCGTGAGTGAATTCCTTGTAGGGAGCAAAAGACAGGTAGAACTTGTCTTCTGGCATAGGCATGCGCACCGAAACTTCGTCCGCATTAGTAAAGACGATTTCATCCGGGCGCACCGACGCAATAAGATCCGTTGGCCGATCTGCAAGCGGCGTTGTGTCGAGCTTGTCCACTATCTCTACTGCGCTGAGGTTCGCAAGTCCATGATCGTCAAGAAACTCCTCGGTAGTTGGTTGGGTGACGCGCTCGTCGTCGCCGGTCTCAGGACCAACAGTTGTGGAACCGGCCGAGCCTTCGGTAGTGCCGGCCGATTCGGCGTCGTCGCCGCAACCGCTCAGTAGCAATCCGGCAGCAGCTAAGGCCACGAAGAAACGGCGTGAGTTGCGGAAAGCAGATCGATTGTGAGCCATGACGAACCTTTCGGCGGTGAGGTTATTACGGAGAAATCCGTAGATATCGCATCGTCCCCTACTGTAGTGGAGTTCCGGCGCACACGTCGAGAGTAAATGCATAATGAATTCTTGTGGGCCGCATCGGCTCCCGGCAGCCTAGGGCAAATCGAAGGGCGCCTACTTTCCCGCTAGGATAGGCGACGTGAAAGTACTCGCCTCAGCCCCAGCCAAAGTCAATCTTGCCTTACGCGTGGGTGGTCCGCGCCCGGACGGGTTCCATCCTCTCGATACCGTTTTCGAGGCGCTGGATTTGTACGACGACGTCGAGGCCACCCTCGCTGAGGATCTCACGATGTCGATTAGTGGGCTTGGCGAGGACCTTCCGGTGGGCGAATCGAATCTCGTCATCAAGGCGGCGCGACTACTACAGGAGCGTTACCCCGACCGCGGTATCAACGCTGAGCGGTCCAGTTCTCCGGCAGGAGCACACCTTGCCGTCACGAAGCGAATACCAGTAGCCGGCGGTATGGCGGGAGGATCGGCCGACGCCGCCGCAACTCTCGTTGCCCTCAACGCACTGTGGCAACTTGAACTGCCATCAGAATCCCTCCACGAGTTGGCTTGCGAACTTGGCTCTGACGTGCCGTTCGCACTCTTTGGTTCGATTGCTCATGGGACGGGCCGCGGTGAGAGCCTACGTGGTGTTCACGCCGGGACCATGCACGGCTGGGTGATTCTGACGAATCCGCAGGGCCTATCCACACCGGACGTATTTCGCGAGTTTGACCGACTCTTCCCAGATGCTGGCGATCCCGAAGAGACCGCCGATCTTCGCTCAGCGCTGGAAGGTACGGACCTGCGAGTCGTTGGAAAACTGTTGAAGAATGACCTCCAGCCAGCAGCTATGTCTTTGCGGCCAGATCTCGGCGAGATTCTGGAGTCGATCGCCCGCGCAGGTGCAGGCGTGATCCTGTCCGGCTCAGGCCCGTCTATCGCGATCCTCACCGATCCGTCTCAGGTTCAAGAACTAGCCTCTGACTTGGCGTCAGAGTATCCAGACCTCACCGTAGTCACCGCTCACGGGCCCGCCGCCGGAGCACACGTGCGGGTGATGGACTGATGGCACACATCCTCGGTCTCGAGGACGTCTCAATTTCACTTGGCTCGCGGCCAATTCTTGGGAACGTCAACCTGTCTTTCGAAGACGGCGCGCGCATCGGCGTTGTCGGCCCTAACGGTGGTGGAAAATCCACGCTTCTCAGTCTGATCACGCGACGGTTGGAGCCGGATACGGGTCGCGTCACGATGGTCAGCGGAACTAGGTTCGCAATTCTCAGCCAAGGCGATTCGCTGGATCCGGCCGCGAGCGTCCGTGATGCTATCCACGGCACCGACGCGGTCTATGAGTGGGCCTCCGACGCTCATGTACGCAAGCTCCACGATGGCCTCATCCCCGACGTTGCGATGGACCGCAAGGTGGGCGAGCTTTCTGGAGGTCAGCGCAGGCGGGTGGCGCTCGCGGCCACGCTGTGCCAAGACGCCAACGTCGTGGTGCTCGACGAGCCCACCAACCATTTAGATATCGAAGGAATTACGTTCCTTGCCTCCTATCTCAATGAGCGTTTCGGACGTGGTGCGGGCGCGCTCATTGTTGTTACCCACGATCGCTGGTTCCTCGACGCCGTGTGCGACCGGCTGTGGGAGGTAGTCCCGGGCCACGATGGGGCTGGCGGACGCAATCCACAAGCCGGCCATGTCGAAGCCTATGAGGGCGGGTATGCGGCATACATTCTTCAGCGGGCCGAACGCTCCCGGCTCGCTCAGCAGGCTGCCGAGAAACGATCGAACATCCTCCGTAAGGAGCTCGCGTGGCTACGCCGAGGCGCCCCTGCTCGCACGTCTAAACCCCGCTTCCGCATTGACGCGGCCAACGAGCTCATCGCTGACGAACCGCCACCTCGCGATTCTGTGGAGCTCGCACGGATGGCAACCTCGCGTCTCGGCAAAGACGTTATTGACCTCGTCGATGTTGACTTCGCGTGGCCCAACTCCGCCAACATCCTTGAGAATTTGACCTTCCGTATTGGCCCCGGGGATCGCATTGGCATTCTCGGCGCCAACGGCGCGGGAAAGTCCTCACTTCTTGGGCTGATCAACGGAACGCTCGAGCCAACCGCAGGCAGAGTCAAACGGGGTAAGACCGTTGTGCTTGCAACGCTCTCGCAGGAAACCAAGGAGTTGGACGAGGTGGCTCACCGTCGCGTGGTCGAATCGGTCCACGACATCGCTACGCACGTGACCGTAGGTAAGAAAGAAATGAGTGCTTCCCAGCTTGTTGAAAAGTTGGGTTTCACTCGCGAGCGCGCGTGGACTCCGGTGGCGGACCTTTCCGGTGGCGAACGACGACGCCTGCAGCTACTTCGCTTGCTGGTTAGCGAACCAAATGTGCTCTTGTTGGATGAGCCGACAAACGATCTTGATACCGATACTCTCGCCGCTATTGAGGATCTACTCGACTCGTGGCCCGGTACTCTCATCGTTGTGTCACACGACCGCTACCTGCTTGAGCGGATCACCGACCAGCAGTTTGCAGTGATCAACAAGGGTCTTCGACACCTGCCAGGCGGTGTGGATGAGTACCTGAAAATTAGCGCAGACGATGGAGCCGGGCACGGCCCGAACGCACCTCTTGGGGCAGCTGATGTAAATAATGCCGACACTGGTGTTGCTGGAGACCAAGTGAGCTCCGCTGGGCTCACCGGTGCCGAACGGCGATCCACCGAAAAGGAAGTCCAAGCGATTGAGCGTCGGCTCGCGAAGCTCCAAAAGAGCATCGAAAAGCAGCACGAGGTGCTCGCAGCCCATGATCAGACCGATTTCGAAGGGCTGCATAAGCACACGGAGAAGCTGAACGAGCTGCATGATGAGGTCGCGGCTCTGGAGGAGCAGTGGCTGGAGCTGTCTGACCAGCTGGGCTAAGGCTGTTCATATCTAGACTTGTCAAGAATGTAGTATGTGTACTACATTTAATCCCGTAAGCACTCCAGTCGACGCTTGGAAAACCCATGATCATTGAGTCACAGAATCTTGACTTCTACTACGGTAAGAAGCAAATCCTCAACGATATCAACGTGTCCATTGAGCCCGGTGAAGTCGTAGCACTGCTTGGGCCGAACGGTGCAGGCAAAACGACGTTCATCGAGATCCTGCTCGGTTTTCTAAGCCCGCGGGCTGGCAGCGTGCAGGTTCGTGGAGGCGATCCGCGAAAGGCTGGGCCTGAGTTTTGGGGCCGCGTGGGTGTGGTTCAGCAACACTGGAATGACCATCCCAAATGGAAAGTGCGCCACCAGCTTGAGTGGGTGGCTTCGGCGCTTGAGTCAGCTGGCGTCACCACGATTACGCCCCAGGAGGCCCTCGATCGAGTTGGTCTGTCAGAGTATCTCGAACACCCGCTGGGCAAACTATCTGGCGGACAGCGCAGGCGGGTGGACTTTGCGGTGACTATTCTTGGGCAACCCGAGATTCTCATCTTGGATGAGCCAACCACCGGTCTTGACCCGCTCGCTCGCGCTCAAATACATGACCTGATCTCGGACGTTGTTGATTCGGGCGCGACCACGTTGATCACCACGCACGACCTCACCGAAGCGGAGAAAATCGCTTCGCGAATTCTCATCATCAAGGATGGTGCGATAATCGCCGACGGTTCGCCGCAAGTGTTGCGAGACCAATTGCTTGGCCGAGCTCAGATCACGTGGCGTGATGCGGCTGGTGTGCGCCATGTTCACGCCACCGATCAGGCCGAGGCCTTCGTTGCCACGCTGGATCTCGCTGCGATCTCCGGACTCACTATCACTAGGCCAACGCTCGAGGACGCCTATATCTCACTAGTTCAAGATGTTGGGATGACGTCAGCTGACGGCGAGGTAGCCGATCAATTCCGTCAATCGGCAGTTGGAACAGATGCAGCAACCGAAGGGACTTCTCGTGGCTAACATCTCAGGTATTACTCGAACCGGGCTTCTTCAGGCGAAGGCGGATCTGCGCCCTCAACTATGGGGCAAGGGCTTTATTACATTCATCCTGTACCCGCTTTTCTGGATCGCGATGGCGTGGGCTTTGCGGAATGTTGACGATGCGAATGGTGGGTTTTCCTCCATTTTTATCGCCTCAATCCTCGCTGGGCTTACTCCGTTTGCCATCATGCAAATATCTGGTGAAATGTACAACGAGCGCCTGAGCGGATCCGTGCTACGTGCTAAAACGTTGCCATTTGGCGTACCCAGTTGGATGATCGGAAAAGTCGTCTCGGTGGTTGGCGTCATTTATCTCCAGGCGCTGCTTTTGATCGCGCTTTCTGTGGTATTCATCCCCGCGTTCAACCCATCCATTGGGCAAATTGCTCTTGGCGCCTTGATCGTACTTCTCGCACTCATCGCCTCTTCCCCGATTGGCTTTATTCTTGGTTCATTCGCTAAGTCTGTGGGATTGTCGCTTGTTGCCTATGCGATTGCGATAGCGCTCTTGCTGATTTCAGGAATTATGTTTCCGATGAGCACGCTACCCAGTTGGGTGCACCCGATAGCTCAGGTGTTTCCCGTCTACTGGGGACCGCACCTTTCTCGATACGTGTTTCTTGGTGGAGAATGGGAATTCTGGGAAGCGGGCGGCATCTACCAGCCAGCACTTGGAGTCGCTGTGCTTCTGCTCTGGTCCGTCATTGGGTTCATCGTGGCCGCAGCGGTCATTCGCCGCACATTCCGGAAGGAATCGATTAGCAGCCAGGTTGGTCTGCGCACGTCGGTTCAGCAGCAGGTCGGAATCTGATCGATGCCAGACGACATTCATAATCGAATCGCAGTACTTCGCGCGGATCGTAAAGTTAGCCGCAAACAACTCGCTGAGGCACTCGGCGTCCACTATCAGACGATCGGGTACTTGGAACGTGGCGAGTACGCTCCTTCACTGGTTCTCGCGCTGCGCATTGCCGAATTCTTTGATGTGCCGATCGAAAGCGTGTTCTCGCTGACGCCATTCGATCCGATCGGATAGATGTACTGTTCTCTAACAGTCGCCAACAGTCGCCCATTTATCTTGACGTCAAGTATTATTCGATTATGACCGGGAAAAATCAGCGCGACGAAGTCGACGCCATCATTGAAGGTTGGGGTGTTCACCGCCCCGATCTCGATCCGCGCCCGCTCGCGATCTTTTCACGGCTCCTCAGGCTCAATAGGCATATTGAACGCATTCGGAAGTCTATCTTCGCGGAAAATAACCTCGAGACGTGGGAATTCGAAATGCTTGCCGCATTGCGCAGGCAGGAAGGTAGTTGCCTAACTGCTGGTCGGCTCATGCAAGAAACGCTTGTTTCCTCGGGCACCATCACCAACCGAATTGACCGCATGGAGGGCAAGGGGCTCCTTATCCGCAAGGCGGATAACAAGGATGGCCGCGTGGTTCACGTCTGTGCAACCGAAAAGGGCATCGCCTATGTTGATTCAGCAATGGTAGGGCTTCTTCAGGCCCAGGCGGAGATCCTCGAGCAGTATGACGAGTCTGAGCGGGAGGACGCCGCCGATTTCCTCCGGCGTATGCTGATTCCTTTTGAAACTAAAGCCAAGCTTTGATCTTCACTGCGTGCGCGCGACCAGCTGAGTAGGAATCACAAGTAGGCAAGAAGCTGTGCCCCTCAACATTGAGCACTCACACGAAAGCGGACCGGCAGCCCTACCAGCTAGATGGTGAAGGCTGCCGGTCCGCTTTTGACCAGCTCTATCAGGACTACTCGCTTGAGCGCAGAGCGTCCCTCAGCGGAATTCGCTTGCCTGTACGCAGGATGGAATTTTGGTAGATCTTTCCAGCGATAGCGGCAACGAGTGGAATCGTGATGATAGCCAAGCCAGCGGCAAGGAGAAGCTCGGGGGTAGTCACCACGCCATATGCCTGGCGGACAGGCATGATGAATGACGACAGGAATGGGATCGTCGAAAGTACCTGAACCAGCGTCGAATCGGGCTGGCTCGGCACAAGGAAGAGCCCCAGATAGAGCGGAATGAGCACGAACATCGAAATGGGTGTGGTGACTGCGCCAAGGTCTTCCTGACGCGACACTGTCGATGCAAGTGCACCGGTGAGGATCGCGTATAGGAAGAAACCAAGCACGCTCCATACCACGGCCCAAACTATGAACATGCCCAGGTCGAGCTCCACCCACAATCCCGCAACGTTGAGCGCGATCACCGCCGCAATGATGTACAGCAAGAACTGGAGCAGGATGAATGCTCCGATGCCCAGAATCTTGCCGAGCAAAAGAGTGCGGGGACGTACCGAGGTCAACAGAATCTCAACAACGCGAGAGGACTTTTCCTCAACCACGCCCGTGGAGATCGTGGTGATACCCATAATGATCACCATCATGAGAAGCATCTGGGTGGCGAAGCCAGCAATATAACCGACCGGATCTGCGACCAGCAGCGAAATATCGGAGTCCAGCTCGGTCGCAGGAAGGTTCATGGCTCCCTCAACGGCCGCGCGCTGCTCGTCGGTCAGTTCCCCACCGGCCTCGTTGACCACGTACAACATGCTTGCGCCGGAAAGGACCTCGCGAAGAAAGACGTTCTCGTCGTTGACTCCCTTTTGTATGACGGCCGGGGCATCCGGTTCGCCGACGAGCGCAATAGCGCGCGGATCGTCGGGCTTCTCGAGCTCTTCCTTTAGCCAGGTCTCACCGTTGCCGGTTGGAATCGAGACAACTTCCACGTAGTCAACGGTCTCTTGAATAAATGGCTCATAATCAGCCATCTGATCCTCGACGCCCACAACCACGCGCTGGGGTAGCGCGTCGTCGCCTTCGTCTTTGTCCAAGAAAAAGCGACCAACGAAGCCGGCGATGAGAATGACTACGAAGATGCCGATCGTCGTGATGCGCATAGCGCGCGAGTTGAGGAGCGTGTTGAACTCACGCTTCATAATCTGAATAAGCATGGCTCCTACTTCCTGCCGAACAGGGCGCGAAGGCCCTTCTTCTTTGGCTTGGATTCTTCCTCGGTCTTCTCATCGGGAACCGTGACGACGTCCTTGAAGATTTCCGCGAGATGCGGCCTGTGTGGTGTGAAGGCACGCACCGGGCCCGCTGCCAGTGCGGCGCGCAGAATGTCTTGATCTGAAACTCCTTGCGGCAGCGCGACCCGCGCGCCTTCACGCGTGGGTTCGACTTGGACTCCAAGTGGTTGGAGTTCGTGTTGGAGTTGGCGAGGATCCGGGCCGACGACGTCGTAGGAGATGCCCTCCGTGGTGCGGAGCGTATCGATGCCGCCTTCTGCCACCATCTTGCCCTGTGCACAGATCCCGATACGGTCACATAGGCGCTCGACGAGATCGAGCTGGTGGGAGGAAAAGACGACAGTGGAGCCCTCAGCGACCTTATCGGTCAGCACCGAACTCATGGCTTCTACGGCAACCGGGTCGAGGCCGGAGAAAGGCTCATCGAGAATCAGTACGGAAGGGTTGTGAACCAGAGCGGCAGCCAGCTGCACGCGCTGCTGGTTGCCAAGGGAAAGCGCCTGGACCTCGTCCTTCCGGCGTGCCGCAACACCGAGGCGCTCGGTCCAGTATTCCATCGCCGATTTCGCATCAGAACTTGATAGGCCTTGCAGTCTGGCCAGGTAAACGAGCTGGTCGCCCACCTTCATCTTGGGGTAGAGACCGCGCTCTTCGGGCATGTAGCCAAACCACTTGCGCGCATCAAAGTCGAGTGATTTCCCGTCGAGACGAACAGCCCCCGAATCCGCGTTGAGAACTCCTAGGATGATCCGCATCGTGGTTGTCTTGCCTGCACCGTTTGATCCCACGAAGCCGTAAAGCTCTCCTGGGTTAACGGTGAAGTTCATGCCATTGAGAGCTTTGGTCTTTCCAAAGGTCTTATAGAGATGGTCTATTTCTAGTGCCATTGATGTCTCCTTTAGGTGGACGTCACTATGAAAAAGATACGCGGCGGTAACTTCCTAATCGCAGCAGCGTTTTCACGCGCCGAACGGCCATTTCGTTACAGCGTCTCAATCTTTGGATCTCGTTCGATTCCGCGAAGCCCATTCCACATCATGTTTACCAGATGAGTGGCCATGATTTCCTTGCTGGGCTTTTTGTTGGCTGCCCACCACTGTCCCATGATGCCCATCAATCCGGAGAGCATCTGTGCATAGAGCTGGATTGATTCGTTCTCAAATTTGAGGTGGCTGAGGTGGGCAGCGAGGAGAATCGATAGGTGCTCGCCCATGTCAGAAATAATCGTTGAAAACTCACCGCCAGCAAGAACGGCGGGGGACTGGTGAACCATGAGCCCAAAACCGTCAGGGTTTTCCCCGATGTAGTCCAGAAGAGCAACGACGGTTCCCTCAAGAGCCTGGCGAGGGGGCAATGAGGGGTCGAGGCTGTTCGCGAGTAGTTCGTTGAGCGCCTCGGTCTCGCGGTCAACGATCACCTGGTAGAGGCCTTCCTTCCCGCCGAAATGCTCGTAGATGACGGGTTTGGAGACCTCGGCTGCGCTCGCGATTTCCTCGATTGATACGGCGTCATAGCCGTGAGCGGCAAACAGTTGACGCCCAATTCCGATGAGCTGTGCGCGGCGCTGGATGCGCGTCATGCGCTGACGCCTAGGCGTCTCGCTGGGGCTGGGCGAATTGAGCGGAGTTTTCGACATGCTGACATTATGGCAGAGGCTTCGCCGTTACGGTTCGATAAGTAATGAGCCACAAAATTCCGTCGTAGTTGGAATGACCGGCCAATGACTGGCACAATAAAGTCCGTAATCCGCCATGGTGTAACGGCAGCACGTGGGCCTTTGGAGCCCTTTGTCTAGGTTCGAATCCTAGTGGCGGAGCGAAATGCCATCAGGCAAAGAGCCGGCTTGCCGGCATCGAGGAGGTACCGTGCCCACCGATCAGACCCTCTCAGCAGCAATTATTCTGGCTGCAGGAAAAGGCACGCGAATCAAGTCGCAAACTCCCAAGGTTCTTCTCGAAATGTGTGGCCGCTCATTGGTTGGCCACGCTAACGACGCCGTTCGTGGGGCTGGCGCATCCCGCATCGTTTTCGTTGTTCGGCACGAGCGCGAGCGCGTCGTGGAACATCTGACCGATATTAACCCGGACGCACTCATCGCCGATCAGGACGACATCAAGGGCACCGGCCGTGCCGCTCAGTGTGGACTTGAGGCGCTTCCGGCCGATCTCACCGGACCGGTTCTGATTATGGCCGGCGACTCTCCCATGTTCTCCTCCGAGACCTTCACGGAGCTCTTGCGCGCTCATAACGAGGGCGGCGCTGCAGTGACCGTGCTGTCTACTCGTATTCCCGATGCTCACGGCTACGGGCGCATCCTTCGTTCCGCGGCACCAGGATCGACCGAAGTGGACGGCACACCGGAAGCAACCGGTCCGATCACCGGCATCGTTGAAGAGAAGGACGCCACCGACCTTCAGCGTCAAATCAATGAAATTGGAACTTCCACCTATATCTTCGACGCCGAATTCCTTCGCGAGTCGCTGGGCAGCCTCGGGACCGATAACGCTCAGGGCGAGATGTACCTGACTGATCTCATCGCTGTTGCCCGCGAGGCGAACAGGGACGTTGCCTCGTTCGTACTGGAGGACTCGGTTCAGGCAGAAGGCGTGAACGACCTCGTCCAGCTCGCCACGCTGCGCGCGGAAAAGAACCGCAGAATCCTTGAGACATGGATGCGCACGGGCGTTTCGATTATCGATCCTGCAACCACGGCCATCGATGTTGACGTCACTCTCGAGCCCGACTCGATCATTCAGCCGGGCACAATCCTGCGGGGCAAAACCCACGTAGCTGCGTTCGGCGTCGTCGGTCCACATTCCGAACTGACCAACGTCACGGTAGGTAGCAAAGCCGTTGTGCCGCATACGGTAGCCCGCGGCGTAAGCATTGGCGAAGGTGAGACAATTCGACCTTTCTCTGTGCTAAACGAAAACCCCGAGTAGGCTGGTCAGTGGGTGCGGCCATACCGGACCCATCGGCGCAAGTGTTGAAATTTCGAAGATAGGTCGCACATGACAGGCATTCACACCACTGGAGCTAAGCACCTCGTTCTCGCAAGCGGACGAGCTCACCCCGACCTTGCTAAGGCAGTGGCTGAAGAACTCGATATCGACCTATTGCCAACCACGGCATACGATTTCGCAAACTCCGAAATCTACGTGCGATTTGATGAGTCACTGCGCGGCTCGGATGTGTTTATCTTGCAGTCCATCTGCGTGCCGGTGAACAAGTGGATTATGGAAACGCTCATTATGGTGGATGCGGCCAAGCGCGCCTCCGCCAAGCGAATCACCGTAGCAGTGCCGTCCTATCCATACTCGCGCCAGGACAAGAAGCACAAGGGCCGCGAACCGATCTCGGCGCGCCTCATGGCTGACCTCTTCAAGACCGCGGGCGCGGACCGCATCATGTCTGTCGATTTACATGCCTCCCAAACCCAGGGATTCTTCGACGGACCGGTGGATCACCTGTGGGCAATGCCCACCCTCGTTGAGTACGTTCGTACGCGGATCGACGCCGGAAACTCGGTGATCGTCTCTCCCGACGCCGGTCGAATCAAGGTTGCCGAGCAGTGGGGCGATCGCCTTGGCGGGCTTCCGCTTGCGTTCGTTCACAAGACGCGCGACATCAACCGCCCCAATGAAGCCACCGCGAACCGCGTGGTGGGCGAAGTTGCTGGCCGCACGGCCGTGATCGTGGACGACCTCATTGATACTGCGGGCACCATCACCGGTGCGGCGCGTGTGGTTCTTGAGGCCGGAGCTAAAGACGTGATCATCGCTGCCACCCATGCCCCGATGTCGGACCCGGCAACCAAGCGCCTCAGCGAGAGCGGTGTTCGCGAGGTTGTTGTCACCGATACACTTCCGATTCCCACGGACAAGCATTTCCCGCAGCTCACCGTTCTGCCGATCGCGCCGGTGCTCGCTACAGCCATCCAGGAAGTGTTCAACGACGGTTCGGTAACCTCCCTGTTTGACGGAGCGTTCTAAGACGCTAGCGTCCTGCGGCAGCCGAGTGGTTGTGTAAGAGCGGCCCGGCGCCGCTAGTTTCGTGCACCTCCTGCTGCATTGCGCCGTGTGAACTTCGCACTCTGACTTTTCAACGCCACTTCGT
>CAYOEJ010000018.1:18236-23443 GCA_964403015.1 uncultured Arcanobacterium sp.
CCTGCTGCATTGCGCCGTGTGAACTTCGCACTCTGACTTTTCAACGCCACTTCGTGCGCGTTAGACTTTTGCAGTTGCCTCGGCGAGGGAACCGCTTTGGCGGAACCGTTATCGACGCGGTGTCTGTGTCTCCTTGACATGGTCTCCGTTCTGAGGCCGTCCGATAGAAACTAAAAGGAGATGACATGGCTGAAAAGATTGAAGCTATCGTCCGCAAGGAGTTCGGCAAGGGTGCATCCCGCCGTCTTCGTCGCGAAGACAAGATGCCTGCCGTTGTTTACGGTCACGGCGAAGACCCCATCCACATCGCGCTGGATTACCACACCGCATTCCTCGCAATTCGTGGAAACGCAAACGCACTTCTCACTCTCGACATCGAGGGCGAAGAGCAGCTCGCACTGGTCAAGGATCAGCAGCGCAACCCGCTTAACCGCGTGATTGAGCACCTCGACCTGCTTCGCGTGAAGAAGGGCGAGAAGGTTGATGTTGACGTCTTCATCGTTGTCGAAGGCGAGCCTGCAGGCGACGCCATTGCAACGGTCGAGCTCCTCTCCATCCCGGTGAAGGCACCTGCGACCGACATTCCGGAATCCTTCGTGGTTTCCGTGGAAGGCCGCGAAGAGGGCGACAACCTCACCATTGCCGACATCGAGTTCCCGTCGTCGGTCGAGTGCGATCTCGATCCGGAAGAGACCATCGTGGTCATCTCGATTCCGGCTGAAGAGCCAGAACCCGAGGTTGAAGGCGAAGCCGCTGAAGACGGCGAAGCCTCCGAGGAGTCCGCAGAGGGCTCCGAGGAAGAGTGAGCTTAGCTCTTTAGTCAGTGAGGTCCGCCCGGAAGGGTGGGCCTCACTGCTCTTTAGGCTCCGCTCTTGGCGGGGAGGGGACGACGGCGGTTAGGCTTAGACCGATAAGGAGAACTGATGCACGCAGTTATTGGACTCGGTAACCCGGGCCCGCGCTATGAAAACACGCGCCACAACATCGGCCAGCACGTGGTTCACACGCTCGTCGATCGAATCGGGACATCGCTTTCCCTTCATAAGCAGTCGAATACTCGAGCAGCGTCCGCACGACTTGGGGTAGCGCCCGGGCAGCCCGGGGAGCAGGTCATCCTCGGTATGACTAACTCGTTCATGAACGTCTCCGGCGGTCCGGTGTCCTCCCTGATGAAGTACTTTAACGTTCCCGCCAGTAACCTCATCGTCATCCACGACGAGCTCGATCTACCTTTTGGAACTCTGAAGCTCAAGCGCGGTGGCGGCGAGGGTGGCCATAACGGCCTAAAATCGATCACGCAGTCACTGGGAAACAAGGAATACATTCGGCTGCGCTTCGGCATTTCGCGGCCCCCTGGGCGCCAAGACCCAGCTGACTATGTGCTTTCCGACTTCAACGCGGGCGAGCGCAAAGAACTGGACGCGCTGATCGACGCCGCAGCAGACGCCGTCGTCGACGTCCTCGAGCTTGGGCTCGAAAAAGCGACCATGCGCCTGCACACCAGCTAATCGCCCACGTTCTTGACCACCAGCAACCGAAACCGGCAAGGAACTCATGGATCTCCGTCCACTTCTCGACATTCTCTCTCGCAATGAGACGCTTGACGATATCGCAGACGCTCGTTTCGCCGACGTCGGAATCCCACGGGGTGCTGTTGCTCCCGTTCTTGCGGAGTTAGCGGGGGCGCGCACCGGCGAGGCGCGTCCACTCCAGGTCGCTGTGACGGCCTCGGGCAAGGACGGCGAGGATCTCGCATCGGCCCTGCGCGGATATCTTCCCGACGATGCCATCGACCTCTATCCCGCATGGGAAACGCTTCCGCACGAGAGGCTTTCACCACGCTCTGACACGGTGGCTCGCCGAATCCGAACCTTGCGCCGGCTCGCCCATCCGGAGGAGTTCGCGCCCCTGCAGGTGCTCGTCATTCCAGTTCGTGCACTATTGCAGCCCATCGTGGATGGGCTCGGCGAAATGGAAGCGGTTCACGTGCAGGTGGGCGACGTGATTGACCTCGAGGAACTCCAAGAATCGCTGGTCAATGCCGCATATACCCGGGTGGACATGATTGAAGGGCGCGGCCAGTTCGCCGTGCGTGGCGGTATTATCGACATTTTCCCGCCCACCGAGGACCACCCGCTGCGCGTGGAGATGTTTGGTGACGAGGTCGATGAGATTCGCACCTTCGCGATCTCCGACCAGCGCTCGATGGGTGAGGTTCGCTCGCTTTACGCACCTCCGTGCCGCGAAATTCTGCTTACCGACGACGTCCGCTCGCGCGCCTCGCAAGCCATCACCACACTTCCGGGCGCGGTGGACATGCTGGACAAGATCGCCAATGGGATTGCAGTGGAGGGCATGGAATCCCTCGCCCCGATTCTCGTAGAGAAAATGGTCTCGGTAGTATCTCAGCTGCCCAAGGACGCGCGCATCCACCTCGTTGAACCGGAGCGGATTCAGGCCCGCGCCGAATCCCTCATCAGCACGACCGAAGAATTCCTAAGCGCGGCGTGGTCATCGGCTGCCTCCGGCGGGCAGGTTCCGATCGAAGTCAATCGAGCGTCGTTTGCCGAGCTGACAGACGTGCGTGCCGAGGCACGCGAGCTTGGGCTCGGCTGGTGGACTTTGGGCGGATTTGTGTCTGAGGACGTCATCTCTCTCGACCTTCGTGAGCCACAAAAGTTCGCCGGCAATGTTGAACATGCCCTCACGGAGCTTGGCAAGCTGGCAAAGAACCAGTGGCAGATCGTGCTCGCGGTTGAAGGTGCAGGTTTGGGACGGCGAATTTGTGAGCAGCTTTCGGATGCTGACGTGCCGGCCACCTACGTTGACGACTTGCCGAGCCAGCTGAACCCCGGCGTCGTCTACGTCACCGCAGCTCCGCTCACCTCGGGAATGATCGCTGATGGACTCAAGCTAGCCGTTCTCGGTAGCCAAGACCTGATTGGCCGCGTTCGCAACGCAACGCGCCAACAGCGCGCGATGCCGAAGCGGCGGAAGAACGCGGTAGATCCGCTTCAGCTCAAGCCCGGGGACTATGTCGTCCACCAGCGCCACGGCGTCGCCCAGTTCGTCAAGCTCGCAAAGCGCGCGTTGGGCGGACCGAACGGCGCCCAGCGAGAGTACGTCGTGCTCGAGTATGCATCATCGAAGCGGGGCGGCCCGCGCGATCAGCTCTGGGTTCCCACTGATCAACTCGATCAGGTCACCAAGTACTCGGGCGGCGATGCGCCATCGCTGAACAAGATGGGCGGCGTCGACTGGGAGAAGACAAAGGCCAAGGCGCGCGCGGCGGTCAAGCAGATCGCTCGCGAACTCATTCGTCTCTACGCTCAGCGTCGGGCAACGAAGGGCCACGCCTTTGGCGCGGATACCCCGTGGCAACGTGAGCTCGAGGACGCGTTTGAATACATCGAAACGCCCGACCAAATGTCCACGATCGACGATGTCAAGCGTGACATGGAGTCGCCAGAGCCCATGGATCGCCTCATCTCGGGTGACGTGGGATATGGCAAGACCGAGATCGCGGTGCGAGCCGCGTTCAAGGCTGTCCAAGACGGCAAGCAGGTGGCGGTTCTTGTGCCAACCACCCTGCTGGTCCAGCAGCACCTCGAGACCTTCACGCAACGCTACGCCGGATTCCCGGTGGAAGTGGCTGGTCTTTCACGTTTCCAAACGGATCGAGAAGCGGAAAAGGTTCGTCAGGGAGTTCGCGATGGGTCGATCGACGTCGTTATCGGAACGCACCGCCTCATCACCGGCGACGTGCGTTTCAAGGATCTCGGCCTCGTGATTGTGGACGAAGAGCAACGCTTCGGCGTGGAACACAAGGAGATGCTCAAGCAGCTGTATCCCACGGTGGACGTCCTTGCGATGTCTGCCACCCCCATCCCACGTACGCTGGAAATGGCCGTGACCGGGATCAGGCAGATGTCCCAGCTGGCAACTCCGCCAGAAGAACGCCACCCGATCCTGACCTACGTCGGTGCTCATGAACCAAAGCAA
Source organism: uncultured Arcanobacterium sp. (assembly GCA_964403015.1). Lineage (GTDB taxonomy): Bacteria > Actinomycetota > Actinomycetes > Actinomycetales > Actinomycetaceae > CAYOEJ01. Next base: position 22,239 of record CAYOEJ010000018.1, read on the forward strand.
ATCTCGGCAGCGATTAAGCGCGAACTCCTTCGCGACGGCCAGATTTTCTACATTCATAACCGCACTCAGTCGATTAACCGCGTTGCCGCCGAACTTTCTGAACTCGTGCCCGAAGCACGCATTGGCGTGGCCCACGGAAAGATGGGCGAGCACCAGCTCGAAGACGTGATCCAGCAGTTCTGGGACAAAGACATCGACGTACTCGTGTGTACCACGATTGTGGAAACCGGACTCGATATCTCGAACGCGAACACGCTCATTGTCGAGGACGCACACAAACTTGGCCTCTCTCAGCTCCACCAGCTGCGTGGACGAGTGGGACGTGGCCGAGAGCGCGCCTATGCCTACTTCCTGTATCCGCGCGATAAGTCGATGACCGAGACTGCCATCGAACGCCTACGCACCATTGCCTCGCACACCGAGTTGGGCGCCGGCATCCAGGTCGCGCTCAAGGACCTAGAGATCCGCGGCGCGGGTAACCTGCTGGGCGGCGAGCAGTCCGGCCACATCGCGGGCGTGGGATTCGATCTCTACCTGCGCATGGTCTCCGAGGCAGTTGCGAACATTACCGGCCAAGACAAGCGCACCGAGGCCGAAAAGTCTGCTGAGATGCGCATTGAGCTTCCGATTGAGGCCTACGTTCCGCAGACGTGGGTGACCTCGGAGCGGCTGCGACTGGAAATCTACTCGAAGATTGCGTCGACCACGGAGCAGGCTCAGCGTAACGACGTCCGCTCCGAACTCGTGGACCGGTACGGCGAGATCCCGATCGAGGTTGAACGACTCTTCAGGCTCGCTGCCGTTCGTGAGAAGGCTCGCGAGGCGGGCATCGAGGAGATCACGATGCAGGGTCGCAATGTGCGTTTTGCCCCCGTGGTTCTCTCCGACGCTCGTCAGGCACGCCTGCGCCGACTCTATCCGCGGGCGACCGCCAAGGCCGCCATCCGCACGCTGCTCGTTCCGGTTCCCGATCCGGGCGGCAATCGTCTTGGTGCCAGCAAGCCGGTTGAGGATGAGGACATGTTCAATTTCGTAGAGCAGGTTCTCGATTCGGTCTTCCTTGCGAGCCTCGGTTCGTAAGAGTTGCGCTCGCGGCCTGTCTTCGGCGGTACCGCGCCCCGTGTTCGTGACGTGCCACCCGTTCATGAGGCGCCCACCGTTCATGGTGAGCCCGGTGTTCGTGAAGCCCGGTGTTCGTGAAGCCC
>CAYOEJ010000018.1:23543-26791 GCA_964403015.1 uncultured Arcanobacterium sp.
GTGTTCGTGAAGCCCAGTGTTCGTGACGTGCCCCATACCGGGTTCGGGACGAAACGCCGTCGTTCCTCATGAAAACGTGCCTTCGGATTGCCCGGAGAGCAAAAACTAGCCCCCTATTTGGTCGCGAAAGTGTATTCCTAGGCACTTTCGTAGGACAATGTAAGAAGCGGATTGGGCTAGCGCCCCATCCAGTGCGTATCGGTGCTCCTAGCTCGATGCGTGACATTACAGTCAAAATGAAGGAGTCCTTGTGGCAAGCATCGAGGCCGTAGCCTCTCGTGAAATTCTTGATTCTCGTGGCAACCCGACCGTCGAGGTCGAGGTACTACTCGACAATGGCGTATTCGCCCGTGCGCAGGTTCCATCCGGTGCGTCCACCGGCGCATTCGAAGCCGTAGAACGCCGTGATGGCGACGACTCTCGTTACCTCGGCAAGGGCGTTGCCGACGCCGTAGCCGCAGTTTCCGAGGTTATTGAGCCGGAGATTCTTGGTCTGGCTGCGTCCGACCAGCGTTTCCTTGACCAGACCCTCATCGAGCTCGATGGCACCGCCAACAAGGGCAAGATCGGCGCCAACGCCATCCTCGGTGTTTCGCTCGCAGTTGCGAAGGCAGCAGCGGAGTCCGCTGGTCTGCCGCTTTACGCATACCTCGGTGGCCCGAACGCTCACGTTCTTCCGGTTCCGATGATGAACATCCTCAACGGTGGTTCGCACGCGGACTCCAACGTTGACATCCAGGAGTTCATGATTGCTCCTATCGGTGCCCCGACCTTCAAGGAATCCCTTCGCTGGGGTGCTGAGGTCTACCACGCACTGAAGTCCGTTCTCAAGGAGCGCGGCCTTGCTACCGGTCTTGGTGACGAGGGTGGCTTCGCGCCGAACCTCGAGTCCAACGCTGCAGCTCTGGACCTGATCCTTGTGGCAATCGAGAAGGCTGGCCTCAAGCCGGGTGCAGACGTTGCTCTCGCACTTGACGTTGCCTCAACCGAGTTCTTCAAGGATGGCGGCTACCAGTTCGAAGGTGGCTCCAAGTCCACCGAGGACATGGTTGCTTACTACGAGAAGCTCGTGACCGATTACCCGCTCGTTTCCATCGAGGATCCGCTGTCTGAGGATGAGTGGGACGCATGGACCGCGCTGACCACCCAGATCGGCGATCGCGTACAGATTGTTGGTGACGACCTGTTCGTGACCAACCCCGAGCGTCTCCAGCGCGGTATCGACACCGGCGCAGCAAACGCCCTCCTCGTGAAGGTCAACCAGATCGGTACCCTCACCGAGACCCTCGAAGCCGTGGACAACGCACACCGTGCAGGATTCAAGTCCATGACCTCCCACCGTTCCGGTGAAACCGAGGACACCACGATTGCTGACCTCGCAGTTGCCACCAACTCCGGTCAGATCAAGACTGGCGCACCTGCTCGTGGCGAGCGCGTGAACAAGTACAACCAGCTCCTGCGCATCGAGGACGAACTCGACGATGCAGCAGTTTACGCTGGCGCATCGGCATTCCCTCGCTTCCAGGCCTGAGACTGCCGCGTGTAAGAGCTTTTAGCTCTTAAACACAAGCAACGGACGTCCCCGCCCTGCCCACCCGGCAGGGCGGGGATCTCTTTCGCCCGCAGCGTTGCATTCCATTGTGTCTTTCGGACTGGCGTATTTGCAGCATAGGATGGCAGGGAATCGACTCACCGTGACTGCACTCAGCGTTAGGAAATCATGTCTCGTTCGCTCGCCATCATGGCATCCATTGCCCTCACCGCTACCCTTGCCGCCTGCGGCGGATCCGATCCGCTCGATGAAGGTAGCGAAACTACCCAGCCGGACACCGAAACCACCACGCTGTCTATTGGCAGCCAGGACTATTATTCGAACGAGATCATCGCCGAGATCTACGCCCAGGCGCTAGAAGCTGAGGGCTACACGATCAACCGCGACTTCCGCATTGGTAGCCGTGAGGTCTACATGCCAGAGCTAGAAAACGGCAGCATCGACGTGCTTCCCGAGTACACAGGAAACTTCCTCCAGTACTTTGCTCCGGATACCGAGGCCAAGAGCCCCGAGGACGTGTACGGCGAGCTTAATGGCGCACTTCCTGACGGCCTGCGGGTCCTTGATCAGGCACCCGCCACCGATCAGGACTCCTATGTGGTTCTCAGTAGTTTTGCTGACGAACACGACCTCGTAAGCATTGGCGACCTCGCCGGGATCGATGGACTCACGCTCGGCGGAAACTCCGAACTCGAGGTTCGCCCCTACGGCCCCGAAGGGTTGCGGGAGATCTACGGCGTAGACGTCGAGTTCACCCCCATTGAGGATTCTGGCGGTCCGCTCACCATTAAGGCACTGCGTGACGGCGAGGTTGAGCTGGTCAACATCTTCACCGCTAGCCCGGTACTCGCAGGCGACGAATTTACCGTTCTCGAGGATCCTGAGGCAATGTTCCTCGCCTCCCACGTGGTTCCGGTTGTCTCGGACCGAGTAGACGATGCGGCAGCGGACATTATCAACGAGATTTCTGCCAAGCTCACGTCCGAAGAGCTCGTTGCGCTGAACCAGCGCTCGGTAGACGACCAAGCCTCAGCAGCCGAACTCGCATCCGAGTGGCTTTCCGAAAACTCATGATTCTTTTCGATTCCGTCCGCAAGGAGTATCCGGGGACGACGGCGGTCGACGACTTCTCGCTCAAGATCCCATCCCATCACACCGTGGTTCTTCTCGGATCCTCCGGCTGCGGGAAGAGCACGCTTGTGCGGATGGTCAATCGCATGGTGGAACCGACATCGGGTCGAGTTCTCATCGACGATACCGATGTTTCCTCGGTCAACCCGGTCAAGCTGCGTCGGTCGATCGGCTACGTTCTTCAAAACGGCGGCCTTATGCCGCACAGAACCATAGCGGACAACATCGCCACCGTGCCGATGCTCAATGGCGTTTCCAAGCGTGATGCCCGCTCTCAAGCCAAGGAGCTGCTCGTGCGCGTTGGTCTCGATGCGCGGCTCGCCTCGCGCTTCCCCGCCCAGCTCTCGGGCGGTCAGCAGCAACGCGTTGGCGTTGCACGGGCGCTGGCTTCTGATCCGAACATTTTGTTGATGGATGAACCATTCGGTGCGGTGGATCCCATCGTGCGCCGGGAACTCCAGGATGAAATGCTCCGCTTACAAAAGGAACTCGGCAAGACGATCCTTTTCGTCACCCATGACGTGGACGAAGCCTTCCGCTTGGGCGACACCGTCGTCATCCTTCG
>CAYOEJ010000018.1:26891-30753 GCA_964403015.1 uncultured Arcanobacterium sp.
CCGGCAATCGCGTTGGCGGTGCTCATCGCCGTCCCGTTGGGCTACGTGGGCTTTAGGTGGCCGAAGGTCGGCGGACCTGTCGCTACTCTCACCTCGCTGATGTACGCAATACCGGCGCTCCCGCTCATCATCGTCCTGCCCATGATTTTGGGGACCGCTTTGCGCTCCCCAATGACGATCGTCGCGGCCCTCACCATCTATGGTGTCGCGCTTTTGGTACGAAGCGCCGCAGATGGTTTCGGATCCGTAGATAGTTTCGCGCGAGAATCTGCGCGCGCAATGGGGATGAGCCGCTGGATGAGCTTTTGGAAAGTCGAACTCCCGCTTGCTGGCCCGGTCTTACTTTCCGGCATCAGGGTCGTTTCGGTGTCCACGATCAGCTTGGCAACGATTGGCGCTCTCGTAGGCATGCCGAGCCTGGGCTCGTTACTGACCGATGGCTTCCAGCGCGGAATCCTCAGCGAAGTGCTCGCGGGCATTGCCATGACAGTCATTCTCGCGCTCGTCATCGACGCTGTGCTCCTTCTCCTCGGCCGTGTTCTGATGCCGTGGTCTCGAGAATCGAGGGCGAAGTGATGAGCATAGTACAAGAGACCTTCAACTGGCTCACCGACCCCTCACACTGGTCCGGTACCTCCGGAATTACGGCGCGGTTAATAGAGCACCTCGGCGTGAGCGCACTGGCAGTAGGGCTAGCTGCCATTGTGGCGATCCCGCTAGGTGTTGCGATTGGGCACACGAGGCGCGGCATCGGAGCCGTTGCTGGAATTACGGGAGCGGTGCGAGCCATCCCCACGCTCGGCTTACTCACTCTCTTCGGTCTTATCCTCGGTATCGGGCTGCGCGCACCTCTCGTGGCACTCGTCTTGCTCGCTATTCCGTCGTTGCTAGCGGGCGCATATGCCGGTGTTGCAGCGGTTGACCCTCAGGTTCGCGATGGCGCTATTGCCACCGGGTTGAGTCGAGCACAACTCATTTTTAAAGTGGAGTTACCGTTAGCGATTGCGGTGATCTTCGGCGGAATACGCACAGCCACGCTTCAGGTCGTCTCAACCGCGACACTCGCCGCATATACCGCCGACGTCGGTCTGGGACGGTTCCTCTTCACGGGCTTGAAAACGAACGACTATCCGCTGATGCTCGCTAGCGCTCTGCTCGTCATCGCATTGGCACTCCTATGTGAAATCGTTTTGGGAACCTTGCAAAGCTACCTACGCCGCAAGGTTGCCAATCCCGCTGTGGCACACAACCCACCGAGTCGAATATCTGCCAAGTGATGGCAGCGCCCTAGACTAGGCACCATGAGCTCTCGCCGCCCAGGACCACGTCGACCCCGCCCGTCGGGGTCGTCGCGTGCATCCGGAAAGCAGCGGCCATCCGCAGCATCGTCGGCGCGCAGGCGAGCAGAAGCCTCCAAAGTTCCGCCGAAGCCCACGAGCAAAACAAACCGACCGGCGTCGTCGCCGAAGAAATCCCGGCCGGAGAGCAGAAATCTCGAAAATGCCGCTCGGCGACGGAATTCTTCCGAGCGATTTGGTTCCAAGTGGAACCTCGTGATCAAGGGCAAGGAGAAGACCCATCAGATTTCCCTTCGCCTTGCCGTCGTCTTAGCTTTTGCCGCCGTCGCAATTTTCATTGTGGCAACGCCGCTCAACCAGTACCTGGCTCAGCAGCAGGAAAAGCGAACCGTTCTTGCGAATCTGGAAGAAACGGAAGTACGGGTAGCCGAGCTCGAACGGGAGCTCGAGCTGTGGAAGGACGAGAGCTACATCCAGTCCCAAGCACGTGAACGACTTGGGTATGTCATGCCCGGTCAGACCCTTTATTCAGTCACGGATCCCGACGCCGGCACTGCGAGCGAACAACTGGCGCAGCGGGCGGAGGAAGTGAATCGTCTGCGGCGTGAATCGACGCCCTACTACGTGACGATGTGGGACTCGATCTCGGTTGCTGGCCAAGTGGGGGATTTCGAGAATCCGTCGGAGGTGCCGGTTATTGACGCGCCCGCCACCCCGGGATCTACCGAGGGCGACGAGTATACGGACGACGCCGAACCCGCGGGCGACGAGTATACGGACGACGCCGAACCAGCCGAACCAGCCGACAGCGTCCAAGACACCGGAGAGACTTCAGATGAATGAGATTCCAACGCCGAGCCTAGAGCAACTGCGAAAGGTAGCTGCGAATGCCACGGAGGTTCGTCCCGGTGACAGGGAAACTCTCACCGCTCAGCTTGGCCGTGACCCGCGCGGCCTCATCGGTATCGGCGCTCGCTGTGCATGCGGTGTCCCCGCAGTCACCGTCACGTATCCCAGGCTTCCCGATGGCACCCCATTTCCCACGCTCTTTTACCTGTCGCTGCCTTGGCTGGTCAAGGAGATCTCCCGTGCGGAGAGCTCGGGTGGGATGGTTGCCTACAATGAGCGTCTTGCGGCGGATCCCGAATATCTTGCCGCTCACGAACGCGCTCACGAAAGCTTTGTAAAGCGGCGCGACGAGCTCGACGTCGTCCCCGAATTGGGCGGCAAGTCCGCCGGCGGAATGCCAAACCGGGTGAAGTGCCTACATGCCTTGGCCGGGTATGCGCTGGCTGCGGGACCGGGCGTATGCCCCGTGGGCGATGACGCTCTTGCCGCCGCGGGCTGGGATCCTGACGTGTGCAAGTGTGAAGCTGCGGAGTAGGCGCGGTACTCCTTCGACGAACCGAGCAGTAGAACGACCGTTGCAACCGCGCCGATGTGCATGAAAAGGTAAGAGTGTGAGAGTAGCTGGAATTGATTGTGGGACGAACTCCGCACGTTTGCTGATCGCCGACGTGCCTGGCAAAGACGCGCCGCTGGACGACGCCGTGCGGCGCATGGAAGTTGTGCGCCTCGGCCAAGGGGTGGACAAGACAGGCCAGTTTGATCCGCAGGCGCTGACCCGCACTTTCAAACTTATCGACGACTACGCCGCTCAGTGCCGCGAGCACGGGGTGGAGTCCATTCGTTTTGCCGCGACCTCTGCCACGCGCGATGCCTCGAACCGCGATGTCTTTATCGACGGCGTTCGCGAGCGCCTCGGTGTCGAGCCCCAAGTCCTGAGCGGCGACGAAGAGGCGCGCGCGTCTTTTGCGGGTGCGATCTCGGCGCTGGAAGATTCGGCTGACTCGCCGATGCTCGCCGTGGATCTCGGCGGTGGCTCAACCGAACTGGTACTCGGAAACAGCGACGGCCACGTCATTTCTGCCTTTTCCATGAACGTTGGCTGCGTGCGTATGCGCGAGCGTCACATGCGTAGTGACCCTGCGACCGATGCCGAGATCGCCGCGGCGCGCGGCGATGTGCAGGCGGCCCTCGATGAGGCGGAGAACTACGTTGATCTTTCCAAGACCCGCAGCTTGGTGGGTTTGGCCGGATCCATCACGACCATCACCGCCAAAGCTCTAGATCTCGGTTTTTATAATCCCGAGGCCATCCACGGCACGTCTCTATCGCTCGCGGAAATTGATGGCGTGTGCGAATGGTTTATTAGAGCCACCGCGATTGAACGCGCCAACCTCGGCTTCATGCATCCAGGTCGAGTTGATGTGATTCAGGCGGGCGCGCTCGTCTGGCAGCAGATCGTGCGCCGGGTGGCGGTTCGCACCGCAGATGCGGATGCCCCCGTCACTCATGCCATTACGTCAGAGCACGACATTCTCGATGGCCTAGCGCTGTGGGCGGCGGAGAGTCCCAACCGCCCAGCGTGAGCGCTAGCCCGTCGTCGTCATTGACCCGCCGGTAGGTCTTTGACCGTGAGGTCACAGAGGCTATCGGTCAGCAACTGATGAAGGCTCCGACGTCAGTCCCGGAAGGAACCCGTCGTCGTCAGTCCCGGAAGG
>CAYOEJ010000018.1:30853-36058 GCA_964403015.1 uncultured Arcanobacterium sp.
CGTCAGTCCCGGAAGGAACCCGTCGTCGTCAGTCCCGGAAGGTATCCGAAGGCGACGTGGAGCGACCACGCGGTCTGCGTCCGGCGTGACGAATGCGCTGGTTGGCACGCACGCGCAGCGCGATTCCGCCAAGTACCATCGAGATCAGCGAGCCGAGGATCACCGCAACGCGCGCGTGGGCACCGTGTGGATCTGCCGCGTCGAAGGACAGGGTTGCGATCAGCAGCGACACCGTGAATCCAATACCGGCAACGAGCGAGACGCCGAAAATATCCGGCAGGTCGACTCCGTTGCCCAGCCTGAGTCTAAACACCTTCACCAGCAGGAACACGCCACCGAAAATTCCGATGCACTTACCGAACGGCAGGCCGAGGTAGATGCCCATGGCGACTGGATCCGAGAGCATCTGGCCGAAGCCGCCTGAATCGACGATGTTCACGCCCGCTGCGAAGAAGGCAAAGATGGGGAGGATGATTCCCGCCGAGTAGAAGTTGAGCTTCTCGGTGAATACGTGCGTGAGGGAGTTGTCGTCGCCGCGCTTCATGATGGCGGGGATGGTCATACCGAGTGCCACGCCAGCAATCGTGGCGTGTACGCCTGCTCCGTGCATGAAATACCAGGCAAGGATGCCGAGTGGCCACAGGATGTACCAGCGCGTGATGCGCTTTTGAACGAGGAAGCCGAACACACCGATGGTCAGCAAGGACAGGGCAAGGAAAAGGAAGTTGATCCCGGAAGAGAAGAAGATGGCGATGATGATAATACCGAGTAGGTCATCGACCACCGCGAGCGTCATGAGGAAAGTGCGCACTGCGGGTGGTAGACCCTTGCCGAACACGCCCAGCACACCGAGCGCGAACGCAATATCTGTTGCTACCGGAACGGCCCAGCCCTGGAAGTTTCCAGATCCGGTGAGCACCTGGATCAGGGCGTAGAGCAAGACGGGCCCGGCCATGCCGAATACTGCGGCAAGAACAGGTACGAGGGCTTGCTTCATATCGCGCAGGGAGCCAACCACAAATTCTTGCTTCAGCTCCATACCCACAATGAAGAAGAAGATCGCGAGAAGACCGTCAGACGCCCAGGCGGAAAGCGGCAGGTCGAGGTGCAGGGCCTCCGGTCCGACGACCGTTGCAGCGACATCGAAGTACGTCTCACGCGCAGGTGAGTTTGCCCAGATAAGAGCGATGATTGCGCCGATAATCAGCACAATGCCGGCAAACGTTTCGTTCCTGAGTGCGAAACGATAACGTGCTATCGGGCCTCTCCGTTGAGACATTCGGTACTCCGATCGTATTTCTGACGTTGGTGCACCAACAACAATGCGGCGCCATCGCCGAGTGTGTGGATTTAGTATGAGTGTAATCCCTTTTCCCGGTGTTGGATAAGGCGTTCGGGGATCGGTATGCTTGCACAGTCGCCTCCATAGCCCAATCGGCAGAGGCAGTCGACTTAAAATCGATTCAGTGTGGGTTCGAGTCCCACTGGAGGCACTGCGACTTTTGTCCCGAAATTCAGGGATTCATTCGTTCACCCATGATTTTGCAAATCTTCTTAATCAGTGGTGGCTGGCTCGGTGATGTGCCCAGAAAAGTTGTGCGTCACATTGCCATTTGTTGCCGTCGGAAACCTCGCTGGGCTTCCTAGCTCGCGGTTGACTCTGCCGACGACGCCGTTGCCACCGGTTCCTATTAATCACAGTTCTCGAGTGTCAGGGCTCCGCTCGACTCGGGTAGAGTTTCGAACGTTCGGGATTTTTCCGGCACAGAGCCAAGCTTTCGAGCGGGGTTGTGCAGAGTGCTCCGGCAGAGGTCAGGAGCAGGGGAGAGTCCATCTACGGGAGGAAACGGTTTGAGTAAGTCAGTAAAGCTCTACGGAATTATTATTGTCGCGGTGATTGTTGCGGCACTTGTTGCTTGGGCAGGAAGTCACCGCGGAGAAACGCTCGCTGGTATCCCCATCTTTGCCATTGCAGTTGCAGCTGCCGTGCTTATTCAGTGGATAGTCTTCGTTCCTGCACTTATGGCGGGAACCGAAAAGTACTACGACCTCATGGGTGGCGTCACCTTTATCTCCGTCACCACGTTCGTCCTCATCGCAACACCGGACATCTCTGCGCGCGGCTGGATCGCCGGCGCGATGGTGATCTTGTGGTCTGCACGTCTTGCATCCTTCCTCTTCAAGCGCGTGCTGGCAGCGGGAGATGACTCTAGATTCGACGACATCAAACGTAACCCTGCGCGTTTCCTGCTTACGTGGACACTGCAAGGTCTGTGGGTGTCGTTCACTGCGTCGGCTGCGTGGATTGCAATCACATCGGACAATCAACCACCGCTCGGCTGGATTGGAATTATCGGCATTGCCGTGTGGATAGTTGGCATCGGAATCGAGATCACCGCCGACCTTCAAAAATCCTCATTCAAGAAGGATCCGGCGAACGAGGGTAAGTTCATCAACGAGGGTCTGTGGTCGCGATCGCGCCACCCCAATTACTTTGGCGAGATTCTCCTCTGGACGGGTGTGCTTATTCTGGCTGCTCCCGCGTTTGTGGGCTGGCAGTGGATCGGCGTCATTTCGCCGCTCTTTACCGCGCTACTCCTTACCAAGGTTTCCGGCATTCCTATGCTCGAGAAGTCTGCCGATGAGCGCTGGGGAGACGACGCCGACTACCAGGAGTACAAGGCCGCGACCCCGGTCTTGATTCCCAAGCTGACCAAGTGAACGTGGTGTCAAAGGCGTGAGCGCACCGTCGTCGTGATACCGCCACGAAAGCAAAAAAGAAGTCGTCCCGAGTTTCTAGGCTGGGGACGACTTCTTATTCGGAGACGTTAGACGTCGCGCCTATGGAAGCGGACGAGACCCGCAGCGAGCGCAACCACGGTATAGCCGACGAAAATCAACAGTGCGAGGTTCGGATCTCCGATGGGGTTGCCGATGAAGAACGCTTCGGGTGATTCAAGTGCCTCGCTGCCGAGTGAGTTGGGATAGAACTTCGGCAACACTTCGCGGAATAGATCCATGGGGATGAGCGATGTGATGTCGATGATGTAAAGCAAGAACACCATGAGCGCGATCGACACGGCTGTTGACCGGAAGATGTATCCAAAGCCCATGGTCATGAGCGCTATGAGCACCTGAAGGACAGCAAAGACTGCAATCGATCTTATGGAAGGTCCCGAGAACTCGAGCGCATCTCCGAGCCTCATTGCTGCAATGAGTACCGACGTTGCCGTGGTGGTCACAGCAATGAGCGACGCTACGAGTGTGAGCGCGGTCGTTTTTGCAAGATAAGCGACTGGTCGGTTAGGTGTTGCGAGGACTGTTGTACGCATCGTGTTGTGCGAATATTCGTGCGTCACGGACAGCGCGCCGATAATCACGAAGAAGAGAGCCAAGAACGCCCAGCCGGGGGTGATGATATCCACCTCGACAGCGGTGAAATGGTCGGAGTTCGTGACGAAGAAAATGAGCACCGTGTAGATGATGATCGCCAGTGCGCCGGTGAGAATAAATGAACGCAGCTGGAACTTCTTGAGTTCGGACATGACCGAACGCAGGAAAGTCACGCGGTGCGCGGATGCATTGCGGGGGGAGTATGCGACTGCGGTCATGTCAGTTCTGCCCTTCTTGTGCGTGGCCGTCATTGTGTTGCGGTCTGCCGCCTTGATCGGGGCTCGGTGGGTAGTGGTTCTGCTGGTTCGATCCCTGCAGGTAGTTGCCCTGAGGTGGGAACCCTGCTTGCCCAGTGTTGGCTTGTGGGTAACCGCGCTGCTGAGGGTAGCCACCTTGGGGGACACCCTGCTGGGGGTTGCCGCCGCCGTGCTGCTGATGGTAACCACCGCCGCGCTGCTGAGGGCTGGAGCTGGTCTGTCCAGATGTGTAATCCAATTGATCGGAAGTCAGTTCCATGAACACATCTTCGAGGGAGGAGTAGCTTTCGGAGAGTTCATGGATCTCGAACTTCTCTTCGTAAAGGAGCTTGCCAACTTCCTGGCGGCGCATTCCAGTGAGCTCGATAAAGCCTTGTGGATAGCGCTCTTCTGGTTGATGGAATTCGGGAGACAGGCCGCGCTCGCGGAGGATTGTCTGCATATCCGAAACCTTGGGTCCGGCCACGCGAATACGGCTCTTACCTGCGGATTCGGTGAAGTCGGAGATTGCGCCAGAGGCGATGAGACGACCGCGGCCGATGATCACGAGGTCGTCGGCGGTGAGTGCCATTTCTGACATGAGGTGGGAAGATACCAGAACTGTCCGGCCCTCAGCAGCAAGATCGCGCATCAGCTTGCGAACCCACCGGACGCCGTCGGGATCAAGGCCATTAACCGGCTCGTCGAAAATAAGAACCTCGGGGTCGCCAAGCAGAGCAAGAGCGATGCCCAACCGCTGACCCATGCCCAGGGAAAAGCCGCCGAGCTTCTGCTTTGCAACCTTGGCGATACCCGTCAGCTCCATGACTTCGTTGACTCGGGCTTTTCCAATGCCATGGCTGGCAGCGACGATTTCAAGTTGCTGTTTTGCCGTGCGCTTGGGGTGGAAGGCTTTGCCATCCAGCAATGCGCCGACTGTGGTGAGGGGAGATGCGAGCTTTTCGTAGGCTTGACCCTTGATGGCCGTTCGGCCGGAGGTGGGACGATCGAGCCCCACGATGCACCTCATCGTGGTTGACTTGCCGGAACCGTTGGGTCCGAGGAAGCCCGTAACAGTTCCTGGCCGAAGCGCGAATGAAAGATGGTCGACTGCACGAGTCTTTCCATAGTCCTTGGTCAGGTTTTCAACTGTAATCATCAGATTTCCCCTGTTGTTGCGAGAGCTAGTCGAAGCAATGTTACTCCGCGATCGACTCAATCTAATCGAACTGTGGGTAAACAGTTTTATTCCCGTACGGGGACGACTTCCCGTTTTCGCTCACGGTGAGCCTCCGCTCTTTTGTTTGAACCTACGGAGCCGTTAGTATTGATGGCAGAAAGCCGCATATCCGATGTGGCGTGAAAACAGGAGGTTACTTTGAGCAACCCCGTGATGACTCGCAACCCGTACTTTAATCAGACGCAGGCGCGTCCGAATCAGTACGATCAGCGTGGAAATTACCGTAACGGTTCGCCTCAGCAGGCGTACAACGAGTACGAGCAGAACTACGCCGAACAGTACTCGCCCGAGAACTACGCGCAGCAGCGCCCTTCGGCATTCGATGCGCCACGCGAT
>CAYOEJ010000019.1:0-14674 GCA_964403015.1 uncultured Arcanobacterium sp.
AACTAAATGACCTGACGTCGTTGTCAAGCTCACAATTCGAGCGTATCGGTTTGTCTGGAGCAGGAAGGCGATCTGCCCCGATCGTGATGAAACCGTTACCCTATGCGGGTGAAACACTAGTCGGTTGGTGACGCTTCAGAATCTGGCCCACCGCCTGTTGCGCCACCTGTAGGCGTGTCATTAGCGCCCCGGATCTGTCCGAGGATGTCGATGACCACTGCGTAGGCCGGAGCAGTCACTTCATCCGGGCCGCCGTCCGTTGCAGGAACCTCCACGAGCACGCGAGAACCTACCGGAATACCTTCGAGCGAATCGAAGATGGAACCGTTTCCAACAACCTGCTTCTGCGGCCCGAACTGGGTGTATGTGACCTCGGTGGCGCTGTTGTCCCAAAAGGACATCGCAAACTGATTGATGATCGTTGTGCCAACCGAACCGATGGGGTCACCGGATCCACGTGCAATCACCGTGGTCACAACTTCGGTAGGCTCATCGGCGTCGTCCTTGACCGTAATAGAAATCGGTTCGCCAAGTTCGCCGTCGATAACTACCGGAAGATCAGCAAGGTCAACTTGCAATGTGGCGTCAGCTTCGCCAGCCTGATCCGCGCCGTAAGCGCTCTTGACCTCGATGTAGAAAGCGATCGTATCCTCGGGGCCAATTCCGGCTCCAGGGTTGCCTCCCGATGGACCATATCCCTTGTCCGCTGGGATGGACATGATCACTTTCGAGCCTACTTTGAGACCGGTCAACCCCTCAGTCCACCCGGCGATGACTCCTTGGAGTGGGAAGTCCGTTGCTGCGCCGCGCTCGAAGGAGGAATCAAACGGTTCACTGTTTCCCCATACTTGACCCACGTAGTGTGCACGAACCTCGTCGGTATCTTCGATAACGCGACCGGTCCCCTCTTCAAGCACCTCGACCTGCAGGCCTTCTGGTGGGTTGGAGTCGGGGAATGACAGGATCGGATTCTCACCGCTCGTATCGAGAGTCGGCATTTCCGTGCCTGGCGTGGTGTCGACGTCTCCCGTAGCGCCATCATCACTGGCGTCAGAGGTCGCGTCTGAGGCGTTGACGGGGTCTTCATTTTCACCACACGCAACGAGCGTTACCGACATGGCGAGTGCAAGAAATGCGGCTGTCCGACGCATACGGATACTCCTCAAACATAAATGTTCCCCGCCAGTTTCACCGGAGGGGAACATTTGGTGACTCAGTGGAACGATTCGCCGCAGGCGCAGCTACCAGCTGCGTTGGGGTTATCGATGGTGAAGCCCTGACGCTCAATAGTGTCTGCGAAGTCGATCGATGCACCATCGAGGTACGGAACCGACATGCGATCTACCACGACCTCAACGCCGTCAAAGTCACGTACGGCATCGCCGTCGAGTAGACGCTCGTCGAAATAGAGCTGATACATGAGACCGGAGCAACCGCCTGGCTGGACCGCTACACGCAAACGAAGATCATCACGACCCTCCTGCTCGAGCAGCGACTTCACTTTATTGGCCGCAACCTCACTCAGGTTAACGCCGTGTGTGCTTGTATCTAGAGTCTCGCTCATTTGTGGACCTCCAACGTCCTAGAAAATACTTACTCAGCCTATCGGCTCACGGCTGACTGAACCAATGGGGCGTGTCACATCACACCGGAACTTTCCGTGTTAATCCCAGCCCCAAGTCTGAGCAACTCTGCCAGTGGTATCTCGCAAACGTTCGGGGAGGTCTGCAATCTCAAGGATTCCGCCGTCGTCGGCAACAAACGCGCGCTCGGGACGTAACTCGTAGGATCCGTGTAGGCCAAGGCGTGGGAGTTCTCCCCTGCGTAGCCCTGCATAATCAGTGACGAGGACTATGGGGACTCCAGCCCGCTCAGCTTGATTGGTCACGGTTGCTAGACCCGATGGCAAATCCACACCGAGAGCAGCGCAGACATACACCACAAGATCCGTATCTTCGCGTAGCCCATCATGCGATAGAAGGAACTCACCGATGCTGCGCACGCTTCCGCCGAGCAACGCTAAAACGAATCCAAGCCCGCCACCGACACCAGCAAAAGCAGCACGACCATCAAGCTGAGTCGCAATCAATGAACGACGCGATCCCAATTGCTGAGCTTTGATGAGGTTCTGGACAAACTGCCCGGCCACGCGCTCAAAGTCCTGTGCTACCTGAGAGTCATAGCCCCGCACCGCCCACCTTCGAGCCATGCCATCCACGCCTATGAGGCGCAAATCCGCGGGGAACGTCACGGTCAAAGTCATAGGGATCTCGCTCCGCGCCTTCTCTAATACGGCGCTGAGCTCCTCGCTCGACTCGTCAAAGCTCACGTCCACCCCGGTCAGTTCGCTCAGCAAACCGAGGCCAATATCGCTTGCTCTCATGAGTTGTGGAAGGTGTATGTGCACGGAGGGAATGCCTCGGTCACGGAAGTAACGAAGATCTTCTGCCAGAAAGGAAGTCGATCCGCGCGGGTTTCCCTCGCCATTCCACGTCAGCGCTTCAGCGAGGTCGAGCATGCCGGTTTGCGATTCGGGGCTGACCCACCGCACTCTTCGCGGATCGCTCGCTTCGTCGGCGACGGCGTCGGCAAACCTCGTACGGAAGACGTCATCAAGCCCGGTGCCTACGTTACCGATGATCTCCCCGTCGGAGAGGATACGGGTATCGACGACGTCCGATGGCCGGCGTTCGAGCCACGCGTCCCGCACAATGTGTGCCACCGCTCCCGGGGTCATACCAGGTAGAGCGGTGGCACATAGCCGAATGTGCACTACGCGCCTAGACGCGAAAGGAGGAGCGCCTCAGCAATGATCGCCTTGCGCCAATCCTCGATATGGAGCGACTCGTTCTCCGAGTGTGCACGGGTGTCTGGATCCTCGACACCGGTCACGAGAATCTCGGCGTCCGGGAACACGTCAGCGAGGTCCGAGATAAACGGAATAGAGCCACCCACACCGATGTCCACGGGCTCGGTATCCCACGCTGTCTTAAGCGCCCAGCGGGCATCTCGGATCACGTCGGTTTCTTCTCCGGCTTGGAATGCAGGTCCGCATTCAGCAACGGAGATGTCAAGGTGAGCGCCGAACGGTGCGTGCTTACGCAAGTGCTTTTCGAAAAGCACCGCGGCTTCCTTCGAATCCTGGCCGGGCGCAACACGGAGCGAGAGCAACATGTTGACGGAAGGAATAAGAGTGTTGGAGGCAAGGTCAACCGAGGTTACGTCCATGCCAATAACCGAAATTGCAGGCTTCGTCCACAGGCGCGACGTGAATGAACCAGAGCCGGCAAGTTGCATACCCTCAAGAACACCGGCATCGCGACGTAGATCTTCTTCCGGGTAATCCACATCCACATTGTCCTCGTGGAGCAGACCCTCGATCGCAACATTGCCTTCCTCATCGTGAAGGGTGGCAATGAGGCGAGCCGCCAAGGTCACGGCATCGAGTACTGGGCCACCATACATACCTGAGTGAAGGGCGTGGTCGAGCGCGGTGAGAGTGACGTCAAGACGCGCGACGCCGCGAAGTGATGTGGTGAGCGAAGGCGTGCCCACCTTCCAGTTGTTGGAGTCAGCTACAACGATTGCATCGGCTTCGAGGCGATCCTTGTAGGTGTTGAGGAAATCGACGAACGTTGGCGAACCGACTTCCTCTTCTCCTTCAATGAAAAGCCGAATGCCCACGCCGGGGTCCGCAGCTTCGATAGCGGCGAGATGGAGGACCACGCCCGCTTTGTCGTCGGCGGTGCCGCGTCCATAGAGACGGCCGTCGCGCTCATTGGCTACAAATGGTTCGGAATCCCAATTAGCGGAATCGCCCGGGGGCTGCACATCGTGGTGGGCGTACAGAAGGATCGTTGGCTTGCCCTCTTCCGCAGGTCGCGAGGCAAGAATCGCAGGACGCCCAGTCCGGCCGTCCTCGGTCTGAAGCTGAATAACTTCGGTATCGAGACCAAGCTGCTTAGCGCGCTCGGCTACCCAATTCGCGGACTCAACAAGCGTGGTCTGATCGAACGACGACGCCGAGACAGACGGGATCTGTACGAAATCAATGAGCTCGGATTTCGCCTTGTCGAAGCCGGCGTTAACTCGGGAGATAATTTCTTCAGTATTCACTTCAGTAGTCATGACTTGATTCTAGCGGTGTTCACCGGCGAGTGTGACCGTGGCTTTCGAACCATGACCGCCGCTAAGAGCGTGCGAGGAGCGCTGTCTGTGCGCCAAAGTGAAGACAGCTGCAAGATCCGGCTAAGTATGGCCACTCGCACCCCTACCGAGTCTGCGAATTCGCCCCTCGATGCGTAGAATGACGGTGGCCTATGTGTAGCGAATGTGTAGCGAAAAGGAATTCGAGTGTTCGGATCGAAAAAGCAGGAACCGGTACCTGAGGAGAACGGCCCGTTTGTCAGCAGGCCGAAGGGGTACAACCCGGCTAAGGGCGCTCCCACGCCGCGCCGTAAGGACGTTGAAGCCCAGCGTCGTCGTCCCCTCGTTGCCGACCGCACCGCACTCACGAAGGACGAGAAGAAGAAGCGCAAGGCGGAGGACCGCGCTCGCTCGAATGAGCTTTATCAAACCCAGCAGCAGGCGATGCGCACGGGCGATGAGCGCAATATGCCACACCAGCACCGCGGCAAGGTTCGTCGTTGGGGCCGCGACTTCATCGATGCAGCGTCCCCGCTCGCCGGCTACTTTATGCCACTAGCTCTGCTTCTCCTGCCCACGATTTTCCTGCAGGCACGTTTCCCCGACTTCATGCAGTGGGTAACGCTCGGCATTTACATCATCTTCTTCGTCATGTTCATTCAGGCGATTTTCGTCGTTCGCCGTTGCAAGCTCCTCGCAACCCATCACTTTGGTAGCGACGAAGTTCCTTCCGGTTTCACCATGCAGATGTTTGGCCGCGCCTTCTACCTGAGAAACTGGCGCCTGCCGAAGCCGCAGGTCAAGCGCGGCGAGTACCCTGAAGGTGCAACTCGCGCGGACCTAGCCGAGGCCAAGGCCGCAAAGAAGGCCAAGGGCAAGTAGCCTATACCGTGCGGTTGAGCTTGCTCGGCAAGCTTGGCCCGCCGTAAATGAAGCTGGTGTAGATCTGGACGAGATCTGCACCGGCTTCTTTCATATCCCGAACGTCTTGCGGCGTGCCCACACCGCCCACACCAATGATGATCCGTTCCGGGCCAAGATTGGCGCTAAAAAGTCGCACAACCTCTCGGGCACGCGCGCTAAGTGGCGTACCGGACAATCCGCCGTCGCCAAATTCGTGAGCGATGGTTGTGTTCGTTGCGACCACGCCGGCAAGATCACTGCGTTCGATCATGGCCGCGATCTCAATAACGTCGTCGTCTAAAAGATCTGGAGCCACCTTAACCAGCACCGGTATTCCCCCGGGACGAACCTCCCTCGCTGCCTCGCGAGTCGCATCGGCGATCGCCTCGAGCGACTCCACTGCTTGAAGGTCTCGCAGCCCGGGCGTATTTGGTGAGGAAACGTTGACCACAAGATAGTCCGCATAGGGTGCGAGAATCCGAGTTGCTTGACGGTAGTCGTCGACCGCATCTTCGGCTGACGTCCACTTGTTCTTGCCTACGTTGACACCAACCACCACGTCACGTCCGCGTTCAGTTTCCCGAAGCTTACGCAGGTTTTTCGCGACTGCATGTGCGCCAATATTGTTGAAGCCCATCCGATTTCGGATGGCTGCCTGCTCCACGATTCGCCACAGCCGCGGCGGCTCATTTCCCGGCTGCGGCTCAGGTGTCACCGTCCCGATTTCAATGAATCCAAAACCAAGCGCATCGAGACCAAGAATAGCTTCGGCATTTTTGTCCAACCCTGCCGCTAGGCCAACGACGCCGCCAATCTTCTTTCCAAACAGCTCTCGTTGAGCCGTGGAAGGCGTGCGAAACACTGTGGACGCTGCAGCGCGGGAGACCAGCGGCAACTGCCCAAAGATGGACAGCGCGCCGATGGCGCGATGATGAGCCACTTCGGGATCCACACGGGTGATCAGGTGTTTGAAGATAAAGCGGTACATGGATCCTCAATTTCCGGAGCGACTCGCAATAATTGCCGGAGCAGACCACGCGATCCAGACAACCGCAGCAACTGCACCAATAGTGGGAAGGTAATAGTAGGTAGACCCGCCGTCGTACCAGGGATTAACCCGACTCATCGCCGCAGAGCCCGTTAGCAGAGCGACAAACGGCATCAGCACGTTAATCGACCACGCGCACGTAGCCAAGATACGCATCTTCCGGCCATTGTGAACCAAGCCCGCAGAGCCCACCACCCACAAGAGCATCGCAACAATGGTTGTCCCGGCGATCACCAGATCACCATTCGAAAATGCGCTGGTCGTACCGATGACGCCGCGCCATACGAAGACCACCGAAGCGATACATAACGCCGCGATGATGAGTAGCGGCCAGCCATGAGCCGGAGCTCGTGTATCGGCGATGCGTTCCGGTTCCGTCATGTCCTCTTCTTTCCGATAGGCTTGCCCACGTGACGAATATAAAGATTATTGAAGTACAAGATGACCTTGCCCAGAATCTCATTCTCGGCGTGACCACCGAAGGCGATGGCCTCCGCGTCGTTTCCAACATTACCGATGACTCATTCATCGAGCAGGTAGCATCCGCGCTTGCAACAGTACGCGCTAAGGGCTCAGCGCTGGCAACCACACGCATAGTGTCGCCAGCCGACCCAACGAAAATCGTGATCGCAGTTGGCGTGGCTGACGATGTGACGTCGGGCCTGCGCCAAATGGCAGCAACCGGCGTGCGAAGTGCGGCCGGTTTGGAAGACGTGACCATCGCATTTGACCACGACAAGGTTGTGGGGCTCGAGAGCATAGTCGAAGGAATCGGTCTCGGTTCCTACGTGTTCAGCGAATACCGTGCGCCGAAGGATCAGCCGGTTTCGAACGTATGCGTTGCTACGAGCGTCCACGCGGATTCCAAGGCCATTGTGAGCCGAGCTGACATCGTCTACTCCGCTACTAACCGGGTACGCGATCTTGTCAATACCGCTCCGAACCACCTGTCCCCCGCCGGCTTCGCAGCAATTGCCGAGGCCGAAGCGAAGGAAGCTGGCTGCAAGGTCAAGGTGTATGAAGAAAAGGATCTCCAAAAGGAGAACCTTGCGGGACTACTGCACGTGGGTGCCGGCTCTGCGAATGGACCGCGCCTAGTACGTATCGAGTGGAATCCTTCAAAGGCCAAGGGCTTCTCAGCACTCGTGGGCAAGGGAATCACGTTCGATTCCGGCGGATACTCACTCAAGCCCGCCACTGCCATGACCGAGATGAAGACGGACATGGCCGGAGCCGCAACCGTGCTTCAAACGGTGATCGCGCTGGCCAAGCTCAAGGTTGCACGCAAGGTAGTTGCCTGGTTGTGCCTCGCCGAGAACATGGTGTCCGGCAATGCTGGCCGCCCGGACGACGTCATCACCTACCGCAACGGCAAGAGCGTGGAGATCAACAACACCGACGCAGAAGGTCGGCTCGTCATGGCAGACGGACTTATCATGGCCTGCGAAGAGAACCCCGACGAAGTCATCGACATCGCCACGCTCACCGGTGCGCAAATGGTCGCCCTCGGTAACCAGACCACCGGAATCATGGGCACGGAAAGTGTGCGTGAGCAGCTTTGCGCTTCCGCCGACGCCGTTGGCGAACCGGCGTGGCCTATGCCGCTTCCGAAGCACCTGCGTTCTTCTCTCGACTCTGACATTGCAGATTTGAAGAACTCCGGGTCACGTTTTGGCGGCATGCTTGTAGCTGGCCTGTTCCTCAAGGAATTCGTCAATGACACGCCTTGGGCACACATTGATATCGCTGGCCCGTCGTTTAACCGGGAATCTGCTGCCGGCGAGTACCCCAAGGGCGCCACCGGCGCCATGACACGCACTCTGATCGCTCATCTCGAGGGTTCTCGGGCGGACGCGTAGGCCGCGTATGCCGATAGCCGCTTCGGGAAGATAGTCAAGGAAACCGGGTTTAGCTCATTGCTAGACCCGGTTTTCATCTCCGCTGCTATCGCGACGCTAGTCCCGGGTTCCGTCTGTTCCATTCTCGCATGGAACGCGGATAGCCGTGCCGGGCAACGTCATAGAGTGGAACGCCTAGTTCTTTAGCGAGCTTGAGAGCTTCCTTCATGTCCGGAACCCGGCGTCGGGTCCATTCGCCGTCGCCGGCGACGAGCAGGATCGCACTTTGTTCAAGGCGGGTGGGCGGCTCGAAGTACGCCTCCACCTCTGTTCGAGAATCCATAAAGGCACGCAAATACTGAACGGTAGACTCGCGCCCGGATTTCTTTCCAAAGCGGGACCCGCCGTCGTCGTTCTTTTTCCGCGAAAACCAGCTCATGGAATCAGTTTACGGCCACTCGCTACCCAAGCACGTCTCGAGGTTACGTGTACCTCGATATTCGACGCCGGTTTAACGGGCATTTGCGCGCGTAAAGTGAAACAATTAGGCCCATGGGACTGGACTAGCCAGCGCCCCAAGGCCAAACTCGAGGGAGAGGTTCGTGTCAGAAACTCAGGAATACGATGTTGTAATTCTCGGTGCGGGTTCGGGCGGATATGCCGCCGCTCTGCGCGCCGGACAGCTCGGTCTCAAAGTCGCACTCATTGAGGGTGACAAGGTTGGTGGCACCTGCCTCCACCGCGGATGTATCCCCACGAAGGCACTCCTGCACGTGGCAGACGTCGCTGATGAGATGCGCGATGCCGATGCTATTGGAATCAAGGGCACCTTCGAGGGCATCGACATGGAGGGACTGAACGCTTACAAGGACGGCGTCATCTCCAAGATGTACAAGGGCCTCACGGGTCTTGTCGATTCACGCGGTGTCGATACCATTCAGGGCTGGGGCCGTCTCGTTGCCAAGGACACCGTTGAGGTCAACGGCAAGCAGATCAAGGGCAAGAACATTGTTCTCGCCTCCGGCTCCTATTCAAAGACTATTGGTCAGGAAATTACTGACCGCGTGATGACCTCCGAGAAGGCTCTCACAATGACGCAGGCACCGAAGTCGGTTGTCGTGCTCGGCGGCGGAGTTATTGGCGTCGAGTTCGCCTCCGTATGGCGTTCGTGGGGCGCCGAGGTCACCATTATTGAAGGTCTCGACCGACTCGTTCCCAACGAGGATCCGGCCGTGTCGAAGATGCTCGAGCGTCAGTTCCGTAAGCGCAAGATTAATTTCAAGACCAAGACCATGTTCGATCGCGTGGAAGAGGACGAGAACGGTGTTCACGTCTTTACTCAGGACGGCAAGCAGTACGACGCCGAATACCTGCTGATCGCCATTGGCCGCGGCCCCGCCACCGCGAACCTCGGTTACGAAGATCAGGGCATCCCCATGGAAAAGGGCTTTGTGCTCACCAACGAGCGCCTACACACCGGAGTCGGCAACATCTACGCGGTTGGCGACATTGTTCCTGGCGTGCAGCTGGCACATCGCGGGTTCCTCCAAGGCATCTTCGTTGCTGAAGAGATCGCCGGTCTGAAGCCGAAGGCAATTCAGGAGGTTAATATCCCGAAGGTCACCTTCTCGAATCCGGAAATCGCTTCCGTGGGCCTTACCCAACCGGCCGCCGAAGAGAAGTTCGGTAAGGACAACGTGGAGATCGCCGAGTTCAACCTCGCGGGCAACGGCAAGTCCCAGATGCTTGGAACGCAAGGCTTCGTCAAGCTCGTTCGCGAAAAGGACGGGCCGATCGTTGGCTTCCACGCCATCGGCGCACGCATGGGTGAGCAGGTAGGCGAAGGTGAACTCATGGTCGCCTGGGAAGCCTTCCCAGAAGATTTCGATGCGCTCATTCACGCGCACCCGAGCCAGAACGAATCTGTTGGAGAAGCAGTCCTCGCCCTCGCAGGCAAGCCGCTTCACACTCACAACTGAGAGAAGAGGAACTAAAGACAATGTCTGAACCTATTAAGATGCCCGCACTGGGCGAATCCGTTAACGAGGGCACCGTTACCACCTGGCTGAAGCAGGTGGGCGACGAGATCGAGGCCGACGAACCCATTCTCGAAGTGTCTACCGACAAGGTTGATACCGAGGTTCCTGCACCGGCTTCCGGCATTCTCGAATCCATTGAGGTTGGCGAAGACGAGACCGTTGATGTAGGTACCGTTCTCGGCTATATCGGCGACGGCTCGGGCTCCGGCTCTAAGGATTCTGGTGCCGACGACGAGTCCGCAGATACCGACTCCGAGGCTCCGGCAGAAGAAGCTCCTGCTGAGGAAGACGCGGCTGAAGAAGACAAGCAGGAGGGAGCTCCAGAAGCCAAGTCCTCCGGTGGTTCCGGCGGTTCTGGTGATGGCGTCGAGGTTAAGATGCCAGCGCTTGGCGAATCCGTTAACGAAGGTACCGTGACCACGTGGCTCAAGGAAGAGGGCGACGAGGTCGAGGAAGATGAAGCTATCCTCGAGGTGTCTACCGACAAGGTTGACACCGAGGTTCCCTCCCCCGCGGCCGGCGTTCTGACCAAGATCTTGGTTGGCGAGGACGAGACTGTTGAGGTTGGCACCGTTCTCGCAATCATCGGTGGCGAAGGATCATCTTCGCAGGAGGCTCCGGCAGAAGCCAAGGAGGAGCCGAAGGCTGAGGAGAAGGTAGAGCCGAAGGAAGAGGAAGTCAAGGACGAGGTTCCCGCTGAAGAAGAGGAACCTAAGGCTGAAGATAAGGAAGAGCCAAAGAGCGATCAGTCTGACGCAAAGGGTCCCGAATTCGATGCCAAGGAAGAAAAGTCCGATCCGCCTGTTCCTGCCGCCGATACCGACGGCAAGTCTGCCTACGTGACACCGATTGTTCGCAAGCTTGCAAAGGAACTCGACGTCGACCTCTCGACCGTTGAGGGCTCTGGCGTGGGTGGCCGTATTCGCCGCCAGGACGTTGAGGCTGCAGCCGAGGCCGCCAAGAAGGCAGCCGAGCAGGCAGAGGCCGAGAAGTCCAAGGCACCGGCAGCTGCTCCAGCCGCGCCTGATGCTCCAGCTGCACAGGGC
The DNA here is from genome assembly GCA_964403015.1 of uncultured Arcanobacterium sp. Taxonomy (GTDB): domain Bacteria; phylum Actinomycetota; class Actinomycetes; order Actinomycetales; family Actinomycetaceae; genus CAYOEJ01. The sequence goes on from CAYOEJ010000019.1 coordinate 11,021, forward strand.
GGTGCTTCGATCAAGGCACAGCTTGCAGAGAAGGCGCAGGAGGCCGCTTCCAAGCGTGGTACGCGTCAGAAGATGACCGGTCTGCGCAAGACCATTGCCAAGCGCATGGTCGAGTCGCTGCAGACCTCCGCTCAGCTGACCACGGTCATGGAAGTGGATGTCACCCGCATCGTTGCTCTGCGCAATGCTGCAAAGGATTCATTCGGGGCACGCGAGGGCGTCAAGCTCACGTATCTTCCGTTCTTCATCCAGGCTGCAACCGAAGCGCTCAAGGCTCACCCGATCATCAACGCCTCTGTTGAGGACAACGAGATCGTGTACCACGGCGAGGAGCATGTGGGTGTTGCTGTTGATACTCCGAAGGGACTGTTCGTACCTGTCATCAAGAACGCTGGCGACCTCAATATTGCCGGCATTTCAAAGGCAGTCAACGATCTCGCTAGCCGCACCCGCGATGGAAACATCAAGCCGGACGAGCTCAGCGGCTCCACTTTCACCATTACCAACACTGGTTCGGCCGGTGCAATCATGGATACCCCCATTATCAACCAGCCAAACGTCGCCATTCTTGGCACGGGCATTATCTTCAAGGCCCCAGGTGTTGTTAAGGATCAGGACGGCAACGAGGTTATTTCGATTCGTTCGAAGTGCTACCTGTGCATCTCCTACGATCACCGCATCGTCGATGGTGCCGACGCCTCGCGCTACCTACGCGATGTTAAGATGCGCCTAGAAGAAGGTGACTTCGCTTCCGAACTCGGACTCTGAGTTACCGCGGAGCGTGGCGGCAGTCAACGCTCCGATATGACAAAGCACGGTATAACGTGATCGATGGCCCGGACGTCCATGTCCGGGCCATCTTGTGCGTATGGTGGCAGGGCCGTGCTGGCGAGGCGTCCGATTCTGCCGCCTCGAGCCCTTGTCCTGTAGCTGGATTCCCTACTCAAGACACTCGCGTACGTCTTGCATTCGACTTCCTTCGAGAATCCAGATAGCACACCGCTCAATTGGCTCATCCGCATGGACTGCTGAGGCAACGTCAATGTCCATCTGTACGCTGCGGACTTCTACGATGCGCACAGCCGTTCCGTGTCCGCTAGCATCCACATCTGCTTTCGCCAGGCCCCCTCGAAGTTCATCCTCGTTGAGCTCAGTCGCCGCATTCACCTCTGTGTGGAGTGATTGAACATCGATGTCTTGCTCTTCAATCCATTCGACGAGAGCGATATCAGCATCGCGGGCGGCCGTTCCGGGAACAGACAGAGCAAATAATGCCTCCCAATCCTTGGCAAGAATTGCTTCATTTCTTGCCTTGACCATGAGAGTGGCAAAGTGCAAGGTATCGCTTCGAGGCTCTGTGGGTTGAAATAAAAGCGCTGTGCCGAGTCCCAAGGCAAGCCCTGAGATAACCAACAGAATTCGAAGCAGCATGGGGACATCGTAAGCGGGCGCTGCTCATCACATTCTGCGGTTTTCCACAGCGATGAGTTCCTAACCGTTGGCTCGAGCCATAAGATGAATGATGTTCTAAGGAGGCTCGTGGCTAAGCGACCACATTTCACTGCAATGATTACGGGATACCGGGAACTCCCCTCGCTCCTAGGCGGCGGACACATGCTCGTGTCATTTATCGGGCGTCTTCCGACCGCCATGATTATTATCGGCGTACTTACCCTCGTCACCTCGGCTACCGGATCGGTGGCTCACGCCGCGTTCGCTTCGGCCTCGCTCGCACTGTCTACCGGTATCGGCAATCCCATTATCGGTCGGCTCACCGACACTTACGGCCAGCGCAAGCCACTTCTCATCCTTGCGCCCCTCAACGTTATCGGCCTTCTCGCGCTGGTGTACGTCACAGATTCGCAAACTCCCCTGTGGCTCATCGTGGTGCTCTGTGCCTGTATCGGAGCGACGACGTCGCCCGTGGGCGCCTTGGCTCGTGTGCGTTGGTATCCGGTGGCAAAGCAGCCAACACAATTAGCGAGCGCTCTGTCATGGGAATCTGTGGCTGACGAGATGGCGTTCGTCCTCGGTCCAGCTGCTGTTGGCATATTCGCCGCATCCATCGGCGCCCAAGCGCCGCTCATAATCTCGGCTGTCATCGTTTTAACATGCGTGATCCCGTTCGCCCTTTCCCGTTTCGCCATTGGACCTGCGATCCGCGGCGACGGCGAGCGCGCACCTGCAATCTCTCGTGTCCTTTCCGCAGTACGCACTCCGCTCGTGGCAATGGTGGGACTGGGCATGTTCTTCGGGGCAATGCAGACCACGGTGACCGCGTTTGCACAGGCGACTGGCGACGAGGGCCGAGCTGGTCTGATCTACTCCGCAATGGGACTTGGAGCTGCCATCACGGCGTTGGGCTCTGTCGCACTCCCCAAGCGATTCACTCAGGCTCAGCGAATTATCGCTGGCGGTATCGGCATCTGCGGTGGAACATTACTCTGCATGGCTGCACAGACACCGCTCGTACTGGGCCTTCTTATCTTGACCCCTGGGCTGGCGATCGGTCCGGCTTCCGTAGCCATCTTCACGTTAGCTGGAACCCACTCCCCTCGTGGTGGCGACGCCGTGGCCGTTACCGCAATTGGGTCAGTCAACGTGCTTGGCGTGGCACTTTCAGCTTCTGTCACAGGCCAGTTGCTCGAAGCCCATCTCGATTACGGCTTCCTTCTCGCTGCTGGATGCGGACTGTTTATCGCTTTCGCAGCATGGCTCACGAGCCGCAATCCACAGTATGCCTGAGAGAAAACTTCACTAGCCACTGAGGCTAGCCTCAGAAATCTAGCCTCGGCAACCTAACCTCAGAAAACTCCTCACTTTGACTCGTCGTCGGCAAACGCCCGCCCGCTTATGCGTGGTCTTTTTGAGCAGCTAACCTCGATGAACTACACTCGATGTGACCTATTCATTTGCAAGGGAAAACAATGGCTCGGGACGAAGATAAAGCTAAAAAGGCGAAGAAGCCAAAGAAGAAGCGCTGGTATTCCTACCTTGGTGATGCCTACCGGATTTCAAAGAAGAGCTACTCATGGACTCCATGGGCAGTATGGGGATCGCTCGTTGGAGGAATCCTTCTCGGTCTACTCGTCGCCTTCCTCACGAAGAGCTGGATCATCTGGCCGATTTTCGGTCTACTGATCGGCATGACGCTCTCACTTTTCGTCCTCGTTCAGCTCGTCAAACGCGCATCGTATTCACAGATTGATGGAATGCCCGGTGCCGCCGCAGCCGTGCTTGGTCAGATCAAGCGTGGTTGGGTCATTAACCAAGAGCCAACCCGATTCAATGCTCGCACTCAGGACATGCTATTCCGCGTTATCGGCCGCCCGGGAATTGTCCTCGTGGCTGAAGGACATCCTGGGCGTGCGCAAAAGCTCATTGATGAAGAGCGTCGTGCGATCAAGCGCGTAGCCCCATCGGCTCCCATTGAGGTAATTAAGGTCGGTAACGAAGAGGGACAGGTTCCTCTCCTCAAGCTCCAAAAGACCTTGAAGAAGCTTCCAAAGAAGATCTCGAATGAGGAAGTTGCCGCAGTGGCGGCGCGACTTGACGCCATCAAGCAGAATAATCTCCCCATCCCGAAGGGCGTGGATCCTTTCAAGGCACGCCCTGATCGCCGCGCGATGCGCGGTCGGTAGGTTCGCCGCGCGA
>CAYOEJ010000019.1:14774-25937 GCA_964403015.1 uncultured Arcanobacterium sp.
TTCAAGGCACGCCCTGATCGCCGCGCGATGCGCGGTCGGTAGGTTCGCCGCGCGAACGGGCCAGGGAGACTTTCGCGCGTTCAGTGCCGCAAAGAGAACAGCAACCAGAAAAATCTGGTTGCTGTTCTCTTTTCTGCAAGCATGCCTTTAGAATTTTCTCGAGCGATCAAATGATGCTTTCCACCAATCGAAGGAGTCTCAGTGTTTTCAACTGTTGACGAAGCAAAGGAATTTATATCCGACCATAACGTTGAGTTCATTGACGTTCGGTTCTGTGATCTACCTGGTGTGATGCAGCACTTTTCGATCCCCATATCGGCTTTCGATGAGAAGAGTCTGACCGAGGGACTCATGTTTGACGGCTCTTCCATTCGCGGTTTCACAGAAATTCACGAATCTGATATGAAGCTCCTGCCAGATCTCAGCACGGCTTACCTCGATCCTTTCCGTAAACGGACAACGCTGATCATGAACTACTTCGTGGTTGATCCCTTCACAGGCGAGTCTTACTCTCGAGATCCACGCAATATCGCTTTGCGTGCTGAGGAATACCTACGTTCGACCGGCATTGCCGATACGGTCTACTTTGGCGCAGAAGCCGAGTTCTACATTTTCGATGAAATCCGCTTCGATGATTCTCCGAGCGGTTCCTTCTACAAGATTGATAGCAAAGAGGCGTGGTGGAATACCGGCCGCGACGAGGAGGGTGGCAACTTGGGATACAAGACCCGCATTAAAGGCGGTTACTTCCCAGTCTCCCCCAACGACCAAATGGCCGATCTGCGCGATGAGATGAGCGCAAACTGCCAGGCCGTGGGTCTCAATATTGAGCGCGCCCACCACGAGGTTGGCACAGCCGGTCAGCAAGAAATTAACTACACGTTCGACACGCTGCTTCGAGCTGCTGATGACTTGATGAAGTTCAAGTACGTCATCAAAAATACCGCATTCGCCGCAGGCAAGACGGCCACTTTCATGCCAAAGCCGATCTTCGGCGACAACGGATCGGGCATGCACTGCCACCAATCACTGTGGAAAGACGGCGAACCGCTATTCTCAGACGAACGCGGTTACGGTGGACTTTCAGACCTCGCCCGTTGGTACATCGGTGGCCTTCTCAAGCATGCGCCGTCGCTTTTAGCCTTCACGAATCCGTCCGTAAATTCCTTCCACAGACTCGTCCCGGGTTTTGAAGCACCAGTGAATCTCGTGTACTCGGCCCGTAACCGTTCCGCCTGCATCCGCATCCCCGTCACGGGCACATCGCCGAAGGCTAAGCGTTTGGAGTATCGTACTCCGGATCCTTCGGCCAACCCCTACCTCGCATTCTCAGCTCAGTTGATGGCCGGTATCGACGGCATCAAGAACCGAATTGAACCATCCGATCCGATCGATAAGGATCTCTACGAGCTTCCGCCAGAGGAGCACGCGCAGATTGACAAGCTTCCGGAGAATCTCGAGGACGCCCTGCGTAACCTGGAGGCTGACCACGATTACCTCACCGAGGGTGGAGTGTTCACCGAGGACCTCATCGATACGTGGATCCGTTTCAAGATGGACAATGAGATCGCGCCATTACGCCAGCGTCCACATCCATACGAGTACGCGCTTTACTACGATTTCTAAATCGCTTCCGCAAGACGAAGGCGCGTCACGCTCGCAGCTACGATAAGACCGCTTTGAGGCTCGATCGTAAAGACGCTGAGCGTGACGCGCACGGCGACACTAGAGTTCGCTGACTCCCTGATTCATCCAGCTGATGCAACGGTAGCCATCTTCGAGGTTTCCATCCAAAATTGACATTCCCGTATTGAGAATGCGCGTTCTGAGATGGTCCTCCGTGATGCCCTTGCCGCGCATACCCGTCCAGAACGTAATCATGGAGCCGTGGGAAAAGACTGCGGCTGTCTCCACGCCTGTGGCTTCAATTGCAGCGATAGCTTCGTCAAACCGTTCGAGGCATTCGTGGCCCGTCACTCCATCAGGGCCGCCCATCGTCCGATCTAAGTCGCCGCGCAACCAAGCGACGACGGTGGACAGGTAATCCTCGTAGGCTTCGTCGCTTGACTGGCCTTCGAGCTCTCCAGCTGCAATCTCACGCAATCCCTCGTGCATGTTGAGTTCCAAAGAGAGTCGGGTGGCAAGCGGCGTGGCAGTTTGGGTGGTTCGCTGAAGGTTGGATACCCAGATGGCGTCAATGTCAGAATCAACGAGGGTGTTCACGATGTCATTTGCCTGCTGCCATCCGCGTTCGGTCAATGCCGCTCCCGGGAACTTTGTATCTAGTGAATGGGCAGCATTCCCGTAGGTCTCACCGTGGCGGACAAGGATAAGTCGCACTATTTCTCTCCATAGAAAACTCGTTCAACAACTTTACGGGCGCGTCTCGCGGAGCGAAGATAGTTCTCCTCGATGTCTCGCCGGTTTGCGTGGTCTACACCAAGCACGGCTGCGGCAACAGCCAGATCAAGCGAAACATGTGGAAGGACATCGATCTTTGTGCCTGTGACCCGACCAGTTCCGAGGACATTCGCGTCCCGCAACATCGATGCGAGTGACCACGCCTCAACCAGCCTATCAGCATCCAATGGGTCAATCAGACCCGCTTTCTCCGCAGCACGAAGAGCTTCGATGGTGCCAGTGACGCGTAAACTAGGTGTCTTCCCTGCGTAGCGCAGCTGAAGAAGCTGCGCGGTCCATTCGATATCGGCGAGACTTCCCCTGCCTAATTTAAGATGTCGCGTGGGATCAATGCTCCGCGGTATGCGTTCTCGCTCCATGCGCGCCTTCATAGCGCGAATGTCACGCGTCTGCTGGTTCGTCAATCCATCGGCTGGGTATCGAACCAAATCTATGAGGCTTTTGAACATATGGTCGAGGCCTGAAGCACCAGCGACTGACTCGGCTCGAACCCTTGCTCCGTCATAGATAGCAATGGGCCGAGCCCGTATCAACGCCTGGATTTCCCACGTATCGACCCAGCGCTCATAGTATTCGCGGTAGGCATCGAAGCTGCGACAAAGAAGCCCACTGCGACCCTCGGGCCGAAGATCGGCATCCGCAGGAAAGGCTGGTTCTTGATCGACGCCGGACAGCAGTGCAATGACTCTTTTGCTGATGTCAATTGCTTGTGCTTGAGCAGTTTCGGCATCCGATTCCGCGTGCGGTCGATGTACAAACAGCAGATCAGCGTCAGACGCATAGCCGAGTTCGGCGCCACCGAATCTTCCCATGGCAACGACTAAGAACTCTGAAAGCAGCTCGCTGTCTTGACTTTCGATCTCCGCGATGGCTCCTCGAAGTGCCGCTTCAACGGCAATTTCACCAGCAACCGTGATGGCACGTCGAATAGCTTCTAAATCAACAACTTGAAGCACATCGGCGATTGCTGCCCGCAGAAGTTCGCGTCTACGAAGATAGCGGCCAGCCCGCGCAATCGCTGCAGGATCCACGCGCCGAGCAACCATTGACTCGAGCTCAGCGCCAAGATCCTCGCGTGAACGCGGCCGGAGCAGGTCGTCGTCGTCCAGCCACGAAATCGCCTCCGAGAGCGAGGGAAAGGCATCGGCGACATATCGTGAGGTCGAAAGCAGATGCGCTAGTCGTTCTGCAACTACTTTGGAGTCGCGAAGGAGCCGCATGTACCACGACGTCGAGCCCATCTTTTCAGAGAGCGTCCGAAAAGAGGCTAGTCCGTAATCGGGATCGGGCCCCTCGGCCATCCAACCGATCATGACTGGCAGAAGGTGTTTTTGGATGACGGCTGTCCTAGAAATACCAGCTGTGAGCGCCTCCAAATCTGCCAATGCAGCGGAGTGATTCTTGAATCCAATCGCGGCAAGTCTTGCGCGTGCTGCGTCGGGTTTCAAAACCAGCTCGTCGGGAGACAAGCGTGCCGTGTGCGGTAGTAGCGGACGATAGTAAATCTCGAGATGCAGCTCCCGAACCTCGCGGCGGACACGCTTCCAGTGAGCTTCAAGGTTGTCGGCACTGTCGATACCAGTCCCCTGCAGTGAGCGAGCAATGCGACGCAGCTCAGGCTCCGAGGTGGGAATCGTATGAGACCGGTGAAACCGGTGCAACTGAATGCGGTGTTCAAGCGTCCGAAGAAACCTGTAGTGCTCCTCAAGCTTTTCCGCTGCAGCCCGCGCAATATACCCGCCTGCGCTTAATGCGGATAGGGCATTTAGGGTACCGCGCTGCCGCAAGCTTTCGTCTGTGCGTCCGTGTACGAGCTGGAGAAGTTGAACCGTAAACTCGACGTCACGTAATCCGCCGCGTCCAAGCTTCAGTTGCCGCTCGGCATCCTTCCTTGGAACTAAATCTTCCACCCGGCGCCGCATGTCACGGGTATCTTCAACGAAGTGCTCCCGCGCGGAGGCATTCCAGACCAATGGTCCCAAGGCCGCGATATAGCGTTCGCCCAGCTCGAGGTCTCCCGCGACGGGCCGCGCCTTGAGCAGGGCTTGAAACTCCCAGTCTTGAGCCCAGCGCTCATAGTAGGCCACATGAGATTCAAGCGTGCGAACCAGTGGCCCATCTTTGCCTTCCGGGCGCAGATTCGTGTCAAGTTCCCAGAGCGCCGGCCACTCGCCAGGAGCTGACACCACCCGGGACAAAAGCGACGCGACCTGTGTGGCAGTCTCAAGCATGTCCGCTTCACTAAGACCCTCTTCCCGAGCGCGTGCTAGATAAATAACATCGACATCCGAAATGTAGTTCAGTTCCCGCCCGCCGGTCTTACCCATCGCAATAACGCTCAGGGCAATGCTGTCTCCGTTCTCAATCGCGCGGGTCGCAATCGCGAGCGCGGCCTCGAGGGTTCCACTAACAATGTCGGAAACCGCCGCTGACACCGCAGGCATGACGCCGGGTGCGGATTCTGCCGTCAGATCGACTGCTGCAATCTGGGCGATGCGCATCCAGTAATGTTCCCGCAGTGCACTGACGGCCTGGATTTCCTCCTCGCACTCGGCAATGGCATCCAGCGCTCGAGCTCGCTCTATCTCGGAACTTGTCTCAAGGGGCTTGTCCCCCATTTGTGCACTTGCGAAAACAGACACGCGGCTTGGGTGCGCCACGAGGATATCTGTCAATGTTGAGGACATGCCTAGGACTGCGAAAAGTCGGCGCGTAGCCTCAGGCTGTTGGCACGTATGGTAGAGGGCGTCAGTGGCCGCACGCCCTTGGACTGTCGCGGCTTCGAGCAGCCGAATATAGCCGAGCAAACCCTGATCGGGATCGCCGGTTTGGGTGAGGTGTTCAATGAGCCATTCGCGGCTGACGTCGTCGGTAATGGCGCGCGAAAGCAACCGGACCGCACGGGCGGGATCCCAAAACCCAGCCCGTCGAAAAAGCTGAAGGTCAGACTCTTCGCGCATTGGTATTAGTGCGAGGTCCGGAATGCGTGCCGTTCGTAGGGCGTTACCTGGTAGCGGTAGCCTTCCCACTCGTGGCGCTTGTTACGCAAGAAATAGTCGAAGGTGCTTTCCCCCAGAGTTTCGGCTACCAGCTCAGAATCACGCATCTCCGTGAGGGCTTCGTTTAACGACGCCGGAAGCGGATCGATTCCAAGTGCCTTGCGTTCGGTGTCGGTGAGCTTGCTGATATCTTCGGCAACCGATTCTGGGATGTCATAGTTACCTTCGATTCCCGCTAGGCCCGCGTTGAGCAGCACTGCGAATGCGAGGTAGGGATTGGCGGCTGAATCGATCGCACGGTATTCGACACGAGCCGATTTTGACTTTCCTTCTTTGAACGACGGAACCCTAATGAGTGCGCTTTGATTATTCTGCGCCCACGCGATATGCGATGGTGCCTCATATCCTGCCCACAGCCTCTTGTACGAGTTCACGTGTTGGCAGGTTATCGCCGAGATTTCACGAGCGTGGTGCAAGATGCCAGCAACGAACTTTCGACCAGTTTCGGAGAGCTGGAATTGGCCCGCTGCATCGAAGAACGCATTGGTGTCCCCTTCAAACAATGACATGTGGGTGTGCATTCCCGATCCTGCGCTATCGATGAGCGGCTTCGGCATGAACGATGCCTGCACTCCCTGTGCGATTGCCACTTGTTCGATGACCACCCGGAACGTCATGATGTTATCTGCCATGGTGAGGGCGTCAGAAACTCGCAAATCGATCTCATTTTGTCCCGGACCGATTTCGTGGTGGGAGAACTCCGTTGAGATTCCCAGCGTCTCTAAGGTCTTGACGGCCTGTGAGCGAAAATCTTGGGCGGTCGATCGCGAAACATGATCGAAGTATGAACCGGAATCGATCGGTACCGGAACTTCGTCGCCGTCCCTCACAGGATGGAAGAGATAGAACTCAATCTCCGGGTGGACGTAGAACGTAAAGCCCATGTCAGCCGCACGAGCTATGGCTCGCTTGAGTACCGCACGTGGGTCAGAGCGAGCCGGATCGCCGTCGGGTGTGTGGATATCGCAAAACATCCGCGCGGTGCGATCGTCCTTGTCTCCCCACGGCAAGATCTGGAACGTGGAGGCGTCAGGTCGCATGTACATATCGGATTCAAATCCGCGCGTGAGACCTTCGATTGCGGAACCGTCGAAGCCAATTCCTGCGGCAAAGGCACCCTCGAGTTCTGCGGGGGCAATTGCTACCGATTTAAGCGTCCCTGACACATCCGTGAACCATAGCCGCACAAACCGTACGTCGTTTTCTTCGACGGCACGCAGAACGTATTCCTGCTGGCGATCCATTGTTGCTCCTCAGTTAGTCATCGACTCATCGGTACGACCAATTGTGCCACCGTGCTCAAGGCCAGCGCAGTGCACTAGACTAATTGCAGTATCTCAAGCCATCACCGTGGAAGGATTCCTCATGGCACCCAAGCGCGTACGTGCCCACCACCTCGGCCAAATGAAGGCCGCCGGAGAACCGATCACCATGTTGACGGCTTACGACTCCGTCTGCGCACGAATTTTTGACGAAGCCGGAACTGACATGCTGCTCGTTGGTGACTCTTACGGCAACGCCATGCTCGGATTTGATTCGACGATTCCGGTCACCATGGACGAAATGCTCGTTGCCACGAAAGCTGTGGTGCGCGGGGCGAAGCGCGCATTTGTCGTCGCCGACCTACCATTCGGCTCCTACGAAGAATCGAACTCCCAAGCCATACATAATGCGGTCAAATTGATTAAGGCTGGCGCAAGCGCCGTCAAGCTTGAAGGTGGCGCACGACGCGCGGATACCATTCGAGCGATTGTCGACGCCGGTATCCCCGTGGTGGGCCACATTGGTTTCACACCGCAGGCAGAAAACGCTTTGGGCGGACCCCGAGTTCAGGGGCGTGGCGACGGTGGCGACGCCGTCCGTCAAGACGCTAAAGCTGTACAAGACGCTGGCGCTATCGCCGTCGTTCTCGAAATGGTTCCCGCTCCGGTAGCTGCAGATGTGACCGCGCAGCTGGACATTCCAACCATCGGCATTGGTGCGGGTAACGACACCGATGGCCAGGTGCTCGTCTGGACTGACATGGCAGGTATGACTGACTGGCAGCCAAGCTTCGCCAAGGTCTTCGGTGAGGTCGGCAAGGCATTGACAGAGGCGGCAGCCGCATTCAACACGGCGGTCCGTTCGAAGTCGTTCCCGGACGCGGACCATCGCTTCGATAGTTAATCCGCTCTAAGCGTTACATCAAGCCTCAAGAATCGAGCCAAACTCTAGGAGTTACACTCGAGGCTGTGGCGACATGCAGGCCTACCAGTTCTGCTTCCAGTCCCGCTCTTCTTCGTCCCAGTTGTCGGCGTCTTTCCATTCCCGTTCAGCCTCGTCAAAATCGGCGTTTCGGGCATCCGACACGAGATAGGCGTTCTTCGCTAAATCTTCGCTGTCATAGGGTCCCATGGCAACTTCGGCGGACCACGGCGGTGTATCTGACACGGTAACCTCGCCCGTGCTGCTGTTGTACCAGTACTTCGACATCGTCATTCTCCTTCGTAGATGGGCGAACGTCTCGACGTTACAGACCTAACGGGCCTGCATTCGGCTCGCTGGCTCGTAAGGACTAAACTAGTCCACATGCAAGCAGATCGCGCGCCACTTGGCACCCTTACTCCTGGAAAGATTTCCCCCGTACGAAAAGTTCCTGCGGACATTCCGCGTCCGGAATACATGTTCCACGACGGACCCGAAGTTGTCACCGCTTCGGAGATTAAGGACGCAGAGACCATCGAACGCATCCGTCAGGCCGGCACTATCGCTGCCGATGCTCTGTATCTTGCTGGCGAGTCCGTCCGACCGGGCATCACCACGGACGAACTCGATCGGATCGCACACGAGTATATGTGCGACATGGGCGCCTACCCATCCTGTTTGGGATACATGGGCTTTAAGAAGTCGATCTGCACGTCGATTAACGAAGTCATCTGCCACGGCATTCCCGATAATCGAGAGCTTCAAGAGGGCGACATCGTTAACATTGACGTCACCGCCTACAAGGATGGCGTCCACGGCGATACCAACGCGATGTTTTTCGCCGGTGAGGTTGATGAAGAATCACGCCTTCTCAGCGAACGCACCTATACGGCCATGATGCGCGGTATCAAAGCTGTGAAGCCCGGCCGTCAAATCAACGTGATTGGTCGAGTGATTGAGTCCTATGCTCGCCGCTTTGACTACGGTGTGGTCGAGGACTACACCGGTCATGGGGTGGGCGAAGCTTTCCACTCCGGTCTCATTATTCCGCACTACGATGCCTCTCCACGACACGCGGAGCTCATTGAGCCCGGCATGGTTTTCACCATCGAACCCATGTTGACTCTCGGTGACATCGCGTGGGAGCAATGGGACGACGATTGGACCGTGGTGACCAAGGACCGCGGGCGCACAGCGCAATGGGAACATACCGTCGTCGTCACGGACACCGGCGCAGAGATCTTAACTCTCCCCTCGCGCGGACAGGTCTCACCCGCCATGCCATCCGCCAACTAGCAACTCGCAACCGAGTGCTCCCTCACCACTGAATCTGTTCTCCCCAAAGTCGCCGAATCCCGGTCGGCAGAAAAGGCCCATCATGGTTAAGAAAAAGTACAAGAATCTCGCAATCGGTATCGATATCGGTGGATCTGGAATCAAGGGCGCCCCCGTGGATCTAGCATCCGGCCAGTTCGCCGCAAAACGCTTGCGGATTCCCACACCGCCTGATGGAACTCCCAACGACATCGCCAAGGTCGTTCGCAAGATCGTCAAGAGCTTCGACCTCCCGCGCGACCTACCCGTAGGTGTTTCCTTCCCTGCACCCATCGTTCATGGCGTGGTGCCACACATTGCTAATCTCAGCAAAGAATTCGCCGGGATGAATGTGACGTCGTTGATGAACGAGAAGCTCAAGAGACCTGTCACGGTTGTCAACGACGCCGATGCTGCCGGTTACGGCGAAGTGCAGTATGGAGCGGCGCACGGCCATTCTGGAACGGTCATGGTCCTCACCCTCGGTACGGGCATCGGTTCAGCGCTTGTATCTGGTGGCGTGCTCGTCCCCAACACTGAGCTTGGCCATCTAACTCTGCCCAGCGGCGTTGAGGCTGAGAAGTTTGCGTCTTCCGCCGTCTGGGAACGCGAAGAGCTGTCCTTTGAGGAGTGGGCAGAACGCCTTCAGGAAGTTTTTAGCCACGTTGAGATGCTCTTCTCCCCTGACCTATTTATCGTCGGTGGAGGCGTATCTAAGCATCACGAAGAGTTCCTCCCGCTCATCAAGACGCGAGCGCCCATCGTTCCTGCGGAGCTGCTCAACGCAGCAGGTATCGTGGGGGCTGCCCGCCTCGCCAAGGATGCGGCTGAAGCGGGCCGCTAAACACGGGCACTGAAACGGGCCACTGAAGCAATCTGGCCGCTGTGATTCTTCATCAGAGCGGTGGGGGCGAATGAGTCGGCCGATACGCCGGGTTCTGTCCTGCCTTAGCAGTGGCGACCATCCATCTAGGACCTGCGTTACCGCAGGTCTCAAGCAACCAACCCGCGCGCGGAGCGGGAAACCCCATAGCGCGCTGCTCGGTCTTGCTCCCGGTGGGGTTTACCGTGCCGCGCTAGTCACCTAGCACGCGGTGAGCTCTTACCTCACCCTTTCACCCTTACCTTGCGGCGGTTTGCTTTCTGTGGCACTTTCCTGCGGGTCACCCCGAGTGGGCGTTACCCACCACCGTTCCCTGTGGAGCCCGGACGTTCCTCGGGAATCAAAGATTCACGCGGCCGCCTAGCCGACTCATTCGCTCCAACAGCATACTCCGCGCCTGCTCTGGGGGCGAATACATCGATCACCAGGCCAAGTTCTGAACAACGAGCGTGGTTCGATAGAATCTCTCCGTGCTTATCTTGTTGCCACCTTCAGAAGGAAAAACTGCGCCACAATCCGGCCCGACCCTCGATCTGGATAGCCTCGCAGCACCAGAACTCAACGGGACCCGGAGGGCCCTGATTGAAGAACTCCAAGAGGTCTCAGCGCGCGAGGACGCACTGCGAATACTTAAAGTCGGTCCATCCGTGGCAGACGCCGTCGCCGCCCAAATCGACCTGTGGAATCAGCCTTGCGCGCCGGCACGAGAGATCTATACCGGTGTCCTCTTCGCAGCCATGGATTTTGCTAGCGCCGATGACGAAGCGCTAGCTCGCGCAGACTCATCCGTTCTCATCTTCTCTGGCTTGTTTGGCTTTACGCGGCCAAGCGATCATATTCCCGCATACCGACTATCGATGGGAACGGCCTTGCCGGGGCCCGGAAATACCGGCTCATTGTGGCGTCGTGCGATGAAAAACCTCCAGCCTCCTCAGGAGCCAGAGCTCATCATTGACTGCCGCTCGGGGAACTACAGGGTCTGGAACCCGCAGGCATCCTCAGACCATGTCACGATCGGCGCAGTCCGAGTCCAGGATGGTGTTCGCAAAGTTGTCTCCCATAACGCGAAGCATTATCGGGGCTTGCTCGCCGGTGAGCTGATCCGCGACGACGTCGAACTCACCGACGCCGAAGAGCTCGCGGATTTCGCCCACATCCTGGTGGACCGTGGCCTCATCACGTCCATCGAGCTAGATCCGCCTGGAAAGACGCGCCAGCTGACGCTCGTTGAAGAGGTCTAGGCGCCGCCTACGAATCTACCCTCACAATCCTACGAATCTACCCTCACAACAATGCAGCCGT
>CAYOEJ010000019.1:26037-32948 GCA_964403015.1 uncultured Arcanobacterium sp.
CCTACGAATCTACCCTCACAATCCTACGAATCTACCCTCACAACAATGCAGCCGTAGTCTTCCGACAGGTAAATCTCATCCGGGTCAGCATTGCGGATTTGCGCAACCTCGATCGGTGAAAACTCGATACCACCAGAGGTTGAACCGTTCGGATACATCGCAAGAACAGCGAGTCCACCCCTATCCCGAGCACGCTCATATACGCGCTTGAGTTCATCAGCGAGCGGATCATACATGCCCGTTCGTTCACGCTCGATATCAGAAATCTCGCGCTGAATGACTTCCACGGCGTCTTCCAACTCGGCACGACCACTTACGATCTTCTCGTTAAGCAGTCGCTGCTCACTTTCGAGCCGCTCGATCTCGGCCTCGCTATTTTCTACCGCTTCAAGAGCCGCAAATTCAGCTTCACTGGCTTCGTCAAGCATCGTTCGCTGCGTATTAATCTCACTCTGGAGTGTCAAAAGCTCGCGCGAGTCCATACCCGTGCCCGCGTTGAGTCTCGCCTCTTTGTCGCCAATGACGGTCGCGAGTTCGCTGCTCTTCGACGATGCCGAGTCTAATGCGGCCTGATTTTCCTCCAGCCTCTCGCGGGCCGATGCAAGCTCCCGCGCCTTCCCAGCCACGAGGTTCATAAGTTCTCCGACTTCGGCGCGCAGTGGGTGCTTCGCATCATCGCGCCGCAAGCGCGCCAATGTCGCATCCAGCTCTGCCACCTTGAGCAGCTGTAGTTGGTCTTCACGTGGTGCAGTAGCCATGACGCTCCTTCTAAATCCGCGCGGTCCACGGATCGGTGACTAGTGTGGAAATGTAGGTCTCGACGTCCAGATGCGCCTCAACCGCATCCCGCAATTTCGGCAACACCGGCCATTCAGATGCGAAGTGCGTTGCCCCGATGAGTGCACAACCCCCGGCCCAGAGATGATCTGTAGCTGGGTGATGACGCAAATCGGCTGTGATATAGACATCGGCACCGGCGGCATTCGCCGCGTCGAGGTAGGAATCCCCGGAGCCTGGCGAGACCGCAACCGTGCGGACAATGCGATCAGGATCTCCCCCGATGGTCACACCAGCCGGCGTCGCAGGGATCATTGCCTTAACCCGCTCTGCCAATTCGCGCACGCTCATGGTGACCTCGAGCTCGCCCACCTTGCCGATTCCGAGATCCGGTTCGTTAGCCTTCGGGTCGAGTGGGCGCTGATTCGTCAGTCTGAGCAGATCGGCCAAGGCGGTCGCTGAGCCCTGCGCAGCAGAATCGGCATTGGTGTGAGCGGCAAATAGCCCGACGTCGTTCTTAATGAGTGCGTGAACCCAGCGTCCCTTCGAGGTCGTGGCGGCCACCGATGACGTACCGCGCAAGTACAGCGGATGGTGCGTAATCAGGAGTTGCGCTTCCCGATCAATTGCCTCCATCACCGTCGCCTCGCAAGGATCAACCGCGAATCCGATGCGGTTTACTTCTGCTTCGGGATCTCCGACGACGAGACCCACCCTGTCCCAGTCTTCTGCTAGCGATGGCGGAAAGTTGTCGTTCATGACGGCAATAACGTCACTGAGTTTTACGGCCATAGGCTAAGACTAGCAGTGTGTCCCCACGCACAGTTACCTCACATTATTGATAATGCGGGCGCATGGCCATGATCACGACAGCGAAACCGACAGCGATGCCGACCACAACACGAAAACGGCCGGCGAGGAAACTGCGGAACGACGGCCGCGCGTTTCAGTGGCAACAGATACGGGCGTCGTCGTACTCGACGAGAACCTCAAGCACGTTGCCAACTTCGAGCTCGGCTCACGCCCCACACTGACCGAAGCACACGATGATCGTTATGTGTTCGCAACGCGCATGAACGACAACGAGACGAACGTCGTCGACTCAGGTTCTTGGGCGCAGGGCCACGGCGACCACTTTCACTTCTATGTTGACGAGCCCTCACTCGCGACAGAGGTCATTGCAGGGACTAAGCCCGTCCATGTGGTGGCAAACAGCGAGGTGGGAATGACGGCAATCTTCGCCGACGACGACTGGGCAGCCTCTGTGATCTCACAGGACAACTTGGACGGAACGTCATTCAGCAATCTCGTAAAGGTCGAGGCCGATCACCCGCACCACGGGCTCGTGGCTCCGATGCCTGACGGGCATTACATCGTTAGCGCAGCTCCGGATGCGAAAACCCCGCTGCCAGCGACCCTCGAACTACGGCACGGCACAGAGGAAATTGAGGAAACCTACACATGCTCGGGATTGCATGGCGAAGTGGTAAGCGGATGGAATGCGGCGTTTGGCTGCAAAGACTCGGTCCTCGTCATCAGGGAAGGCAAGCGAGAGAATATTCCTAACCCTGACTCTGAATCACGCGTAGGCGCACTGGTTGCCAACAAGGATTTGACGCTCATTGTGGGCACCTATGGCGATGCCCTCCTGTTCGTTAAGGATGGGAAGGCGACTACGGTCGACGTGCCTGTGGCTCACTCCAACATTTCAATGACCCCAGACGGACACGTTGTCACGCTCGGCGTAGACGGAAAGCTCTATGTCTACGACGCCAAGGGTGCGCTTGCCGACACGCTCGAGGCTGGCGGCGCCTGGCAAAAGCCCGAGGGCCACGGCGGTGTGGCACCATCTGTGACCTCTGGACAGTTTGCTGGAACCAACATCGTTTGGATATCCGAACCGGGCACCAACAAGGTTCACATGGTTGATCTCTTTACGAAGAAGACCACGACGACCGACGTTGCTGGGCAGCCCGCATCTATCGCCTCCACAAACGACAACTAAAACTTTCTGGCCTCCTCTAGATAGGTCTGCCTCGGCACTCATCGAGTCGGGGCAGACCTTTTCCATGGTGCGGGAACAAATAGCGCCTCAAGCACGTTAAGTGGCTACGATGATGGTTGAATTTCCGCCGCCCACAACTGCCTGGGCGTAGATTCCTAGATTGGGAAGGACCTAAACATGAGCTCATGTGGATGCGACCACGATGAAGCCCCCGCGCAAGTAGAGGCAGCACCGTGGTATCGCGATATTGAGGTGCTCATCCCTGTCTTATCGGGCGCATTCCTCCTCATAGGCTTCATTCTTGACACCGCCGGGGTTGACACCGTATCGACGGTCCTCTACTGGACCAGCCTTCTGCTAGGCGCCTACACCTTTGTTCCAGGATCTATTCGCAAGTTGTTCAATGGGAAGATCGGCATAGGCCTTCTCATGACGATCAGTGCCTTGGGCGCCGTCATCCTTGGCTATGTGGGAGAAGCCGCCGCGCTCGCGTTCCTTTACTCCATCGCGGAAGCACTCGAAGACAAGGCAATGGATCGCGCTCGCGGATCCCTCGGTTCGCTTCTCAAGCTCATCCCCGAAACCGCCCTTCGTGTCACTGGCGCCGGCACCGAGACCATCGCAGTCACCTCCATCCGCCCGGGCGATATCCTGCGCGTGCGTTCCGGCGAGCGCGTTGCCACGGACGGCACGCTTATCGCTGGCGCCTCCGCACTCGACACATCTGCGATCACCGGCGAATCGGTGCCACGCGATGTTGGGATTGACGACATCGTTGATGCCGGTTCGATTAATACTTCGGGAACATTTGACATGCGTGCGACGGCGTCGGGAAAGGACAACTCGCTGACCGCCGTCGTTGATCTGGTCCGTGAGGCTCAAAAGGAAAAGGGCGACCGCGGTAGATTAGCTGACCGCATCGCCAGGCCACTGGTTCCCGGCGTCATCGTACTTGCGCTCGTGGTAGCCATTGTCGGCTCGCTTCTGGGGGATCCGCAGCTTTGGATCACCCGCGCCCTCATCGTTCTCGTCGCCGCGTCTCCGTGCGCAATCGCCATTGCGGTTCCAATCACCGTGATATCGGGCATCGGTGCAGCGTCCAAGCACGGAGTCATCGTCAAATCTGGGCGTGCCTTCGAAGATTTCGGCAGAATTCGGCAAGTCGCTTTCGACAAGACGGGCACACTCACGAAGAACGAGCCCACCGTTACGCGGGTGCTCGCACTGGGCGATCGGAGTGAGGATGACATTCTTGCCATTGCCTCCGCTCTCGAATCTGGTTCTTCCCATCCCATCGCTCGAGCGATCTTGAAAGCGGCCCCACAGCCAGCCCGCGCCCAGGACGTGGCGGAGGGGGCAGGCGTGGGAATGAGCGGGACGATTAATGGCCGTAGAGTTCGGGCGGTTGGCGTCCACGCGCTCGAGGCAGACATGCTCGCCACCCACGCCACACACATCGAGGCGCTCGAGCGCGAAGGTAACACCGTCGTCGTCGTGGAAGAAGAGGCCGAACCAATCGGACTCATCGCGATCCGCGACGAACTGCGTAGCGAGGCCGGCGAGGCAATTGACGCTTTGCACGCGTCTGGCTACACGTCCATCATGTTGACCGGCGATAACGAGGCTACAGCGCAGGCGCTTGCCGAGAAAGCCGGTATTGACCGCGTTCATGCTCGCCTCAGGCCGGCAGACAAAGCGCACATTATCCGCGACATTGAGGCCGGCGGGCCGGTAGCCATGGTGGGTGATGGGATCAACGACTCCCCTGCACTGGCAAGTGCAACTGTAGGAATCGCCATGGGCCGAACCGGCACCGACGCGGCGATCGAAAGCGCAGACATCGTTTTCATGGGCCAAGAGTTGACTCAATTGCGCAGCGCACTAGTTCATGCGCGCGTATCGGGCCACATCATCAACCAAAACATCATTTTCTCGCTGC
This sequence comes from uncultured Arcanobacterium sp., assembly GCA_964403015.1. Taxonomy (GTDB): domain Bacteria; phylum Actinomycetota; class Actinomycetes; order Actinomycetales; family Actinomycetaceae; genus CAYOEJ01. The sequence continues at coordinate 30,759 of CAYOEJ010000019.1, forward strand.
TCATCATTGCGATCCTTCCCCCGCTTGCAATCACCGGCGTCCTGGGGCTGGCAGCTGTCGTTCTCGTGCATGAGGTCGCGGAGATCGTCGTCATTCTCAACGGACTTCGAGCGGGGCGTCGTTCAGCTAGGTAAGCCTCGCCTTCCTTGAACAGTTCCAAAAACTAGCCGAGACTTAACCCATGGCTGGTTTCATCAAGCGATATCCACTCGTAGCATCCACGCTCGCTGCGCTCATCCTTGTGCTCGCGCTGTTCTTCACTGGAAACACGCAAATGGCGCAGTGGCTGGGCACTGCCTACGTCATCATTATCATCGTCATCACGAGCGTCGACATGGTCAAAGACGTGATGCGCGGGCACTATGGTTTGGACATTCTGGCGGTGGTGGCTATGGGCGCAGCCATCGCGGTTGGCGAGTACATCGCCGCCTTGATCGTGGTTCTCATGCTCACAGGCGGAGAAGCTTTAGAGGACTTCGCCGAGGCTCGCGCCGCGCGCGATCTGGACGCACTGTTAAAACGTGCGCCTGAAACGGCCCATCGGCTGGAATCAGATTCCCCGACCGCTTCTGTCACCGACATTCCCGTGAGCGAGGTTCAGCCCGGTGACGTCCTCCTCGTGAAACCAGCCGAGGTGGTCCCCGTTGATGGAGACCTGATGACGAGCGAAGCCGAGTTTGACGAATCGTCTCTCACCGGCGAATCACTCCCGGTTACCAAGGTGCAGGGCGAATCAGTCATGTCAGGTTCGTTGAACGGGGAACGCGCGATCCGCATTCGCGCCACAGCGACCTCGGCTAATTCGCAGTACCAGCAGATCATCTCGCTGGTTCAGCAAGCCGAAGAAGCAAAGGCGCCCACGGTCCGTGTGGCCGATCGCTACGCCGTGCCCTTCACTATCGTTTCTCTCCTCATTGCTGGAGCCGCCTGGTGGATCTCGGGCGACCCGGTTCGGTTCGCCGCTGTCCTCGTACTCGCCACACCCTGTCCCCTACTCATCGCTGCTCCCGTCGCTTTCATGGGCGGCATGAGCGCAGCTGCTCGGTCAGGCATCATCGTCAAAGGTGGTGCGACACTTGAAGCGCTTGCGCAGGCAAAGTCGATCGCTTTTGATAAAACCGGCACACTCTCCTACGGCGAACCTGAACTCGTCGATGTGATTCCCGCTAACGGAACTGCGCCAGACGAGCTCCTCCGGCTCGCGGCCTCTGCCGAGCAGTATTCCTCGCACGTCCTAGCGCGGGGCATCATTGAGGCGGCCCGCCAGCGCGGACTTAGTTTGACTACCAGTGACGACGCTCAGGAAATCGCAACTAACGGAGTTCGAGCAAGGGTCGATAGCCGCCGCGTCGTCGTCGGTAAACTTTCATTTGTTCGCAAGGTCGATCGCGCAGCCGAGCCCGTCGACCTCACCGCGGGCCAAACCTCGGTTGCAGTAGCGATCGATGGTCAGTTCGCAGGAACACTATTGCTCGCTGATCAACTACGTTCAAACGCCTTGGAAACGGTCACCGCTTTGCGCGACATGGGAATCTCCGACGTTGCCATGCTCACCGGAGATAACCAAGACACAGCTGCCACACTCGCAGAGCAGGCCGGGATCAGCCAGGTTTATGCGGAGTTACTGCCTGCTGACAAGGTCGAGCGCATCACCACGATGCCGAGCCCAACGATCATGGTCGGCGACGGAGTGAACGACGCTCCCGTACTCGCGGCAGCCAGCGTGGGTATCGCAATGGGAGCGCGCGGATCAACAGCCGCGAGCGAGTCCGCGGACGCCGTCATCGTCCGCGACGATGTCCATCGCGTAGTTCGCGCTGTAGGGATCGGCCGGCACACCTACCGGGTAGCTTTAACTGCGATTTGGATCGGCATCGTGCTCTCGATCGGGCTAATGGTAGTCGCGGCATTTGGTTACATTCCACCGATCGCAGGTGCCCTGACGCAGGAGTTCGTGGATCTTGCCGCAATTTTATACGCGCTTCGCGCGCTTACCGGTGGCAGAAAAGATGTCGTTCAAGCTGCGCCGGCGAAAATGCGTCACCCCGAATCTGTCTTATAAAACCCGTCTTATAGGCCTAAGATCCGAGTCCGCCGCTCCGGCAAAGCAAAACCCCCGCTGAAAGCGGGGGAAGCTGGTGGACCCTACCGGACTCGAACCGATGACAACCTGGGTGTAAACCAGGTGCT
>CAYOEJ010000020.1:0-779 GCA_964403015.1 uncultured Arcanobacterium sp.
TTTTGGCCGAAAGGGGGCTTTTTATGCAGAATCAGCGCACGTATGACACTGAAATGCCGCAAACGTGCGCTCGGCCCGTCCCCCGAGGGCATTTTATGTTGGATTCTCGCCCGGCCGAGCACTACGTGTCGGATTTGCCCGGTGTTCTGTAGTGGTTATGGGTTCCTGAGTTACATAACTGCGCTGATCCTGCAATATTTTGGCCGAAAGGGGGCTTTTTATGCAGAATCAGCGCACGTATGACACTGAAATACCCAAAACGTGCGCTCGGTGCTAGTAGTCCGGCTCGTTTTCCATGGTTGGGCGCGATGTGTTTGATGCACTTGCCTGCCGTGCCGCCTCAGCTCTACGTTTTTCCGCCGCGGCTCTCTTATTTTCAATTGATTCCAACGTTTCGCGCGCAATCTGCTCGCGACGTGCAATCCTTTCTTCCTCCGCCGTAAGCTCGCGCGGTGGTGTGCCGGGATCGAAGACCTCATCGAGCTCTTCCATGGTGGAGCCTTGACGCTCGACGTTGTGCGCGAGGCTGGAGTACTCAGTACCTTCAACGATTGCTTCATTCAGCAGGTCCTTGAGATCCGCATCTTCCTCATCTTCAGTGTCTGCCTCAGATTCGGCGAAGAGTTGGCTAATGATCTCATCGTCATCCATGCCTTCAGGACCAGCGGCTCCACCACCTCTGCCGCCACGGCTAGCGGCTTCAGCACTCGTAATTTCACGGTGGGCGGCTACAGGATTGTCACCTTCAGGATCCGTCGCCTCAGGACCAACGCCGTTCG
>CAYOEJ010000020.1:879-11641 GCA_964403015.1 uncultured Arcanobacterium sp.
AACTTGTCGCCTCAGGACCAACGCCGTTCGAACTTGTCGCCTCAGGACCAACGCCGTTCGAACTTGTCGCCTCAGGACCAACGCCCGCAGGATGGAGCCCGCCGGGACGCCGATTGCTCTCAGCCGCCCTGCTCTGATTTACGTCAGCGCCCGTCCAAGCAAAAGTGGCATCCTCGCGGGGTTGGTCGGATGTTTGTCCATCGGCAATGGGTCGGTCTTCCTGTGCACTTTGAACCATGTCGCGGATCGAGCGACGCGTTGGTGAGGTAACTTCCTGCGGTGCACTCTCTCCACTACCGGTGTGAATAGGAACTCGTGTCTCGCCAGATAACGGCGTTGCCGAAGAAACCGTCTGTGAGGCAAGACCTTGCAGGTTCGGCCCATCCACACCCTCCGGTACCTCCGCACCCACAGCAGAATCTGCAATCTTGGCATTGAGCCTCTCGAGCTCTGCCTGGAGATTCTGCCGAGCATTCGGCTCCCATTGAGCGGCGAGCGGTGAGAGGTAGATCTTCTTCCGCGCGAGAAGGCGGGTTACGATTTCACGACGGCTTCGAAGCCAATGTTCTTCGGGGATGTGCGAGTACTCCTCGCGGACATCGGCAAGGTACTTCTTGTACCGCTGCGGCTCGCCAGCCAGAGTTCCTAGATGCGCATCGCACAGCGCAAGACGATCCATATCAATGGCTTCGAAGACGGCGGTGTGTGCCGGGTCGTCGGAGCTCCCCAGCGCGTGGTCGATATCGTGACGGCGGCGCAGACTCGAGATCAGCTTCTTAATCGTCTCGATATCGTCGTCACTTATACCAAGTGAAGAGTAAATCTCGCCGATCAGCTCGGCGGATGCGGCTTCGTCCTCGCCACCATGCTTTGAATAAACCGCTTGATCTGAAGTCGAAAACACCACACCGTGGCCCCACGCCGCTAGGCGCACGAGATCCGGATGCTGCGTCTCGGGGGCAAGAGTATCGATGCGCGCAAGCATGTCGTAAAGGTGGCGCTGATTATGGAAATGCCGGCCAGGCTCCGACCAGCGTTCGACGAGCCCTGTGCAGACCTCGCCGAGCGTTTCGCGTTCGGCTGTAGCGCCAGCTGCCTGCGCACTTCTGATAAAGGCGTGTGAAACCCACTGTGGAATCTCGGTGCCTAGCATTTTGCCTCCATGTGTTGGACGCTCAGATTCTATACCTGTTCATCGCACACGCGAATTTCCCATCATGCTCAAGCACACGCACGCAAACATGTGCCCTTCGGGTCTAACTGTTCTAACGTAGATACCGTGAAGAATTCGACAGCACTTTCGGGCCGCGCACTCATTACAGGTGGAACCTCTGGCATCGGCGCAACTTTCGCGCGCATTCTTGCCAAACGCGGCGTGAAGCTCGTGATCGCGGCCCGTAACGTCGAGCGGCTTGAGGCGATGAAGGCTGAACTGACTAGCGTTGAAGTCGAGCTTCTTCCCGCCGATCTGTCCACACCCGAGGGCGTTGACACCGTTAAGAACCGACTTCTCGACGATTCTTCTCCGATCAATATTTTCATCAATAACGCCGGCGCGGGCCTCTATACGCGCATGGCAACCACAGACGCCACAGCACTCCGCGCCGGCGCCGAACTCATGGCCCTCGTCCCCATGGAATTGGGCGGCGCAGCGGCAGCGAAGATGAGCGAGCGCGGCTCCGGCATCATCATCAACACGAGTTCCGTAGCGGGAATGGCCCCCATGGGTGCCTACTCCGCGATCAAGGCCTTCGTTAAGACGTGGTCCGACTCGCTCGCTATCGAAGTCGGTAAGCGCGGAGTCCAAGTTGTTTCATTCCACCCGGGCTGGGTACGAACGGAGTTTCACGAGCGGTCTGGGGTATCGACGTCGTCGATCCCTAGTTGGCTTTGGCTCGACGCCGAGCGCGTGGTGAACGAGTGCCTCGACGACGTCGAACGCGGACGTACCGAATCGATCCCTTCGAAGCGCTTCAAGACGCTTGCATTCCTTGCGAAGCATGCGCCCAAACCACTGGTAGCGGTTGTCGTGAAGAAGCTAAATAAGGGCCGTCGATGACGAACCTGCACCCTCTCGACGACTACCACTCCGAAGGCAAGCGCGTGGTCCGTAAGGCCGTGCGTAAATTGGTGACGCGCCCGGTGGTGAAGGCGCTTCTCAACGCCACGGTGTGGGGCGGCGAGAACGTCGCGGATCTCGAGGGTGCGTATATTGTGGTTGGCAACCATTCGTCCCACCTCGACGCGCCGATGGTGTTTTCGCTGCTGCCCGATCATATGACTGAGCACCTGGCAGCGGGCGCCGCGGCTGACTACTTCTACCGCAAGCGCGGCATCTCCAAGCTCACCTCGGTGTTTTTCAATACCTATCCGATTGAGCGCAAGGGCAAACACATGGGGCCGCACGCCGGCAAGGCCACCGGTATGACCGGCCGACTCCTTCGCGACGGCATTCCCATCCTGATCTTCCCTGAAGGCACCCGTTCGCGCGACGGCAAAATGGGCCCCTTCAAGCCTGGCGCTGCGGCTCTTTCCATCAAGATCGGCGTGCCGATTGTTCCGCTCGCGATGAGTGGCGGGCATGATGCGATGCCGGTGGGGCGCCTTCTTCCCAACATGAACCATCCGCCCGTTGAGCTCTATATTGGCCGCCCGATGTTTCCTCATCCGGACGAAGACGCGGAGGCGTTTATTGCGCGCGTCCGTGCTCACATCATCATGATGCTGGATCAGAAGACTGCCAATCCGGATCCCGAACTGCTTCCGGGCGAGGGTGGGCCAGTTGCCGTCGCCGACGACGACACCCCGGCAAACGGGGACTCAGCCACCGTTGGTGAGGGCTCGACTAGCGAGGCTGACGCCAACGAAGCTGATACCGGCGAAGGTGCACCTGCTCAAGCTGACCCTGCGGCCAACCATACTGACCGAGCGGACAAGAACTAGTTCTGCTGGTTTTGCTCGTTCTTTGCCTTGGAATCCTGATCGCGTGATGAACGCACAAACGGCAGGTTCTGCGGAATGGTGAACATAGCGGATCGCTTCTTGACGTCCTGCGCGGTAGAGCCAGTTGCTCGGCCCGTTGGAAGCAGAAGCTGAACGGTCAATCCACCACCCGGCGTTTCGAACGTACGGGCAGAACCGCCGTGAAGGCCCATGATTGCGGCGACGATCGCCAGACCGAGCCCCGAGCCGCCACCCGATCCTCGCGAACGCGAGGAGTCGGTGCGGTAGAAGCGCTCAAAGATGCGTGCCTGATCTTCAATTGGGATGCCGGGGCCGTGGTCACGAACCTCGAGAATCGCCAGGCTCTCATCGTTGGGATGAAGCCCCACTGCTACCTCGACCGGTGTATCGGCCGGTGTGTGGGTGATGACGTTACTGAGAAGGTTAGTAACTACCTGGGTGATGCGGTCCTGATCGGCCATGATCACCACGGACTCGATTTCACCACCGGCAAGGTTGGTTACGCTTGCTTCGCGGTCGGGATCTCGAACACTGAGGTCTGAAACCGTATTAAGGGCAATGCTGGCAAGGTCCACGTTCTTCCACTGCAGCGGGCGGCCCTCATTCAGACGCGCGAGCTGAAGCAGATCGTCTACTAGGGTCGCCATTCGGCCGGCCTCGGATTCAATCCGCGAGACTGCCATGTCGACTTGGTCTTCGGGTACTCCGCCAAGTCGATAGAGCTCGGCATACCCACGCACGGTTGCCAACGGCGTGCGGAGCTCGTGAGAAGCGTCGGAAACGAACTCGCGCATCCGCTGTTCGGATGCCGCGCGGACAGCGAAAGACTGCTCAATCTGGGCGAGCATCGAGTTGATCGATTCGCCGAGCAGACCAACTTCGGAGCCCTGAGGCCCGGTGGGTACGCGGGCGGAGAGATTACCGCGTGCAACCTCGTGCGTGGCTCGCTCGATCACGCGCAAGCCACGAAGCGAGTTCTTCACGAGAATGTAAGAAATAACAGCGCCGATCACCACGATGATGATCACGAAGATAGCCAGCACCTGAGAAAGATTAGCCACCGCTTGATCCACGCTGGACATGGGAACGCCGATGACCACCGAGCCTACTTGCTCGAGCGTCACGGGCGAACTGAGCTGGACCGCGATAACGCGCCAATCGGTGTTTGTGCGCGTGCCTTCCACCGTTTGAGGCATGGAGGTCAGAGTCTCAGCTAACTCGTTGGGATTCGCGGGAGTTCCAAAGGCGCGCTCAATTTGTGGGTGCACGAGCGGTATCTCTGGGGCGTATTCGTAGTCGATGTAGATGTAGAACTCTGATGGAAGAATCTGGCTTTCGGTGCCATTGATGAGCTGATCTACAGTTTGCGTGGCGACCACTTGGCCGGAGGAACGCAAATTTCGGTCAACCTCATCCGTGAGATAGTTACGCAGATTTGTGGTTGCCAGAGCTGACATCAAAGCCAGTGCCACTCCCAAGAGCATCACGGAAACAAGCACGATGCGAAATGACAGCGTGCCTGTTACTCGTGGCGTCTTATGGGGGCTCATGACCTACTTGTGATCGCGAAGCACATAGCCGATGCCGCGCTTTGTATGGATGAGGGGAATCAGTGCTGCAGCCTCTTGCGGATCGGTAATTCCGAGAGCCTCGGCCGAATCGATCTTGCGGCGAAGGTAGGAGATGTAGGACTCGACGATCGATGCTTCGCCCACCCAGTTGTAGTCCCACACGTGATCAAGAATCTGGACCTTAGAAACAACGCGCTCGGCGTTGACCATGAGATAGCGCAGAAGCTTAAATTCGGTGGGGGAGAGCTCTACATCGCGGCCCGCGCGGCGCACCTCGTACGAATCCTCGTCAAGCTCGAGGTCGAGGTAGCGAATGACCGATGACTCGACCTCGCTCGGATTCGTCCGGCGCAACACAACTTGGATGCGCGTAATCACCTCTTCAAGTGAGAACGGCTTCGTGATGTAGTCATCGCCGCCAGCGCTAAGCCCCTGAATCTTATCCTGAAGGTCATCCTTGGCGGTGAGGAAGAGAACGGGCACGTGCGGTTCACGTTCGCGCATCCGCTGCATCACCTCGAACCCGTCCATATCCGGCAGCATGATGTCGAGAACTACAAGATCAGCGTGGAACGCAGACTGCGTGCTGAGGGCCTCGTGACCATCGGCGGCTGTGGCCACCTCGAATCCTGCGAACTTCAGGGAAACGGAAAGCAACTCGCGAATCGAGGGTTCGTCGTCGACAACAAGGATTTTGGCTTCGGGCATCTTTTGATCTGGCATATCTACTCTTTAGATGAAGTCGTAAGGATCGAACTCGTCGATGTTGATGGGGTAGACGCGACTCAGCGAGACGTTGAATGCCTCCACGTCGTACTCCAAGTCCACAATCTTCAAGCCGCGATCTTCGAGGTGAGCAAGTGGCATCGCGAGATACTCGCGGAAGCACATGATGGACACGCGGTGCCCGGCTTCGAGAAGAGCGTCGATGTGGGGGAGGTAATCGGCATCGTGGGAAGCAAGAACGATGTCCGCTCCGGGTCGTTCCTTCAAGATCGCATCGAGGGTTTTTTGAATACCCATGTCCACGATCTTCAGTTCGGGATTGTCGCTAGTGAGTAGGATCGGCTGCCAACCAATCGCGAGAAGTGCCTGAACGAAAGTCATGGCAGAGCCGCGTGAGGCATTGAGGTAGAAAAGGCCGTTCGGTTTATCTACCACCAAGCCCTTGGTGAGCGGTGGCATTTCGTCCTTGTCCTCCGGGCTGGCCCACGGATTAAAATGTAGGACTCGATCCCAGCGGGGGCGCTCTTCGGCACGCGGAGCGCGCTTAAGAATATTGACGCCGAGCGTCGCGTCAATATTTTCACCATCTATAAGTAAATACATGCAGTTAATCCTACTCGTGCGGGGATACCCATGAAAGCGGTCAAAGCGAGGTGACGGACCTGGCGCAGTAGAGCCGAGCGCAAAGCCGAGTGCAATGCGGGGCGGTCAAAGGCGAGCTGCCCAGGACCAGTACACAATCACGCAGAACATTGGAACGTTCTCATCGCCGGCACAGGGAACTTTTCATTATCCGTTGATTATCTAGTGATAGGACGCGAAACCGTCCTCGCGATCATTCCTCCCGTAAGTGATCGTGCCGCTCACGCGGATCTACGCTCTGGCGTAGAGGAACCCCGCCTCGGTTTGCGTGATACCGATGGCGGGGTTCCGGCTATGTATTGACTAGCCCCTAGCTACGAGTCCTCTCGCAGAGAAGCACATACGTAGTGGTGCTGCCTCAACCTAGTAGGTGGTGAATTCCTTGCCCTCGATCTGCTTGGGCTCCTCGCCAGCCTGAAGCGCTGCGAGGCGAGCCTCAACCTCGGACATGTTCGACGTGTCCTCCAGAGCAGCGAACTGCTCATCGATCGACGACGCGGTGACCTCTGCGCGGCCCGCTGCGAGTGCTTCCTCGCGGCGAATGCGCTCTTCGAAGCGGCCAATCTCAGAAGTCGGATCCAATACGTTGATCGAGCCCAGTGCGTCCTGGACGCGGTTCTGAGCCTCTGCCGACTTCTGGCGAGCCACCAGCTGATCGCGCTTGGACTTGAGCTCGTTGAGCTTGCCGCGCATGACGTTGAGGCCGTCCTTGAGCTTCTCAACAACCTCTTCCTGGGAAGTGATCATCGGCTCGGCAGAGCGTGCCTCGCCCTCGGACTGAATCTGACGCTCAAGCGCAACCTTTGCAAGGTTGTCGAACTTTGCAGCGCCCGCTTCGTTGCCAGCTTCGCGCATTTCCTTGGCCTTGGCGACTGCGGCGGCTGCCTTCTGGCCCCACTCGCGAGCGGACTTGACGTCCTCCTCGTAATCAGCTTCTGCAAGACGCAGATTGCCCACGGTTACCGCTACGGCATCCTCAGCTTCTGCAATCGAGTTGGTGTAATCGCGCACCATCTGATCGAGCATCTTCTGAGGATCCTCAGCGCGGTCGAGGATGGTGTTGATGTTGGCCTTGGCCAGCTGGGTGATACGCCCAAGGATTGACTGCTTTTCTGCCATGGTTAAACCTTTCTAGGTCTTATTATTCTGATGTGACTCACCCTACTGGGCTACTTTGATTTCCTACGAGTTTCAGTAGGCAAGTTTTCTTAGAGGGGACAATTTTCTTAGAGGGGACAACGGATGACGACGACGCCGGTCTAGAAGCCTTGACGGAATCCGCCTCCGCCTCCGCCCCCGCCGAAGCTTCCGCCAAATCCGCCGCCGCCGAAACCTCCACCGCTGCGTCGTCCGCCACCGAAGCCGCCACTGGCAATTCCACCGTAGAGGACTCCACGGGCGATGCCGCCGATGATCGCTCCCGCGACTTCGCCGCCGATACTGGGGCCAGAGTTGTAGCCGCCTCCGCCGCCAAAGCCGCCGCGGTTGGTGTAACGGTCGAGGTCGGAATTCAGTGAACGCTCGGCGCGCTCGGCAATATGAAGAGCATTCTCGTAGCTCTTGAGCTTCTCTTGTGCCGCCATTACTTCGGCCTTGTCATATGCCTGTTGGGCATGGGCGAGGAGGGTGCGCGCATCGGCACCTACCTGACCGCGGTAGCGGGTGATCTTCTCATCAACGGCTTCGATGCGGTTCTTGGCCGCGTAGCGTGTGCGTTCGATGTTTTGCTGGAGTCGTACACGATTTTCTTCTTCTCGGCGGACGCCGCTGAGAGCAAGGTCGAGTGCGGCTTCTGCCTCGGTGAGCTCGTCATTGATGAGAATGAGGTCCACCCCTGCACCCGACGTGGCCCGGGTGAGAACTTCCTGTGCCTCACGCTGACGAAGCTCAATATTCGAATCGCCACGGCCGAGTTTGCGCGCGTCATCCACGTCCTGGCTAAGCGAGCGCACGTTCTTCTCAAGCGTCTGCCTTGCGTTCGCAAGCAGAGACGGCGCCTCGTCAATCTTCTGGTTAAGAGCTCCAGCCTGAGCCAGAGTGCCTTCGGCCAACTTCGCGTAGGGGACAGCTCCGTTGCGATCGCCGCTTTCGAGTTCTGCACGGGCAGAATCAAGGGATTCGGCAGTCGAATCGAGCAGTGTGCGGATTTGATCAGGGTAGGTGCGAAGAGTTGTCAGCGATGATTCAGGGAAGTTAAGTGCAAGGTTGTCAATCTTGTCCCCGGCCAGACGCATCTGAGACAGAATCTCGTTCCGTCGGATATCGATCTCCGAAATCTTCTCCTCAACGCGCGCCGCGAGATTACGAAGATCCGAGAATCCCTTTTCCTGCTCGGCGAGTGCCTGCTGCGCGGTACCCACCAGCTGAAGAATCTTTTCGTTCATTTCGCGCTGCTCAGCCGGCGTCTCAGGATGGGGATCATCGAGGAGCTTGCGAATCTTGAAGGCCTCCTTGGTGGCCGCCTGCGCACGCTCAAGTGTGGCGGAGAATCCTTGCGTCGCCTCCAAACCAAACTCGGCACGCGCAAACTCGAGCTCGGCTGTTGCGGAGCGAACGTCGTCGTCGGCATCAAGAAGTTCAGCAGAAGCCCGCTGGGAAAGCTGCGAAAGCTCTTCCTGAGTGGTCTTATCCTTGCGGCGCTTGGAAATCGAGGAGGCAGCGAAAATACCGCCGCCAATAGCGAGCGCTCCGCCAACGATGGGGATCACGGGAGGTGTCGAACCACCGTGTTCTACCGAACCACCCGTGGCGAGAGCTTCAACGTTCTCGGCAAACATGATGATTCCGGAATCCCAATTGCCGGCTGAGAATTCGTCGCGGACGGCTTGGTTAGAGGCGCTCTGCATGGCGCTCTCGGTTACGCCGGAGGTCGCATTGGAAAAACCATAGAGTTCCGAGGTGCCAACTGAAACCACGTAAATGCCGTCATGCGATTCCAAACTGGACTCCGCATATGTTTCGCGCACCCACTCAGCTGCGGTCATGCCGTCGAAGTCATCGACAACCACAACCCACAGGTCGTTGCCCGGCACTTCCTCCACAGCTGCACGGACACCGTTCACGTCGGAGATCACGCCCGCGTAGTCCTCAAAGTTGGAGGGAAGGTCGACAGGCTCCTGAGCGTGGGCGACGCCGGGAAGGAGCATGAAGGAAGCGCAAAGAGCGGCTCCGAACCCAAACTTCTTAAGCAACATAGTCACCTTCCATGAGCGGTTTCAGCCCGCTAGTAAATCGTGGGGCATCACCTTAGCCAGTGACTTCCCCTGTGGTGGGCACCACCAATTTACCAACGCCAACGCAGCGCGTGCGACAAAAGTGCGTGGGGAGATCAGCCTAAACGGCAAAAACGTCCCGAAAAGGCATAGGTTCAGCGGGTTACGCTAGTAAAGTAACGGTCAATCTCCGAACGCCACGGGGCGGTTCGAAGCCTCGAACCACCCCTGATGTGAGGGCAGCGCTCAAGAAGTGCCATAATGGAGTTTGAATACCTTCGGAACGTGTTGGGCAAATTTTGCTTGAGCGATCCGAAAAGCACCTAAGAAAGCGAGACAACTGTGCCTACCGGAAAGGTGAAGTTCTTCGACGAGAAGAAGGGCTTTGGTTTCATCACCGGCGACGACGGTTCACAGGTTTACCTGCCAGAAAGCGCGGTACCCATCGGTGTGAAGTTGCGCCCCGGAACCCGGGTTGAATACGGCGTCGGCGAAACACGTCGCGGTCCCGCCGCTCTCTCTGTTTCGATTGTCCGCAAGGAGTCCTCGCTGGCAGAAGCAAACCGGCGATCGCCCGAGGATCTTGTCCCCATCATTGAGGACCTGATTAAGATTTTGGATCACTCGTCCACCCAGCTACGACGTGGTCGCTACCCCGAGGGTGGTGCCCGTATTGCGCAGGCTCTGCGTGCTCTCGCTGAGGATTTTGATGTCTAATCGTATTAACCCCAAGCAGAAGGTCATTCGAGAAAAGGTTCTTGGTGAGGCTGTAGATCAAGCGCGACAGTCGCTTCTGGAAGTCACCCGAGATGCCAACATTGGCGAGCACGCGGGTCTGGTCCAAGAGGCCGATCGCGTAGTGACCCACGCATTCGAATGTTTGCTTCCCGGCTACCGTGGCTGGTTCTGGACCGTGACGCTGGCGCGCGCATCGCGGGCTAAGACCGCCACCGTGAACGAGCTTTCCCTTCGTCCGGGCCCTGACGCGCTGTTGGCACCCGAGTGGGTACCCTGGTCGGATCGGCTTACTCCGGACGACGTCGGTCCCTCCGATCGTCTTCCCTACCTTCCCGACGACGAAAATCTACAAGCAAACGTGGACCCACTTCTCGATGAAGGGTTCGAGTCCACCGGAGCCGACGCCGATCAGCTTGCCGAGTGGGAGATGGGTCTTGGTCGCGCGCGGATTCTGTCCGACACGGGTCGTACCCGTGCCTTCCGCCGCTGGTACCGGTCGGATTCCGGTCCGCGCAATCAGGCGACGCGTGATGCCAAGGCATCCTGTTCCACCTGTGGCTACCTCCTCCATTTAGGCGGGTCGGCCCGTCAGCTATTTGGCGCATGCGCGAACGAATGGTCGCCTTTCGACGGTCGTGTGGTTTCACTCGATCACGGCTGTGGAGCCCACTCTGAGACCGATGTGGGGAAGCGGCCCAAGCTTTGGGAACAGTCGGATCCGGTCGTTAACGAATTGGATGTCGAACTCGAGGCTAATGATTCGTAGCAATGAAGGTCTTGCAGGGGCGAATTCGTGACTACTCGTGGGGCTCACGGAACGCGATTCCAGAACTCTTCGGACTCGAAGGTGGCCACGAACCTATCGCCGAACTGTGGTTGGGAGCGCACCCGCTAGCGCCCTCGTTGATC
>CAYOEJ010000020.1:11741-12839 GCA_964403015.1 uncultured Arcanobacterium sp.
TGCTGGCACGGTTGCTGGTTCCGAGACCGGTGGGGCGCAAACTCTCAACGACTACATCGCTACCGATCCAACTCGCGTGCTCGGCGCGGACGTCGTCGCCCGGCACGGCAGCGAGCTGCCGTTCCTTCTTAAACTCATTGCGCCAGCCCAGCCACTGTCGCTTCAGGTCCATCCCTCGAAGGAACAGGCCAAAGAGGGCTTCGACCGTGAAGAGGCCGAAGGCATTCCCGCCGACGCCAAGCATCGCTGCTACCCAGACGCCAACCACAAGCCAGAACTGGTCTACGCTCTCACGAAATTCGAAGCACTCGTAGGATTCCGCTCGCCTCGACGCATCATGGGTGTGCTCTCCGATCTTGATACACGGCTCGCGCGTGATCTGCGTACCTGCATCCGTCAGCAACCAAACGCGACCGGCGTTCGCCGCGCGTTTGCGGCCCTGCTTTCGGAGGAGACGCGCCCGTCTGAAGCTGAAGTCATGGAAGTCGTTGCGGCATGCAAGGCTCGACCAGCGGATGAATCTCCGTCCCAGCGTGCCGACCTCATCGTGGAACGCGTAGCTGAGCACCATCCGGGCGACCCCGGCGTGGTTGCTTCACTACTCCTTAACCCCGTTACTCTAAATCCGGGCGAGGCGCTGTTTACCCCTGCAGGCACCGTTCATGCCTATTTGTCAGGCATCGGTGTTGAGATCATGGCGGCTTCGGATAACGTCCTTCGCGCGGGACTGACTCCCAAGCATGTGGACGTTCCAGAACTGCTGCGGGTGATCAATACGGTTGCGGCACCTCCTATTCGAATTGCGCCGGAGCGGACGACGTCGGTCCAATCGACCTTCTACGTGCCCGTGGACGACTTCGAACTTTCCGTTATCGAACTACGCGACGCCAACCGGACGGAGGTCGTTCGCGGAGTTGGTCCACGCGTTCTGCTCTGCCTTCAAGGCGCGGTGGATGCCATGGCTGGCGATCAACGCGTTCTGCTCAATACCGGACAGGCGGTTTTCCTCGATGCCGACGACGGCGAGGTGCGCGTTCGCGGCGCCGGCCGGCTGGTTCAGGCTGACGTCCCGTAAAGCAGGCTGACGTCCCGTAAAGC
>CAYOEJ010000020.1:12939-20158 GCA_964403015.1 uncultured Arcanobacterium sp.
GAGTTTATATCGGACGAATCGGTAAGATCGGATGCGGTCTCACCAATTGGGCGCTACAAGTCCACCCACTGGAACGCAGATGCGGAATCGATATCCACTGTGTGAGACTTTCTAAAGTGAACGAAGTAAAGGGAGCTGCACCCGTAAAGCAGACATATTCGCACTCATCTTCATTCCTTGAACGCACGTTCCGCATCACTGAGCGTGGTTCCACAATTGGCCGTGAAATCCGCGGTGGATTCGTCACTTTCTTTGCGATGGCCTACATTCTGGTCCTTAACCCCATCATCCTGTCTGGCCCGGACTCGACCGGCGGTTATCTTGGTGGTGGCTCGGAAGCCAACATCACGGCAATCGCAGCGGGCACTGCTCTAGTTGCAGGCTTGCTTTCCATGCTCATGGGCGCGGTCGCGAACTTCCCGCTGGCTCTCGCCGCAGGTCTCGGGCTGAATTCCATGGTCGCCTACACGATTGTCCAGCTACCGGGTATGACCTGGGCAGACGGTATGGGCATTATCGTGATCGAGGGTATCGTCATTGTTCTCCTCGTCCTCACGGGGCTTCGCGAGGCGATCTTCCGCGCTGTTCCAAAGTTCTTGCGTACCGCCATCTCGGTTGGCATCGGGCTTTTTATCACGCTCATCGGACTTCTTAACGCGGGCATCGTTCGTCCAGGCGCAACGCCGCTGTCCTTCGGCGTGAACGGATCGGTCTCCACGTGGCCCCTCGTTGTTTTCGTCGCGGCATTGATCCTCACCATTGTGCTTATGGTTCGCAACGTTAAGGGAGCAATCCTCTACGGAATTATCGGCGGCACCATCCTGGCCGTCATCGTTGAAGCCATTGCCAAGCTTGGTCCCGCATCGCCCGACAACCCCGGCGGCTGGGGCCTGACCGTTCCTGCCCTCGATGGTTCACCCGTGCGGGCCCCTGACTTCTCCACGATCGGCGAGTTCTCGATTACCGGACCATTTGAAAAAATCGGCGTCATCGCCGTTGTGGTTCTGGCGTTCTCCGTGATGCTGGCCGACTTCTTCGACACCATGGGAACGATGGTTGCCGTAGGTGCTGAGGGCGATCTTCTTGATGAGGAGGGCAACCCTCCCCGCACGCGTCAGATTCTGCTCGTGGATTCGATTGGCGCGATTGCCGGTGGTGCTGGCGGCGTGTCCTCGAACACGTCATTCGTGGAGTCCTCGACCGGCGTGGCCGATGGTGCGCGCACAGGTCTTGCCGCCATCGTGACTGGCGTGGTGTTCCTCTTCGCCACATTCCTATCGCCCATCTTTGCCATGGTCCCTAACGAGGCCGCGGCCCCCGCGCTCGTGGCAGTCGGATTCCTCATGATGCAGCAGGTAACTGAGATTGACTGGAAGGATCTCGGAGTTGCCATCCCGGCCTTCATGACCGTGGCCTTCATGCCGTTCGGATACTCGATCACCGTGGGTATTGGCGTTGGCTTCATTACCTACGTGATCCTTGAAGCTGTCCAGAACCGAGCTCGTAAGGTTCACCCGCTCATGTGGGTTGTAGCTGCTCTCTTTGTCATCTACTTCTTGCTCGAGCCCATCAACCGCGTGCTCGGCGTCGCATGACTTCTCTGCTGAACTAGGCCGCTACAGGGCGGTAGAAGAAGGGGCTCGGTTTTACCGGCCCCTTCTTTTCAGTTCACAAGCTGTTCAAGTCTCTAGTTGAGCAGCTGATCAAGTTTCTAGTTGAGCAGCTGATTAAGCGTGGCCAGCAGCGCTCGAACGTCGTCGATTTCTATGGATGGAAATGTCGCGATGCGTAGCTGATTGCGCCCGAGGGATCGATAGGGCTCGATATCTACCACGCCGCGAGTGCGCAGCTGGGCAGTGATCGATTTTGTGTCAATCGAATCGTCAAAGTCGATGGTCGTTACCACGGGTGAACGATAGGACGGCTCGATGAAGGGGCGGGCATCGGATCGCCGATCTGCCCACTCGTAGACGAGTGAAGACATCGCCTTCGACCTCCGCGCCATCTCCTGAAGACCGCCTTCGCCAAGCATCCACTGGATTTGATTGTCGAGCATTAGCAGGTTTGCGAGAGACGGAGTGTTGTAGGTCTGATCCTTGACCGAGTTTGTCACCGCAATCTGGAGATTCAAGAAGTCCGGCACCCACCGTTCACCCGTGAGCCGTAAAATGCGCTCCTGTGCAGCGGGAGATGCGAATGCTAGCCACAGACCGCCGTCGGCCCCAAAGCACTTTTGTGGGGAGAAATAGTAGAAGTCGACGTCGTCGATATCGACAACCAAGCCACCGGCGATCGACGTACCGTCCACGACCGTCAATGCCTCCGCGCCGCCGTAGCGACGCAGAGGAGTTGTGGCGCCAGTCGAGGTTTCATTGTGTGCATATATATAGGTGTCGATCCCGGTGCGCGATTCACACTCGATCATCTGACCGGGCTCGGCGCGACGGATCTCAGCCTCTAGCCACGGCGCGCGTTCGACTGCGCGGGCTGCTTTCCCGGAGAACTCACCGATGACCGCGCATTGCGCTCTCGTCTCGACCAGACAGAAGGTGATGGCATCCCACAGTGCTGTGGCGCCACCATTTCCGAGGATGACCTCGTACCCTTCGGGCAGACTAAACAGTTCGCGGAGACCGGTCCGGATCCTGCCGACTACCTCGCGTACCCCTGCCTGCCGATGCGACGTCCCCATGGGGCTGCCAGCCGCAGAAATCGCAGCAAGCTGCTCGGCGCGAACCTTGGACGGGCCCGACCCAAAGCGGCCGTCGGTGGGCAAAAGCGAGTTGTCGCGGTCGATAGTCATGTCTCCATCTTCCCACCGGCCAAGGTTTTCCGGAAGAAACGCCCGCATGCCGGTGGATGGATGAGCTGATAAACGCAAGAAATGAGTTGAATAAAGGCAATGGCGGCGGTTCTGCGCTCGCGGTTGGCTAATGTGGGGATAGGTGTGTAAGGAGTCCAGATTGAGCGATCTCATCGATACAACGGAGATGTACCTGAAGACCGTCTATGAATTGACGGAGGAGGGTATTCCAGCCTTGCGCGCGCGAATTGTGGAAAGGCTCGGCCAGTCGGGCCCCACGGTTTCTGAGACGGTAGCGCGCATGGAACGCGACGGGCTCGTGACCGTTGGGGCAAACCGGGAGATCGAGTTTACTTCTGAGGGCCTCGCCCGAGCTGTGAGCGTGATGCGGCGCCACCGCCTAGCTGAACGCCTCCTGTTAGACGTCATCAAATTTGATTGGCCGCTTGTTCATAACGAGGCTTGCCGGTGGGAGCACGTTATTTCCGACGACGCCGCCGAGCGGATTGCCGAGCTGCTTGGCGATCCGAGTGAAGACCCCTTCGGCAATCCCGTTCCTGATCGAGCGCACGAATTCCCATTGGAGCGTTCCGTCCCGCGTGAGGGGCTGGTGTCGCTGATGGATGTTGAGCCGTCTGACGCTCCGCGAGTCGTTGCGCGTATTGCTGAGACACTGCAGGTCGAGCAAGCCGGCCTTGAAGTGTTGCGTGACAACGAGCTGCTACCGGGGGCGACCATCGTGGTAGAGGAGCGGGCGCCGCAGGGCGTCACCGTGGGAGTCGCGGACGAGAGGGTATTCCTTCCAGAAATGTACGCGCGCCACATCTACGTGCGGTAGATCGGACCACCTGAGGTGCGATCGGGCCACGTGAGCTCGAATCCTTTGGGCCGCCTATGCGAGCGAACCAGGCCTCCACGTGCTCGGCGAGATCGCATCTGCAAAGCAATGCGGATTCCTTGTGACCGGGCACACAAAATCACGCTTGGATAACGGCAGGTAACGGTCAATGTAACGACGCGGCCATTGTGTTTCGTCACACAATATCAATTTGATTAAGGCTCTGACCTGCGAATATATATTCTTTATAACGATCTGTGTCACAAAATTGTTATCTAACCGTGACAATTTGTTATCGAATCTGTATCGTTGTTTCCATCGTTAAGGAGCCCCAATTTCGGCCGGGCACCAAATTCCAACATCGGAGACAGATTTCTATGGCAGGACGACACGCCCTCCTCACCAGTCGTGGAGTCAACAACACCACGACTGCCCGTGGCCTTGCAGTTGCAGGCGCCTTTGGCATGATTGCTGGCGTAGGCCTTCCGACCGCCGTCGCCGCTCCCGAAGCGCAGGACAAGCAGGAAGCGCTCAAGGCAGTACCGAACACCGTCGAGCTCACGGCTGAAGCCGAGACCGCAGTTGCTGGTACCACCGTTGAGATCTCTTCCAACTCGGGTGGCGAGTGGGAAATGGCAACCATCGAGGTTGAAGCTGAAGAGCCGGTAGTTGTCGAGGAGCCTGCAGCTCCAGTTGCAACCCAGCAGGCAGCTCCAGCGCAGACCCAGGCCGCCACTACGCAGACCCAGCAGGCAGCACCAGCCCAGACCCAGCAGTCTCAGCAGACCGCTACGGTTCAGACCCAGCAGGCTCCGGCTCCGGCCCCAGCCCATTCAGGTTCATCGTCTGCAGTACTTAACACCGCTATGGCTTACGTTGGCGCCCCCTACGTTTGGGGTGGCACCACCCCAGCTGGCTGGGACTGCATCGGCTTCGTCCGTTACGTCTACGCTCAGCACGGCGTTTCGATCGGCGGATACACCACGTCGGTTCTCTCCGCAGGCCGCCAGGTTCCGTACTCCCAGGCTCAGCCTGGTGACATCCTCTACTGGCCCGGTCACGTAGCGATCTACGCAGGCAATGGTCAGAACGTTGGCGCTTGGAACCCCTCGATGGGCACCACCACTGGCTCGAACTCTTACCTCGGCACCCCGGTTGTTATCCGCGTGTTTGGCTGATTGAGTTAGCAAAACTTAAAGAAAAAGGACAGGCCTCGTGCCTGTCCTTTTTCGTGCCTTGCGTAGCTTTAATGCCTTGCATAGCTTTCGTTCCCTTCGCGCCCACCTCCACCTCCGATTGAACCTGCGATTCAACCTGCGATTCCTCTCAATCTGCTATCGATTCAATAAACCCATAGCCGCAGGTGACCTGGGGTGGGACAATGGGGATATGAGCTAAGGAGGTTCTCATGTCCCATGACAACATCGTCGTAGTGGGCGTTGATGGTTCAGAATCGAGTCAGACAGCCCTTCGTTGGTCGCTCGAACAGGCGCGAGCACGAAAAGCTCGGCTTCATCTCGTATGTGCCTACGAACTGCCCACCTATGCCGCTCACACCATGCAAGTGAGCC
The DNA here is from genome assembly GCA_964403015.1 of uncultured Arcanobacterium sp. GTDB lineage: Bacteria > Actinomycetota > Actinomycetes > Actinomycetales > Actinomycetaceae > CAYOEJ01. The sequence continues at coordinate 18,152 of CAYOEJ010000020.1, forward strand.
CGCGTGAAGAGAGGGGATTCCTCTACGAAGCGGCTCAATCCATGATCAAGGAGGTCGCGGAATCGGTTACCGGCAAGGGCGTCGAAGTGACGTGGTCGCTCGAATTTGGTGACCCCACCGAAGTACTTGTGGATCTTTCCAAGCGCGTGGCGCTCGTCGTCGTCGGCGGAAGAACGTCCAAGGGTGGACGGCTAGCCGATCGTCTCCTGCGCACAGTCTCTTCCGCGGTCCCAGCCAACGCGTACTGTCCCACCGCCGTGATCCCCAACGTCGATCTTGAACGAGTGTTGCCCGTCAAACACATCGTTGTGGGCGTTGACGGTTCGGATCACGCCAAGACCGCGCTGCAGCGCGCCGTGTGGGAAGCCGATCGGTGGAAGGCCCGCCTGTCAGTGGTTGCCAGCGTTAATACGGCTGCAGCTACGTGGGTACCAACGGATTCTTTTCATCAAGATTATCTCGACGACGTCGCTGCCGCGATCCGCGACCAGCTCGCCGAAGTGGATGAAGGGCGCGATATTGACGTCCAGGTTCACACCATCGAAGGTAATCCGGCGCAACTGCTGACCGAGTTCTCGAATCAGGTAGACATGCTGATTATCGGTACTCGCGGTCGCGGTGGCTTCGCGGGTCTTCTGCTTGGTTCGACCTCGCAGAATGTCCTTACCCAGACCGCGTGCCCCACGATGGTCGTGCCGCGTCGAGTGCGTCCGGGCGACGACGTCGGCCCCGAACCGGTACAGGTTGTAGACGAGTAGTCATCTCGCTTTACATCACACGCGCCCCCATTTAGGGGGCGCGTCCATTTCCGGTAGACTCTCTTCGTCCGCCCTCGTAGCTCAGTGGATAGAGCACCGCTCTCCTAAAGCGGGTGCCGGCAGTTCGATTCTGCCCGGGGGCACTTTTGTTTCTCCAGATACACTTGTACTAGGAAATTTTTCGAGGAGACATCGTGGCCAATTCCCGCATCCTTCTGTACTACAAATTCGTGCCGCTCGCCGATCCCGAAGCGGTCCGGCTCTGGCAGCTCGACCTGTGCAAGCGCCTTGGACTGCGCGGCCGTATCCTCGTGTCCAGTCACGGGATCAACGGCACGGTGGGTGGCTCGATCGACGCCTGTAAGGCTTACACCAAGGCGATGAAGTCTTACGGTCCGTTCCGCGGCATCGAGATGAAGATTTCTGAAGGCGTGACGTTGGACGACGACGGCATGTCCCGCGACTTTCCCCGCCTGTCGGTAAAGAACCGCAAGGAGATCGTGGCCTTTGGTGCGCCAGACGAACTCAAGGTGGACGAGGCCGGCGTGGTCAACGGCGGCAAGCATGTGAAGCCAGAGGACGTGGAGCGGATTATCGAGGAGAACCCGGATCTGGTTTTCTTTGATGGTCGTAACGCGATCGAAGCTGAGGTTGGCCGTTTCGAAAACGCTATCGTGCCACCCACCGAAACAACGCACGATTTCATCAAGCTTCTCGACGCCGGTGAGTATGACGACCTCAAGGATAAGCCAGTCCTTGCCTACTGCACGGGCGGTATTCGTTGCGAGGTTCTCACAGCGCTTATGAAAAACCGCGGCTTCGAAAACGTGATGCAGCTCGACGGCGGCATCGTTCGTTACGGAGAAAAGTTCGGCAATTCTGGCCGCTGGAAGGGCAGCCTGACCGTGTTCGATAACCGCGAGGTCATGGACTTCGACGGCGACGTGGAAGTGATCGGGCGCTGCAACAAATGTGAGGCTCCCACCTCGCTCCTTCACAACTGTGATGATCCCAGCTGTCGAGTGCGCCTTGTGACATGCGAGAACTGCACTGACAACGTTTACTGCGCGGAGCACCTGCACGCCGCAAACGTGTGAGCGCCCGGCTCGCGCGCGCGACCCGGCCAGACCAGGCCCGCTACGACCAGGCCAAACCCGGCCTGGCCGAACCCGATCCGGCAATATTGAGTGGTAATTTACGGATTGAGTGTGAAATTAACACTCAATCCGTAAATCGTCTATCAAGATGC
>CAYOEJ010000020.1:20258-30414 GCA_964403015.1 uncultured Arcanobacterium sp.
GCGGGCGACAACAATTTTCTGCCCACGGCGCGGCAGGGTCCGATTTTCATAATGTCTAAGTACGGTGGAATTGTGAGCCCTTTCTTTAGACGCAAGCGTAAGAGTAAGTCGGAGCCCCCTTCGACTCTGCATAGTGCTGCCAGCGCACCAAGTGTGCCCTCGCCGCAGGATGAGTCGGCGCCGAGCGCACCCTCGGCCGATTCGCCGACCGGTCATGATGGCCCTCCGAAGCGCGAGATCGTCAGCCGTTCCCGTGAGGAACTCATCAACGACGCATACGAGTCTTGGCACGCCGAGCTTCAAGAACGCGCGGATGCTGCTGATCGCTCGGCTGCGAAGGACCGCGGAGTCATCGACCTCACGCACGCGCACCCTACGGGTTCCGCGCAATTCTTCGGCCATTCGGCCACCCGTCTCAGCTCGCTCATCCGTGAGAACCATGCGCTACGCCAAGCACGTGCCGAGCTCATGCATCTGCAAGAGAACATCGCGCACATGGAAGAGGCGCACGGCCACGCCCCCGTCACGCTGAGTGCTGGCGAGATTACGTGGACCGAGCTTCCGGAACCCGAGACGAACGAGCTATGGGCACAGTCCTATGAGGCTACGGGTGAGCTCCGCCTTGATCCGGCTGAGTTCCGCCGCATGGACGACTCCGAGGCTCACCAACAGACCGACGACGACGCTCACCGACAGACGGACGACGACGCCGAGGCTCACTCGCAAGCCGACGACGCGGGCGTCGTCGACCCACGTAGCGCCGATGTCGCTGGCGAGAATGACTCCGAGAGCCATGCGGAGCAATCGTCGGGCCCTGACACTCCACCAGAACCTGAGCCGCGTCAAGCGATCGTGATGACCGAGCCGGCGATTTACCGCGGTGTTCGGATGAAGGTGCAAGACAACGGGGACGCGGTCCTCCAGCTCTCACACAAGGCCGAGGTGAATCCAGCAATTCTGCGGGCGCTGCGCAACCACGGTGCCCCAGCCGAAACCATTGCGGATCTTCGTCAGCTCGCCGCGCAGTCCGAAGGTATTGAAGCGCTACTCAATCGTCTTCGCGAGCTGGGGCGGGTGTACCTGCCGGGGTTCGACTACGAAGCGAAGGCACTGCTTGGCTCTTTCAGCCGTCCGGAGCGGACCATGCTCGCGGATCTCGAAGCGATGGAGCCGTATATTCGTACGTCTGGCGTGATGATGGCGCTCGCCGGCGACGAGGAGACTCGCAGACTCTCCGCCGCGCCGCTCCCTCCCGGCCTTCGCGAGGATCGGGCTCCTGAGGTGGAACGTGGCGCTGGTGATCTCGACGTGTGCGAACTTAATGCCGTCGAAGCAGCAGCTTCCGGCCGTTCACTCGTGCTCGATTGTCCGCCTGGGTCCGAGCGTCTCGCGACGATTGCCTCGATGTGTGCCGACGCCGCTGCCTCCGGTAACTCGGTGGTGGTTATTCCGTCGCGCGCGTCCTCTGGTCACGCGCTCCGCGAAGAGTTGGAACGGCTGAATCTGGGCGATCTCGTGCTCGACTTTACTGACGTCGAGGCGGCACCGCGTCGAATCCGTACCGGTCTGCGGCTTTCCAAGCCGGACCTGCCAGAAAATGAAATGCTCGAGGTTCGTGAGCGCCTCGTGCAGGTGCGCAGGGAACTGACAGAATTTGTTGAGGACTTGCACCGCCAGGATGAGGATTGGTCGGTGTCGGTTCACGACCTCCTTGAGAAGCTCGCGAAGCTCACTGGGCGCCCGGATGCGCCTAAGACGCGCGTGCGTCTGCGTGATAGGGCCGTTGATGCTGTCCGCGGCAACGGGTACAAGGAAATTCAGACAGAACTTGCACGTGCGGCTAAGCTGGGAGCCTTTGATCCGAAGATAGCTCAATCCGCGTGGGCCAAGTCCACGATCAGCCAGGCTGCCGACGGAACGCGGGCGCTCGATGAGACGCGCCGCCTTAGCGAGATCACGATTCCCGCCGTCATTGGTCAGTCCTCGCGAGCTGCGGGAGAAACGGGACTCTCGCAGGCGAAGACTTTGGCCGAATGGTTTGAACAGATCGACGTTCTCGACGGTATCTCGGAGAGCTTCGACGTGTTCCTCCCGCAGATCTTTGAAACTTCTGCAATGAACATGGTCATTGCAACCGCGCCGAAGGAGTGGCGCGAAAGCCATGGCCACTCGATGAAGGCGAGCGATCGTCGTCGGTATAAGAAGCAGGCTCAGGATCTCGTGCGTCCAGGAGCGACTCCGCGCGATCTTCACTCGGAGTTGAAGCTCGCGCAAAGCAGGCGTGAAACGTGGCGTCGTTACGCAACCGAGGGTGGCTGGCCGTCGCTGCCGGATGGAATGTCACAGATCCGTTCCACAAAGGCGGAGATTAAGCGTGATCTTGAGGCGCTTTCCGGCTATCTCGAGGGCGAAGATTTCTTGAATCTCGACTTCGCCGACCTCCAAGAGCGACTCGCGAATCTCGTCAATGATGCCGACCACATGAGCACCCTGCCTGAGCGCAACGCCGTCATGGGGTCGCTGCGTGAAAAGGGATTTGGGCCGTTCATTGACGATCTCAATGAGAGCAGAGTTTTGGCCGAGAACGTGGCAGCCGAGTTTGACCTTGCCTACACATCGTCGGTGTTCGAACAGCTCATTAGAAAATCGCGTTCTTTGGCCACGCTCGGGCCGCGCGATATCGCCCAGCTCCTCACGGAACTACGCGAACTAGATAAGAAGCACGTTGATAGTTTGCCTGGGCCAGTAATGCGGGCCGTGGTGAATAACTCGCGCGCTACGATGCAGTCTCGGCGCGCTGACACACTCAAGCTTGATGCGCTGCTCGAACGCCAAGGCATTGGTTCGCTACGCGACGTCATCGCCACGTACGCGCGTCTCGTGCAAGTCTCGCGACCTATCTGGATTGTGCCGCCAACCGTCGTAGCCGAGTTCATCCCGCCAATGCCGTGGGCTGACCGTGCCATTGTGGACATTGCTGACGGCGCATCGATTGCGAGTGTTGTTTCGCCGATGATGCGCGGCCGACAGGCCATCGTGGTCGGCGATACGCGCCGAGCAAAGGTCGCTGAGCGTGAAGACGACGCGATCTCGGCATTCGCCAAGGTGCTGCCCGTGTGCGAGCTTCCAACCGTGCGCGCGATGCATGATGAGCTTTCAGCTCGGGCCTTGGTTGAGCATGGATACGACGGGGTTCTTCAGTCGGTTCCTGCGCCGCCGCGCAAGGATCGCTCCCGTCTTGTGGTCGTTGACGGGCGCGGTGTGCCATCGGCTTCCGGTAACGGCGCGGTTGAGGGGACGAAGGTTGAGGTCGACGCCGTTATCGAGGCTGTCCTTGACCACGCGATGAGCCGTCCGCAAGAGTCGCTGGCCGTGATTACGGTATCGCCAGTGCATGCGCAGCGAGTCCGTGACGCCCTGCGCCACACTCGCGCGAACTCCTCCGATCTTGCAAAGCTGTACGGTCTGCGTGAATCCTTGGTGGTTGCCGATATTTCGCAGGCTGTTGGCCTACGTCGCGACCATGTCATTTTGTCCGTTGGATTCGGCAAGACAGTTCACGGCCGTGTTCTCCATTCCTTCGGTCAGCTTGCAGCTCCCCACGGACTTACCGGTCTCATCGATGCGATCGAAGCACCACGAGAGAGCCTGACGATCATCTCTTCCATGGCGCCCGGTGACATCGATATTTCACGGGTCTCCACACCCGGGCCAAAGTTGCTCGCGAAGCTCATTTCGCAGGCGGACGGACGCGGCTCCGATGTTGAGGCGAGCAGCGAAGGCGATGTGCCGCCACTGTTGGAAGATTTGGCCGCTCGCATTGAAGCCGAGGGCTGGCGAACCGCACCGAATTACGGCACCGCTGGCTCTGCCCGCATCCCGCTGGTTGTTGGCCACGACGACATTCCGGGAACCTGGGCTGTCGCCGTGTTGTTGGACGACGACGACTACGTAAGCGAACCTTCGCTACGGCGTCGTGATCGGTACCGGTACGAGAGTTTGCGGAACCGTGGCTGGAAGGTCTACCAGACTTATTCGACCTCGCTGTTCATCGATCCCGAGGGTCAAAGTAGAGCCGTTATCGATCTGATCCGTGAAGCCTATGAGGCTGAGTTCCCGGGTAACCCTGTTCAGGTGCCAAATCTTTCTGACTGGGACGACGCGACGTGGGGCGAGGTACGAGACGATGCCGCAGCTGATTACGCAGTGTCAGAGAAGGGTCGAGATAGGGAGCGCTCTGAGCTTCAGCCAAAGCCGCGAGGGCCGCGCCCATCGGTGACGCCCGGCCTCCAACTCGCTGCCTACACCGATGACCAGCTTGACGACATGGTTTCCTGGATTGCCTCTGACGGGCTTCCGCGAACCGAAGCAGAGTTCATTGGAGCGCTTCGGGCTGAGCTTGGCATCATTCGCAAGGGCGGTCAGATTGATCGCGTCCTCGGAAACGTTGTACGCAGAAGTCGGCTGGTGGGTATTGCCGGCCATACCGTTGCGGCAAATGAGACTTCGAAGGCTCAGGAAACCGCGGTATTCGAGGCGACCCCGGACGCTGATCAGGAGCCAGTGGTTGCTGACTCTGAAACGGGCGTCGATGTTCCGGATTTCCATGCAGTTAACGAGGCGCCGGAGCCCGTTGCGGATGACGAAGTTGACGGACAGGAAGCCGCTGCAGATGCTGAGGTTGATGGTCAAGATCCCGTAGTAGATGCAGAAGTGGATTCTCGTGTTGACGCTGACGCAGTGCACGACTCGGACTCCGACGTGCCCACCGATTCTGCTGATCCAGAATCCGATGGTGCAGCTGCAAAAGAGGCGACGAACGATGAGTCTCATAGGCCAGTCGTATCCGAGTTGCATGACGATCTGATTCTCGACGATTCAGGTCCAGTCCTCGACGAGGATGATCGGTAAGAATGGGCCGGCAGAAGTCTCGCCGCGTGGTGCGCCTTTCAAGGGTGGATCAAGAGCGCCTTGATAAGGGCGAAATTCAGACGCCCGAAGAGGCGGTTCATTTGTTCGACGCCGGACCAATCCGGAATGACTGGAAAGGACCTGCAGGGACTCAGGGCCAGGCTGGGAAGAAGGTCGGTCAGGGGGAGCAGCTAAGCCCTCGTGACCGCGAGATCTTGTCCGATCGGCCGCCCCACTTCGGAAAGCTGTAACTGACTGGAATGTAAACAATTGGCGGGTGACCACGTGGTCACCCGCCAATTCTTTTAAGCTCTGTGCGCTTATAAACGCCCGGCCTTAGAGCTTCGGAAGCTCGGTGGTACCGGGGCGGTCGCCGTTGGTGGCAAGCAGGTCGCGGATCTCGGTAAGGAGCTCGACGGAAGCCTCCGGTGCCTCAACAACCTCTTCCTTGCGGGAGAGCTTGTTCATCGGGGTTACGACGAAGAAGTAGAGTGCAGCTGCGACGAGCAGGAAGTTCACAAGTGCAGTGAGCACGGTGCCCGGCTGAATAGGGGTGGTGCCGAGGTGGAACATACCAACCGTGTCGAACTTGGGCTGACCGAAAATGGCCGCAATCATCGGCATGAGAACGTTATCTGTGATGGCGGTGACGATCGGGGTGAATGCGCCGCCGATGATGATGCCAACGGCCATGTCTACGACGTTGCCGCGGCTAATAAATTCCTTGAAACCCTTAAGCATGGGTTGTCCTTTCGCTGAAAATTCCGGGTGCGTGGTGAAGGGAACAATCATGCGTAGCCGGAGAGGACAGCATGAAAGGGCGTCCTCGCTCCAATACCAATGATTAGACTAGTGGTTTTATTTGGAATTGCTACATAAAAGATTCTTTTGTCAGCGACGTCACTGAGAAGATTCGAACTCCCTGGCTCCACAGCCATACCAACGATTAACGCGCCTTCAACCACGAGTGTCGCTTCTGGGGTTTCGGCAAATTCATCGGGTGGCGCGTATAGATCTATTCGCGAGCCCACCTCGAGTAAGCCGAGCCCGCCGTCGTCGGCAAGTGTGACTGCAACAATCGAAGTCCCCTCCGGAGCCGTGGAGAGGAAATCCTGGTCGATGAGGTGCGGACGAAGGATGGGTGCGCCGGAGGGGAGAGGAGCAACGATGGGTTTTCCAATGGCATCGGCGATATCTGTGACAGCACCGGGAGGCACGGCGCTCTGCGGAAGCGAGAGCATTCCTAACTCAGCCTCGGTCAGGATCTGACCCGAGGAGAGCTCGGAATCGGCGACGACGACAGCAGTGGTCGTCTCACGCTCGCCGGCGAAAACACTCAGGACCGATTGGGCTAAAACGCCGACTGCAATTGCCACGAGCACCCAGCGCCACCTCCAAAACAGCGCACGCAGCGAGGTAGCGCTCAACGTGCGGCTAGTGCTCACTTTGCGCGACGTGCCACCGGTCCGCGGAGAGTTTCCCCGCTCGACATTTGAAGGGAACCGATCACGCGTGTCCTCGCGAGTCGTTTCCTGTGACTGGGATCGATGGTCGTCGGAAACGCGCGAGCGGAAGGGAATGCTGAACTTGGCCATGTCCCGAGTCTCGCGCTTCGCCTTAGGGAGCGGCAGAAAGAGCTCTCAATTGTGGAGACTGGTCGAGGTGGCGTGGCGTGTGGATAAACAGAAGGGTGGTCGCCGCTCGATCAGTAATCGTCCGCCGTCGTCCGCAGCCGACTTAACCAGCCCCTTTGAACAGCCGTATTAAACAACTATGTGGAACAGCCCCTTTGAACGGCCATTTCAACAGCCGCCTCGAACCCCCGCTTAGGGGCGCGGCTCAGTCTCCTCGGCAGCGCGGGTAGCCACGTGCCCATCAGGCAGAATGACAAACGGCACGCGCACATCCATGTCGTCTTGAGGTACGAAGGCGTCGGTATATTCCCAGGGGAAAATCATGGCTCCCACAAGTGTGTGCGGCCTGACCTGCTTAAGTGCGCGGTCGTACCAGCCGCCGCCCTGCCCCAATCGGCTTCCCTCGTGGTTCACCGCCAGCGCCGGAATAATGAGGGCCTCAACATTCTCGAGGTAGTCCTTGTCCAATGCTTCTCCCGAAGGCTCTGGTGGGCGGCCGGGAGCCATTTGCTGGAGATCATCGCGGCCCTTGTAGATACCCCACGCGCGCGTGAGGCCCGGACCGAGCTTAGGGAGAACGACAGTCTTGCCAGCATTGGCGAGTTCGTCAAGGAGACTATCGGTCCGAGGCTCCGACGAGGTCGACACGTAGCACGCAACAACCTTCCGGTCACCCACGAAATTTAGGGAAGCTTCTATCCAGTCGCTTTCAAATTTGGTGCGCGCTTGCTCCGCTTTGCGCCGTCGCTCCTCGCGAACGGCAGAACGGAGTATTTGCTTAGCTTCTTCGACGTCTAGTGAGGAGACGTCCGGAAGACTCGACGTTAAGCTTGCCATACCTAAATTCTTCCATGTTTTACGACTAATTTCGCCTCCCGAGTGTCCGCTTATAGGTAGAAAAACCCCGCGTGGTCTGCGCCTGTGCTTCCCGCACCGCCACGCACCGCCTAGGTACACTGAGGACAGTAAATTCTTAGGAAGATAAATGAAGTCTGTTTCCGACCACCTCGCTGAGTGCCTCGCCGTATCCGCCCCATTGCCGCCTTTTGGGGTGGTTTTGGACGACGCCGTTGGCTGCATTCTCGCCGATAACGTGCGTTCGCTCGTGGATGTTCCCCAAGCGGATCTGGCGGCCCGTGACGGCTATGCGGTTCGCGCCAAAGACGTGATGGGCGCTAGCCCTGACGCTCCTGCGGTGCTTCGTGTTGTGGATGAAATTCGCGCCGATATGGTTGATCCGAGTTCGGTTCCAGAGGGAACAGCTTCACGCATATCTTCCGGAGCTCCGTTGCCAGTGGATGCCGACGCCGTGGTTCCCATCGAGCATTCTGACCAAGGGCGCGCTGAGGTCGAGTTGCGCCAGAGTGTGGAGCCGGGCGCTAATGTTCGCCGACGTGCCGAGGATCTCGGTGCGGGCGAGGTTATCCTGCAGGCGGGAACGCGTATTGGAGCGCGCCAGATCGCGCTACTTGCTTCGGCAGGTCACTCGCGTGTGGTTGTCCATCCGAGTCCGCGCGTCGTCATCATGTCGATCGGAGACGAACTGCAAGAACCCGGTAGGCCTGCCACGAGGGGCAAGATCTACGACGCCAACTCGCACGCGCTCGCGACCGCGATTAAGGACGCGGGAGCGGACGTCTATAGGGTCGGGTCCGTCTCGGATGACAAACGCGAGCTTCGTGAGGTGCTAGAAGACCAGCTCGTGCGAGCAGACATCATTATCACCACCGGCGGCCTTTCCTACGGCGGTGGTGACACTCTTAAGGAAGTTCTCTCACCGTTGGGAACTGTGCGCTTCGATAATGTTGCGATGTCACCGGGCCGCCAGCTCGGCGTGGGCAAACTGGATGACACCACGATTTTCTGTCTTCCGGGTGCTCCAGTCGCTGCTCTCACGAGCTTTGAAGTTTTCATTAGACCCGCACTGCGCAAAATGGCCGGACACAGCCAGATCCATCGCAGAACGATCACGGCTAAAGTCGTTCGCGGATGGGAATCTCCCGCGGGCGTGCAAGAGTTCGTACGGGCAAAGGTGTTGGGCAACCCCTCGGATGGATACCAGGTGGAGCCCACCGGAGATCCGTCGCGGTCGCTTCTTACGGGGCTGTCTGAAGCGAATTGTTTGGCGATCGTTCCCCCGAGCCATCGACAGGTGGCAGTGGGAGACACACTCGAATGCGTGGTGCTCGACCGCTAGGGTGATTTAGCTCCTCCCGATCTGGGGTCGCCCGCAGGTTTTGCGAGACGCTATGGGGACAATGTGACAGATGTGAACGATGTGCATGAATGGTCCCTGTCCTGCTAGAAATTAGGGCAACACACCACGCTCACATCGCCGCCCCTTAGCCCGCATTTTTATAGCTTGGATGCATGGGTATCGAAGGATTTGCAATGGCGTTAGCTGTGCTTTTCCTCTTGGCATATATCGTTCCCACAATGCTGCGGCAGCGGCGGATTTACGCGGACGCCCCCATCGAAGAACGATACGCCGAGGATCTGCGGCTCATCACCGGCAGAACCCTCTCGGCACCCCCGAACAACGAACGCGGAACAATTTTTACGACGGAGCGCAAAATGACTACATCAAAGCCCAAAGCTGCATCCCAAGCAGTTAAGCTTCGCGCCGTCGCACGCGACCGTTCCCGTGCTCGCGCACGAATCTCGCAGCGCAAGGCCTTCCAAGCGCGCGGCATCCTCCTCGGAGGTGCGATCGCAGCTCTCACCGTGATCTTCTGGATCGCGGCAGGTTTTACCGGCTTCCCCGCGGCAGTTGCTATCGCCTCAACAGTTCTTGGCGGCGCCTACCTCGTTGGCTTCGGCTACGTCGTCACCGAGTGGAACAGGGCCGACGACGAAGATCGCGAGCGTATCGCCCGCGCTGACCGTGTGCTTGACTCCCGTGGCAAGAAGGTTCGTGCGAGCTTTGATCGAGTGAGCGCGAAGACGGCGGCAGGCGAGGCTACTGCAGATACATCCGCTGCGCGTTCCTCGGCTGCGAAGGCTATCGCTGAGAAGCCGTTGGACTCTGACCACGCAGTGGCGCAGGACGCCATCGAGATTGCCCCGGCTGTCGCTCCGACTACAGCGGCGGACGAGGAGACCTCAGGCTCCGTCGTCGTCGAGAAGGCTGAGAAGGCTTCAGAAGCTTCTATCGGTACCAAGCCCAAGACGCAGGCGCGTCCCATCACGCCGCGCGTAGCTGCTCCGGCCTACACACTGAAGCCGACGATTCAGAAGCGCACCGTGAAGCCATACGTGGCGCCCGAGCCGGATGAGGCCGATGTTCCCTTCCGTCCCACACAGGTGGGTCAGCGACTGGGAGATGCCGAGCTCGAGCTCCCCAATGCAGCTTCCCAGATGTCGGGCGAAGAAGAGCTGCGTTCCGATCTTCTCGGCGGAGGCTCGACCCTCGACGCCCTTCTCGACCGTCGTCGAGCATAAGGTCTGGTTTCCGGACCTAAGTAGCAATCGGTTTCAGGTGACTTAGACATTACACATTTTCAAAGAAGCGCATCCTGCGGGGTGCGCTTCTTTTGATTTCAGTTAGGCTTTCGCTCATGACCACAGTCGTTTTCCTGCACGGATCGAGCTATTCTCCGCTGGTTTGGAGA
>CAYOEJ010000021.1:0-29097 GCA_964403015.1 uncultured Arcanobacterium sp.
GCACGCGACCATCGACGACGACGGGCTCGGCTTCCTCAGCATCGGCTACGCCTGCGGGCGGACCTTCTTGACCTTCGCCTTCTGCAGCTTCACCTTCGGGTGCACCTTCCCCTTCAGGTGCGCCTTCGACGTCTGCAGGCGGACCTTCTTGACCCTCACCTTCGGGAGCACCTTCGGACATGGCGTCGGACGGCATGCCTGCTGGCATTCCTCCGCCCTCGCTCTGTGCGGAGACCGAATCGACTCCATCAAGAGCGGAAATGGCGTCGATCGCTTCGTCAGCGCTCTCTTCGGAAACGACCACCGTCGTCGGCTGTACGGATCCGGCGTCGAACTCTTCGCCAATAAGGTCGAAACCAACGACTGAATCGGGGTTACCTACAAACTGCTCCGTCTGGGAGGTGCCAGATGCGCGGAACTGAGGTGCGAAGCCGGAAAGTGCTACGAGCGCGATCAGGGTGATGATCCAAACCTTACGGTCGTTGCGTCCAACAAACTGTGCAACCTTGGACCAAATACCGTGGGCATTCGCTTCCTCATAGGAGTCGTAATGCGGGATATTTGCGGGCCAGAAGAAGATTCGTGCGTGCTTGCCCGGAAGGAGCAAAATTCCCGGCAAGAGTGTAAACGCCGCCATCATGGCGAAGACGATTCCGATCGCGGCGATCGGTCCAAGCGACGCAGTCGATGACAGGTCAGAGATCAGAAGCGTCAGGAGGCCCGCGATAACCGTCCCGCCCGATGCGAGGATCGGCTCCCATGAACCGCGAAGCGAGTTCGCCATGGCCTGCATTGGCTCGTCGACGATCGCGAGCTCCTCGCGGTAACGCGCGATAAGCAGCAGACAGTAATCGGTGGTCGCGCCGATGACGAGAATCGCAAGAATTCCTTGGGTCTGCCCGTTGAGGTCTAGCACCTCGGCACGAGCGAGGTGGTACATCACGAACACGGCAGCACACAGGGCAGCAATCGCCGTGACCAGCACAGCAATGGGAAGGAATACCGAGCGATAGACGACCACCAAAATGATGAAGACGAGTACCACGGCAACGAGCAGCAAAGTGAGGTCGATACCAGCGAAGGCGCCACCAAGGTCAGCTACGAGACCAGCCGGCCCCGAAACGTAAACACGCAGATCGCTAACGTCGCCATCGGCGTCGTCAACAACGGACTGAATGTGACTGCGCATCGTCTCGATCGCGGAATTGATGCGCTTGTTTTCGTTCGCATCAAGCTCGTTGGTGAGAGCTGTATCGAGGGAAACAGGCAGGAGCGCCGACGTTCCATCCTCCGATGGAATCACCGGTACCGGGCCAAGAATGAGTTCGGAGAGCGCGATGTCGTCGGGGATTTGGGCCTCACCGAGCGTCTGTGCGACCTGCTCAAGAACCGCAAGCTCATCCGCAGTCAGCTCCGAATCGCTTTCATTGACCGCGATGATAAGCGCGGGAATGGCCGAACCCTCTTGGAATTCCGCCGCTGCTTCAGAGGCCTGGGTCGATTCCGCGGATTCAGGCAGGAAGAACGCCTGATCGTTCTCCGAGACAGTCGAAATCTGGCCCTGTGCCATGCCTCCGAAACCAAGTGCGGCGAGCCAGAAAATGAGGAGCAGAATTCGGACCGGGATGGCCCTCCGCGATGTCAAGAACTCCGATACTGCAAGAACTTTCGAGTCCTTCCGGCCGCGTTCCTGCAGTTCAGCCTGCGCTGCTGAGGAAGTACGCTTGTTCGTTGCGGACGCGCTGCGTGATTTGAGGTCCGCGCCGCTCTTTTCTTCGGACATGGTATTCCTTAGGACGACAGAATATACAGACGAAATCCTACGGTAACGTAGCCGAAAACACGCATACCCGCGGCTTTTGTGGGCAGCAAGACAGGTGTCGCAAACTTTCCCTGTTGTGGCTTTCTTTGGCGTTACTCTTGATGGTCAGAGTTTGCGCTGGTGTTATGTTGGCTTTACCGGGACGACGACGGAACCGGTTTTCCTACGCCCTGTCAGACTGAGATCTGAGCGAACCTCGGCGACTAGAATTCCCTAGATGCGAGTGCAGCCTTGTAGAGGTCATTCTTGCGGAGGCCTTCACGAGCTGCGACATGGCCGGCTGCATCCTTCAAGCGCAGCCCCAACTCCGTGAGCGCGAGCGTTTCGGCAACGGCTTGTTCGGGGGCTGGATCACCCGCGGTGGACTCAGCACCTTCTACGACGATCGCGATTTCGCCACGCACTCCGCCAGCTGCCCAGTTGGCAAGCTCATAGAGCGTCCCGCGACGGACCTCCTCAAAGGTCTTTGTGAGTTCACGGCAAACCGCAGCTCGCCGCTCCGCACCGAACGCTCCGCCCATTGACGTCAGAGTATCGGCAAGGCGGCGCGGAGATTCAAAGTAGATCATGGTTCGTGACTCGGACGCGAGCGATTCGAAGAACGCCTGTGACCCTGACCTAGGCGGGAATCCCTCGAAAGTGAACCGGTCCGATGCAAGACCAGAAATAGCAAGCGCCGTAAGGACTGCCGAAGGGCCTGGAATGACGGTGACTGGCACACCGGCGTCGGCGGCAAGGGACACTAATCGGTAGCCCGGGTCAGAAACCGACGGCATGCCCGCGTCGGTCACCACCACCACCGACTTGCCAGATTCAGCAGCGGCGATCAGGTCGGGAGCTTTTTGGGCCTCGTTGTGGTCGTGATAAGGGACCACGGGAGCGTGGATCTCGATTCCGAGGCGGCCGACAAGGTTTAAGAGCCGGCGGGTGTCCTCGGCGGCGATCAGGTCTGCCTCGCAAAGCGCGGTTCGAAGGCGCGGGGAGGCGTCGTCGTCATTACCCAGAGGTGTTGCCGCCAGAATAATCATGATTCAAGTGTGGCATAGCCGGCTAGCGCCTAGCCCCAACCGAGATCCCACAGTGCCTCTTCTTCGATTCCGAAGTGGTGGGCAATTTCGTGAAAGACGGTCACAAGCACCTCGTCGGCTACTTCGTCCTCCGTCTCACATAGGCGCAGGATCGGGCCCCGGAAAATAAAAATCTTGTTCGGTTCGGCGTAGGGGCCAAAATCCCCATCCGTCTGTGGGAAGCCGTCATAAAGACCCAAGAGATCCTCGCTTGGCAGACCGGCAAGTTGATCGGGGGTTGGTTCATCTTCGATGAGAAACACCAAATTGTGTAGGCGACTCGCAAAGTACTGGGGAAGCTCGTCCAGCGCGTCCGCCACAAGTTCTTCAAAGTCCTCTTCGCTCATCTCGACCATGCCACCAAGTGTAGGTGGTGGGCTGAAAGAGCACGGCAGCGTACACTCATCACGTGGCAACCAAAGTTAGACGAGAGTCCCTCACCCTTGGCACCGGCAAGCAGCTTCGGTATGAAAATGAGCTGCGCGGCAGGCTCGGCCTGCTCCCCAAAGGGGCGACCCTACCGGCACAGGTGAGGCTATATGGATGGCTCGTGACCGTGCTCGCGGGGCTTCTTGCAGCGGCAACGCGAATGATCGGCTTGCGCCACCCACACGAGATCGTATTCGATGAGACCTATTACGTTAAAGGCGCTTTCTCGCTCAAAAACTACGGCTACGAACGCAATTGGGAAGGCGACGACGCCAACGAGCTCTTCCTTCAAGGCGACCTTTCCGCGCTGGAGGATACCGCTGATCGATGGGTACATCCGCCGTTCGGCAAGTGGATCATCGGCAAAGGAATGAATCTTTTCGGCGACGACAACGGATTCGGCTGGCGATTCACCACCGCGTTCCTCGGCGTCCTGAGCGTTATGCTGATCGTCCGAATCGCGCTACGAATGTTCAATTCGGTTATTCTCGCTGGTCTCGCGGGCGTCTTCATGGCTCTCGACGGTATGGGCATCACCCTTTCACGAGTCGCGCTTCTCGACGGCGTGCTGGCATTCTTCATTCTCGCCGGCTTTTGGGCAGTCCTTAAGGACCGCGATCATTCGCGAGCACGGCTCGCTCACGCAATTGCCACCGGCAAGCTCAGGCCACGTAGCGCAGCCGGAAACGGGAACGGGCCGACAACCTTTTTAGAACCACGCGATCCCTGGGGCCCGTCCCTGTGGTGGCGACCCTGGCTCCTTGCCGGCGGCTTCTTGCTCGGCTTGGCATGTGGAGTTAAATGGTCGGGCGCGTTCGTGTTGGCCGTCTTCGGCCTGCTCGTATACGCGTGGGGTACCGCCGCGCGCAAGGCAGTCAATGTACGACTTTGGGTGGGTGGCGGTATCTTCCGCGAAGGCATTCCGGCTTTCATTAGCTTCATTCCTGTAGCGCTACTTGGATATCTGGCCGCGTGGATTCCATGGTTTGCCAACGACAAGGGCTGGGATCGCCAGTGGGCTTCCGAACAGCAGGCACGAAATGCAAATCTGCCAGCCGAAGAACAAGTGGCCATGCCGATTGAGTCCGCGCCCGACGTCGTCAATTCCTATATTCACTACCACCAAGCGACCATGGAGTTTCATACCGAACTCAATTCGGGTCACACCTACGAGTCAGACGCTTGGGCTTGGCTGATTCAATTCCGGCCGGTGAGTTTCTATTGGCGCGGGTCCGATGCTGCTCCGCAAAACTGCGGCTCTGACGACTGCGTCGCCGCGATTACCTCCATTGGAAATCCGTTTGTGTGGTGGACGGCGATCATCGGCCTCCTGATCGTCCTGTGGGTTGCCATCCGTCGCCGCGACTGGCGCGCGTGGGCCATCGTTGCCGGATACCTCGGCACGTGGGCCCCGTGGTTCCTCTACTTCGATCGCACGATCTACCAGTTCTACGCCGTAACGATCCTTCCGTTTGTTGTGTTGGCACTCGTGTTCGGGCTCGCATGGGCGACCGACATGCTCAAACCCCCGTGGCGCCCCATGCGTGAGTTGCGAGAGATCTTCGGAACCACGGACGTCCACAATTGGGATGATGGGTGGGCCGAAGGCAAGGTTGGCGGTGCTGAATCACTTGGCTCCGACGACGGTGTGTCCGGCGTGGATGCCTCCCAGGAAGGCGTGGCCGACGAGATTGACTCCGACGAACAGAGCCACAAGCTAAGCAACGCGCTCATCGGCGATGTCGTGCTTGGCACGCGAGCTGAGAAGCCAGCCGTTAAATCAACCGGATCGACTGCGCTCAGAGCCGTGAGGCTTTCAAGCTTCGAGCGATCTCTGCGTGACGACGACGTCATCATCCTTGAGGAGACAACTCCAACTCAGCGTGGCACTCACGAAGTCTCGCCGATTATTGCGAATATTCCTGTGCCAACTAAGGGTGCCATCATCATTCTGAGCGCCGTCACCGGCCTCGTGGTGCTAGCAGCCCTGTTCTGGCTCCCGCTGTGGACGGGGATGTCTGTTCCGCGTTGGTTCTGGCAACTACACATGTGGCTACCGACCTGGGTTTAGTTGGCCGAAACGAATCGGACGATTGCGTCTAAGTCGTGCGACCGACGAAACCATCCATGGTGGAGTTGATTCCGAAGAAGTCGAGTATCGCGTCTCCAACTGGGATCGGGAGGCCCTTCGTGGTTTGCGCGAGTTTCACGAACGGCGGTGCCACCTTCATTTGGGTGCCTCGCTCAATGGCATCAATAATTTGAATTGCCACCTTTTCCGGCGTCAAAATTGGCAGGAGCGATGCGAACTTCGTGGTAACACCCTCGAACATTCCGGTCGAAATGTAATACGGGCAGTAGAGCAGCGTATGAACGTTCGATCCGAGGTGACGCAGTTCTGCGCGAAGTGATTCCGCAAAACCCACGGCTCCGAACTTCGAGGCAGAGTAATCAGTCTGGCGAGCCACTCCGACCAAACCTGCAGCCGACGCAATAGTGACCACCGATCCTCGGTCCCGCTCAATCATTCCCGGCAAGAATTCTCGCGTCACGCGATAGTGCGAAATGGTGTTGACCTCGAACGTTCGCGAAATATCCTCGTCGGTTAGCTCTAGGAAATTCTTGCCCGTAACCACGCCGGCGTTATTGATGAGGATGTCGACCCGACCGAATTCTTGGAGCACGGCAGCGCTCGCTGTGGAAACGGATTCTGAAGAGGTCACATCAACCGCGTACGACGCCGCGACGGTGGACCTAGCGCTGGTCGAAGCGGTGCTGGTCAAACCGCCCCTGGTCGAGGCCGCGCCGACGACGGCACGGACTTCTTCAGCGACTTCCACACCAGCGTCCTCATTGAGATCCCAGATGATGACGGCCTTGGCGCCGCGGCGTGCCACTTCGAGCGCCATAAGTCGGCCGATTCCGGACGCCGCGCCAGTGATGAGCACAACCGCGCCACGAATCGGAACGGCAGGGGGTCTGCGAAAAATCTGATAGGGCATGGATCTACTTCTCTCTAAATAGCTGCGGCGGGAGTCGGCGCTGGGTCTTCAGGAATCCAGTGAGCAACCTTGCCCACCCTTTCTCCCCAAGAACAGGCGGTGCGGCGACGGGCATGAGTCGCTGCGAGGCGGTCACGTGGATATCCGTGTATTTGATGATCCCCTCGGGCCCATGCCGATGGGACATCCCCGAAGCCTTCACGCCACCACTCGGCGCCCCTATCGATGCCCACGCTGCCGCGTAGCCATCGTTGATATTGACCATGCCGGTCTTGACCCGCTGCGCAAGTTCCTCTGCTGCAGCGAAATTCCCTGTCCAAATAGCCGAGTTAAGACCGTAGGAGGTGTCGTTCGCAAGCCGGACGGCGTCGTCGTCGGAATCTACTTCGTAAAGTGAAACCACGGGCCCGAAGGTTTCCTCTGCGAAAACGTCCATCTCGGGCGTGACGCCGGTGAGGACGGTTGGGGCGTAGGCGTTAGGGCCGACGTGGGGAAGCGGTTTTCCGCCGGTGAGCACCGTTGCGCCCTTGTCGACGGCGTCTTGGACGTGTTCGCTGACTTTCTGGAATTGGGACTCGTTGATGAGTGGGCCCATGTCGTCGTCCCAGTTCATGGATGCGGCGACCTTCAGCTTCTCGACTTGGCGCACAAACGCGGGTACGAACTCATCCCAGATCTTGGTGTGAACGTAGATGCGTTCGATCGAGATGCAGAGCTGACCGCTATTGGAAAAGGATGCTTTGACCGCGCCTGCAGCTGCCTTGGCGGCGAGGGCATCGGCACGGATAATCATGGGGTTCTTGCCGCCTAGCTCAGCGGAAAAACCGATGAGATTTTTGCCCGCACGTTCAGCAATCGACCGTCCGGTGGCAGTCGAGCCGGTGAACATGACGTAGTCTGCCGATTCGATCATGGGATCGCCAAGCTCTGAGCCGGAGCCGAGCACCACTTGGAAAAGGTCCGTCGGGAAGCCCGCACGCTCAAACAGCGACTTCACAGCGAGGGCGATGTACGGCGTCTGCGAATCAGGTTTGATTACTACGGCGTTTCCGGCCATCATCGCGGCAAGAGAATCAGATGCCGTCAAAGTGAACGGGTAATTCCACGGGGAAATGGCTGCAACCACGCCCTTTGGCTGGTAGCGCACGATTGTTTTAGTGAGTAGCGGAACCGCGCCGGCTACTTTTCGATCTTTCAAGGCTCTTTCGGCCGACCGCGCGTAATAGCGGGCGTTGATGGCGACGTCGGACACTTCTTCGAAGGCGCTCCCCCTCGATTTCCCCGTCTCCCACTGAATCAGATCGAGCAGGTGGTGACGTTCTGTCAAGACGAGGTCGTGGAAGGCCAACATGAGATCGCGTCGCTCCGGGATGGAGGTGCGCGCCCAGCAGCTCTGGATAGCGCGCGCATGTTCGAAAACCTCGGGAATAGTGGCGGCGGACGCCATGGACAGTGTGCCGATCTGAGTCCCGGTCAGTGCCGCGATGTGGGTGCGCTCGTGCTCACTTGCCGTAGCGCCCGAACACAGTTCTTCCGGGTTGGGCGCGAGATGCTCGAGGGCGCGACGTCCGCGTTGGTCCAAATAGCTCACGAATTCTCCTTGACCGGAAGTGCTCTTAAGTCAAACTTAGACCATATCTTTACTGAATTTTACCCGGTTCTCCGCGCGACTTAACGTGGGTCACATTGTAAACTTTGTTTAGACCTGCAGGGCTGGCTCAGAGAAGTGCCTAGTCAGCATGATTTTTCGAAGGATATTAAATGTCTGATCTCAAGCTTGTATTCCATGTCAATGAAAATGATCGCTGGCCCTTCAGCATCCGTTCTGCGGAGAACTTCCTCCGTTCTGATGACACCGGCGAGGGTTCGCACGTGACTATCGTGGCCAACGGTGCAGCAGTACGTTCCTTCTCGCAGCTTGAGGCCGAGCCCCACCGCATGGCTCGCATTCGCGAGCTCCATGATCTCGGTGCCCGCTTCGTGGTCTGCGCTATCGCTCTCGAGCAGCGCCAGGTCAAGCGCGAGCTGATTCCAGAGTACGTTGAGGTGGTTCCTGCTGGAGTGGTGGAGATCGCCAAGTTGCAAGATCAGGGCTACGGCTACATCAAGGCCTGATAAGTAAACCTTGTGACAACAGCGGGTTAATTCTCGGTAACAGCAACCCCAACTCCCTATGCAGTGCTCATCTAGTTGTTCACAATGGTTGTATGAGCACACAACCCGCCGGTGATGCCGTCAGCATCACCGGCTTACGCAAGCACTTTCAGTCTCCACACGGTGACGTGGTCAAAGCCGTAGATAATATCGACGTCACCATTCCGCGAGGTCAAATCGTTGCGCTACTGGGTCCAAATGGAGCCGGCAAAACGACCACGCTCGACATCGTTTTGGGACTAACCGACACGACGTCGGGGCGCGTCGAGGTCCTTGGACTTACGCCTCGAAAAGCCATCATTTCCGGAAAGATCTCTGCCCTTCTCCAAACTGGTGGTCTACTGCATGACATGCGAGTAGGCGAGGCAGTGGCCTACATCGGCTCGACCTACAAGACCCCTACGCTTAGCCGTGAGGTTCTTGCGCGCGCCGGGCTGGAGGGATTCGAGAACCGTAAGATCGGCAAGCTCTCTGGCGGCGAGCAGCAAAGATTGAAATTCGCCCTAGCACTGCTCCCCAATCCCGAGCTTCTCATCCTCGATGAGCCCACCACGGGCATGGACGTTAATGCCCGGCGCCATTTCTGGGACACAATGCGCAACGAAGCCACCGAGGGGCGCACGATTATTTTCGCAACTCACTACCTTGAGGAAGCCGAACAGTTCGCGGATCGCATTGTCTTGATGCACAAAGGGACCGTCATCGCTGATGGCTCCACGGCGACCATCAGAAATATCGCGGGCGTTCGGCATATCAGCGTGAGGGCCACTGACGTCGATTCAGTTAAGGCCCATCTTTCAGAGAACTTCCCCGACCTCAAATTTGAGGTGCGCCCGGCAGATGCCGATGCGAGCAAGATACTCATGGCCTATCAGGATTCCGATCGCGTCGCACGCGAACTATTGGTGATCCCCGGCGTGAGTGATCTCGAGATCGTACTCCCATCGTTGGACGACGCCTTCATACATCTCACCACTGGGGCCAGCAATAACTCAGTCGACACCGATGGTGCAATCGACACGGAGGGCGAACGATGAGCAAGACACAAGGATCGAGCCTGGCAATCAATCGAACCATTATCAAGATCGACGCAGTTCGATATCTGCGCGATCCATCGGCAGTCTTTTTCTCCGTAGGTCTGCCAGTCATCTTGTACACAATTTTCGGCGGTACTGCCTCCTACGGCTCGATTCCCGTAGGTAACGGCAACGTCGCCATGTCAATCCTGATCAACATTTCAATCTATGGAGCCGTGACCGGCGTGGTCGGATTCGCGGCGATGGCAGCAATTGAACGAATCCAAGGGTGGGGACGTCAGGTAGCACTCACGCCTCTCACCGATGCGAGCTTCCTCCTCAACAAGGCCCTCACGGCAGCGCTGATTGCCTTGCTTCCACTCACGGCGCTTTACATCGTGGGTCATCTGATGTCAGCCGAATCAGAGTTCTGGCCGGGGATACTTTCCTTTGCGATTATCTTGGTACTCTCACCGATGTTTGTCCTTTATGGGGTTGCCATCGCGCTGATTTTCCGCTCCGAGATTGCAGTGTCGATAGCGGCCGGCCTCCTTGTGCTTTTCGGCTTTGCCGGCAACATCTTTACACCGCTATCTGGAATTCTCCTGTCGATCGCAAAATTCACGCCACTCTACGGCTACGGTGTGCTGGCACGATATCCGGTAACCGAAGGTAACCAATCCACTGCCACAGGCGAGACCTACGTGGAATCGCTCTGGC
The DNA here is from genome assembly GCA_964403015.1 of uncultured Arcanobacterium sp. Taxonomy (GTDB): domain Bacteria; phylum Actinomycetota; class Actinomycetes; order Actinomycetales; family Actinomycetaceae; genus CAYOEJ01. The sequence goes on from CAYOEJ010000021.1 coordinate 10,211, forward strand.
TCGGTGCAATCAACTATGCGGCTTGGTTCGTCATTTTCGCGCTCCTCGCGCTTTACGCCGTACGCCGCGGCCGCGAGCGCTAAGCAGACGTGGCCCCCAGCCACTCGCAACGGCACACAAGTCGCAAACAACAGCTAGTTAGCCGGATCCGTCACCTTGACGATTCCGTGCGCGCCACGTTCGGCTTCGGACATGATGTGGTTGACCACCGAGTAATGCCCTGCCTCCGGGAACGTCAGCTCAACGAAACCACCCTCGGCCGGAAGTAGCGAAAGCACTTGGGCTCCGCCGTCGTCGGACCCCCACGCACTGGCGCCCTGCTTGATGTGATAGGCGCCCTCGGTCCATAACGTGTCGAACTGTCCGCCGACGATATGGAAGCTCAGCGGCACGTTCGGGCCAGCATCGAGAACCCAGAAGCGCACGCGCTCATCGGTGACGACCTCGAACATTTCCTGGTCGTACTGATTCGCGATACCGTTAAAAACCACTCGATCCGGGGTGCCAGCCGCAATTTTATCCGCATTGAGCTCCTCTGCGTCGGCGGTCGAGTGCGCGGCATTTGCTAGGTAAACCTCAGACTGGACCAGCACGTATTGCTTATCCACCGGTTCCAAACCTTCGGGCTCGATCACCACGGCGCCGTGCATGCCCGCGGCAATGTGCGTGGACATTGGAGCGGTGGAGCAGTGATACATCCAGATTCCCGCACGGGCGGCGGTAAAGGTATAGAGGAGTTTCTCGCCTGGTGCGATCGTTCGCATCGGCTCATCGGGGGCGAGTGCACCGGCGTGGAAGTCGATGGAATGGCCGATCGTGCCGTCGTTGACGAGTGTTACTTCGAACTTGTCCCCCACGCGCCCGTGCAGGGTGGGCCCTACTCCGTTGCCATTGAACGTCCAACGGGTTTGATACAGTCCGGGCGCTACCTCGAGGGGAACCTCGGTGACGGTCAATGTGACCTCGTGAGTCACTGGCCCTTCGCCCGTCTCGAGCGCGGGAAGTTCCGCCGATATTGGCTCGTCGATTTCGCCAGCGCCGTCAGGGATTGCCGTGGGACCAGTGTGCTCAGCATGCGGATCTGAGGTGCGCCCGCCGTCAGACGGACCCGCAGACTCAACAACCACAATGTCGATTGTCATTCCCATTTGCTTGTGGCCAGCAACCGAGCAGTAGCCTTGGATCGATTCCGTGATCACGCCGGCGTCGAGCACCGCGGTCTCCCCCGGCTGAACGCGCCCCGTCTCATGCTCACCGATCACGAGGTCGTGGCCGTTGAGCGGATCGTGGTTCTCCAACGTGACGACGAGCCTATTGCCCGCCGGGACCTCGATTCGGTTGGGCGTATACGACATGTCGTCGTTGGCAACAATCGTCACTTCACTTGTTTCCCCGGTTGGTTCGACGACGCCGGTCTGGTTTGGCTGCGCACCGCCTAAGTCGCGGGCGGGGAGATTCGCGGCCGACGGATTCCACATAACGCCAATAGCGACAGCTAGAAGAATCGCGCACAGGGCAGCGACGATACTGATGCCGGACCACATCGATGGCGTTTTAACGTCTTTCATGGGATTTCTCCTTGGCTGCAAGAGCAGCTCGTATGGCTGCTACTAGTACGGGAAAGAAAGATGCGAACGTGATGAGAGCCAGAGCGATCATGGCGTGTCTGACCATGTCTGGGACGGGCGCCAACCACACCAGCAACGCCACATTCGGGACGATGATGCGGAATGCGCCGCCCGCGTTAAGGGGCCCTTGGGCGGCTCTCGTCATCGCGGGTCCGCGACCAATGAGCATCGGGATCAGATAGCTGAGTGCTCCCAAAAGCAGTTGCAGCGCGAAGCCCACCACAAAGACTGCGGCGACAGTTGGAAGTTTGTCAGTCACTTCCGACCAGTTTGTCGACGTCGCCAGAAGATAGCCCACCCAGACCAGACCAACGGAAGCCCACAGCATTGAAACACCGACCGACGTCGGCGCAAACTCGACTAAACCCTTCTGCCTAAGCGGGGCTATGAGCGCCCTGCCCCACCACACTAAACCGGCGGTATAGGTAGCTAGACCTGCGAGAGACAGGAGTTGGGTCCCGCCCAGCGCGCCCGCCGACATGACTGCGATACCGAGCAAGAACAGCGGGTAGCTCTGCCGCGCGTACTTTTCAGCGTGGGGATCCATCCGGGCTCGGATCATCGTGGGCCAGAAAGTCAGAAGCGTACCGATCACCGTGAGGCCGATCCAGCCGAGCAGGTTGAACACCATGTGCGTGATCATGAGGCGGCCGCGCCATTCGTCGTTCACTCCGAATGCCAAAACGGCCCCAAAGGTGGCACCAATCGGGAGCATGCAGGCGGCGGTCACGTAATAACGGATGACGACTCGGAACCTGCCTGGAAGTGCAGCGCGGAACTTTTTGAGGAGGTGCGCAATATGCCAGGCCATCGCTGCGGCTACGAACAGTGCGCCCGCAAGGACGATGAGCCACTGGTCGGCCGGGAAGCCAACAAGCACAAGAAGTGCGCCCACGCCCAGCACGCCGATGCGCTGGTCTTGCGCGCGTTCATCGTGCGGGGTCGCACGGGTTTTAAGCAACGTGTGGGCGAAGTACTCGGACCACACCATCGCCGAATGTGTGAGAGCGCCGAGCAGGATGAGGTGGATAAGGAGCCAATCGGAGGCCGGGATGAGGTGATTCAGCGGCACCACAAAGAGGGCCGCGATGAGCCAAACGAGAGCCACGAAGTCGCGCAGTCGGCGCACACGCTTAGCGGAAGGGGCGGCGGTAGTGCGCCCGCCGTGACTACCGCGCGGGTGATCATTGGGAGACGATCCGATATTCATTGCGTGCTCTTTTCGACGACGCCGGTGGGTCGGTTGCGAGCCGCCTTCCGAGCCTCCTGGGAAGATCCGCGGTTACCAGTCATCGCCGCCCCCACGACAGACACGAGGAACAACAAGATTGCCACGATGTTAAGGATTCCGCCGTGCTGCCAGATCGTTCCTTGGCCGTCGAGAATTTCTCCGAAAACTCTCATTGCAAGGCCAAGGTTAAGCAGCACGAGCGGCACCCACATAAAGCTCCGATAGGGCACGGGAATTCCCATGACGGCAGGGAAGATGACCGGAGCGTGCGCCATTATCATGGCGATGGCGAAGCCGACGAAAACCGTATGGATAACGACGTCGTAGTAAACGGTACCCACCTGGCCGCCCGTGAGAATCCACGTCAGGGCTCCCACGATGAGCCAGAGGTAACCGAACAGCAGCGCGAATGCTGTGAAGCGATGGAGGCCGGTGGATCTGATGAGCCGGCGAGGGACGTCGTCTTTGAGTAACCAGAACGCGATGGCTAGCTGGGCGAAGCCAAATGCTCGTGACGCTGGGATCGGCCAGAGCAGCGAGGCCGTAGCAAATACGAGGAGTGCGCTCGACGTTGCAAGCAGGGTGGGGACGGCTCGCGGCCCCATACTCAGCTGCGCGAGCTCAGCACGTTCTGCGGCGATAGTGATGATGAGAAACGCGGAGAGAAGTGGGATGAGGGCCGAGTTTTCAAAGACCAGTGATAGCAGCGCTGCGGCAAGTGCCGCGACCGCACTGAGGATCTGAGTAGCAACGAGCGTGAGAGGCGCGCGCTTCCACAGGTAGACGTACACAAGGACAAAAGCAATGGCGCCCTCCACCATGAGGAGCTGGCCGATAACTCCGACAGTCGTGCCCGGACCGCCAATCGCATGGACCAGCCCTCCGAGGCCCAAAAGCCCCGGAGCGAGGTAGGCCCAGCGCTTGCTCGCATCCCTATGAGCAAGCGCTTGGGCTCTTTCTAACGAAATCAGCGCACCGAGAAAGCCCAGGGTCATGACGAGACCGTGAGCGTCGTCGTCGGCGGAAGAGATTGGTGCCCACGTTCCCAACTGAAGGAACGCGGCGTTTAGTCCCGCCAGAAGGCATATCCCGCCAAGGATCAGGAAGACGATGCGGCCGGATGGCATGTGGCGTTATGCCGTGCGGGTGAACTTAACAGTCCACGGATCTTCGGAGACGTAGCTGATCGCGATGGCGTCGCCGTTTGCTGCCGTCACTTGATCGAGGAGGGGGACGGGGTTGTGCGGAGCGATGAGATTCATTGAGGCGCCCGGCTTAAGCTGGGAAATCGCGCCGAGAATCGCCCCGTGACGAATGGCCGGAGCGAGTTCGCGGGCGTCGAGAACGGGGATGTCGGTGTGGGAGCGTCCGCAGGCGCAGGAATGGGATTCTTGAATAGGTAGTTCGTCCATGTATTTATTACACCTAAAACTGTGAAAAAAAGATAGTGGGGAGACTGCGAGAGTTGCCACTGACTAGGCACTAGTTTGGGGAGGGTATTAATTTGCCGTGGAGATCGTGGTGTCGCTGAGATCGGATCGCGAAGACCGTTCGTCACTGACGATCGTTCGTTATCGAGAAAGGTAGTCATGAGGAAAAAGAAGAAGCTTGCCAAACAGGAGCGCGAGCGCAGTCGCGAGCAGTTCGACCGCATCCTCTCGAGCCGACGCCGCGTGCCGCCGGTTGGGAGGGCGGAAGCCCGATCACGATTGGAGACAATGTGTGGCTCGTCGCCGGCGTCATCGTGATTGGCGGAGTCACCATTGGGGATAACACGGTTGTGGGCGCTGGCTCGGTGGTAACTCGCGACCTGCCAGCGAACGTCATCGCCGTGGGTAGCCCCGCCAAGATCCTGCGCGAATTGCCGCCGGACGTGGCGGTTGAGGACGTAGTGCCTGGGCATTTGTTGTAGGCCGCACAGGACCACCACAGGATCAAACACAGAAGTGCGGGGTAGCCAACCAGCTACCCCGCACTCTTTATCCCTAGCTCAGGAGAGGATCCTGTTAATGGACTGCGCCTACTTCCGCTTGGAGGTGACGAAGTCGAGGGCCACGGCAAGGAGAACAACGAGGCCCTTGATGGCCTGCTGCCATGCGGAGTCGACGGAAAGGATAGACAGGCCCATGTTGAGAACGCCCATGATGAGTGCACCGATAATTGCGCCGGATACCTTACCCACGCCGCCGGTCACTGCCGCACCGCCAATGAATGCTGCAGCGATCGCATCAAGCTCGTAGGTGTTGCCTGCCGTTGCCACAGCTGCGCCGGCGCGGGAGGTCGTGATGATTCCAGCGAGCGCCGCGAGCACGCCCATGTTAACGAACACGAGGAAGTCAACCTTCTTGGTCGGTACACCGGAGAGTTGCGCGGCCTTCAGGCTGCCACCGACCGCGTAGATATAGCGACCAAACTTCGTGTAGTTCATGATGAAGGTGTACAGGATCACCAGCACGCCGACGATCACGAGCACGATCGGGGTGCCGCCCGCGGACTTCGAGAGTAGATAGGCGAGGAAGCCAACCATGGCGGACATGAGCGCCGTGCGTCCCACGAAAAGGCCGAGGGGCTCAACACCGGTGTTTTCGGCAATCGCGGTGCGCCTCTGGCGAATAGCACCGAATACGATGGCGGCAATAGTAATACCGCCCAGAACGAGCGTGACCACATCGAGATAGCCGGCGAATCCAAGGAAGTTGGGTACAGAGCCGTTAGCAATTTCCACGAAGCCGGTGGGGAGTCCGGATACAGTCCGCTCCACCAGCACGATTGCCAAACCGCGGAAGATCAGCATACCCGCGAGAGTCACGATGAACGCCGGGATGCCTACGTAGGCAACCCAGAAGCCCTGCCAGCAACCAATGAGTGCACCAATCAGCAAACCAATGAGTGAGGCAAGCACCCAGTTCATCTCAAGGTCATACATCAACAGGGCAACACAGCCACCCACGAATGCCACCACGGAACCAACTGAGAGGTCGATGTGCCGGGCGATAACCACCATCACCATGCCAATGGCAAGGATCATTACGTAAGTGTTCTGCTGGATAAGGCTTGCTACGTTATTCGGATTGAGAAGCAGGCCATCAGTGAGGATCTGGAAGAGAACCACAATGAGAATGAGCGCGAGCAGAATGCCGTATTGCTTTAGCGCCTGGGAAATTGTTGATTTCACTTTAAACTCACGCCTTTTCTTGGGTCATCAGAGTCATCAGCGACTCCTGGGTTGCGTTTTTGGCTGATTCGACGCCGGTTATGCGCCCTTGGCTCATCGTGTAGATGCGGTCGCACACACCGAGCAGTTCCGGCAGCTCGGAGGAGATCATCAGTACGGCATGGCCGGCGTCGGCCAACTCGTTGATGATTTGGTATATCTCGAACTTGGCGCCCACATCGATACCGCGAGTTGGTTCGTCAAGGATGAGAATCTGTGGATCGGTAAACATCCACTTGGCAAGCACGACCTTCTGCTGGTTGCCACCCGAGAGAGAGGAGACTGGATTCTCCAGAGAGGCGGTCTTGATATTGAGCTGCTGGCGGTACTTCTCGGCTACGCGGTCCTCTTCTCGAGTCCGGATAACACCACCGCGAATCACTTTCTCAAGAGCTGCCGAGGTGGTATTGATCTTGATACTTTGGATGAGGTTCACGCCGCCGGTCTTACGATCTTCAGGCACGTAGGCCAGACCGTGTTTAATCGCCTTCTCCACTGTGCCGGTATCAATCTCTTTGCCGTCCTTGAGGATAGTTCCTGAGATCCCGGTGCCATATTGCCTGCCGAAGATGCTCATCGCCAGCTCGGTTCGTCCCGCACCCATGAGGCCTGCAAGACCAGTAATCTCACCGCGGCGAAGCTCGAGGCAGGCACCCTCAACAACCTTTCGCTCCGTATCGATGGGATGGTGAACATTCCAGTCCTTCACTTCCAAGATCGTGTCCCCGATCTGGGACTCATGATCCGGATACATGGAGGAAAGCTCGCGGCCAACCATGTGGCGAATGATCTCGTTCTCAGAGACTCCGCCTTCACGATGCATATCCAAAGTCGTAATTGTTTGCCCGTCACGGATGATCGTGGTCGAGTCCGCAATTTCAGCGACCTCGTTGAGCTTGTGCGAAATGATGATCATCGTGACACCTTCGTCACGGAACTGTCGCATGAGATCGAGAAGGTGAGCAGAATCATCGTCGTTTAAAGCCGCGGTTGGCTCATCGAGAATCAGCAGTTTAACGTCCTTGGAGATGGCTTTCGCGATCTCCACGAGCTGCTGCTGACCAACGCCAAGCTCCACAACCGGAGTCATTGGCTGAGCTCGGAGCCCAACCTTGGCAATGTACTTCATACCCTCGTTGCGAGTCTTTTTCCAATCAACGAAACCGCCCTTCATGCGCTCGTTTCCGAGGAAGATGTTTTCGACGACGGACAGGAACGGGCTGAGTGCAAGCTCCTGGTGGATAATAACGATTCCAGATTTCTCTGAGTCTCGGATCCCCGAGAACTTGCACTCGTTGCCGTTCCATCGAATGTCACCCGTGTACGTTCCATGCGGGTAAACCCCGGATAGAACGTTCATGAGGGTAGATTTGCCAGCCCCGTTTTCCCCGCAGATGGCGTGCACCTCACCGCGACGCACCCGAAGGTTCACGTTGTCGAGAGCCTTGACTCCCGAGAACTCCTTCGTAATGGAGTTCATCTCCAAAATAATGTCATCACTCATTGGTTAACCTCCTACGGGGAACGCGGTTACAGGCCTAGATCGGATGCGTCGTAGAAGCCGGACTCAACCAGCTCAGATTCGACGTTGTCCTTGGTGATGGTGATGGGCTCAAGCAGGTAGGAAGGAACAACCTTGCGGCCGTTGTCGTAGGTCTCTGTGTCGTTAACCTCTACCTCTTCGCCCTTCATGATCTGATCAACCATCTTGGAAACTTGATCGCCGAGCGTACGGGTATCCTTCCAAACAGTCATGGCCTGCTTACCGGAGAGGATGTTCTGAACATTGGCCTGATCCGCATCCTGACCCGTGATAACTGGCCATTCATTCTCGGAGTATCCCGCACCCTCGAGCGCCTGGGTGATACCGAGCGCGAGGGCATCGTTCGGCGCGAGAACCGCATCGACCTTTTCAGAGGCGTAGAAGGAGTTCAGGCGGGTTTCCATCTCGGCCTGAGCAGTTGGCGCCATCCACGCCTGGATACCGATGGACTGCCAGTCGTCGACCGAGGCCGGGTCCTTGCCGGAAGGAACGCTCAGCGTTCCGTCGGCGATGTATGGCTCGAGCTCAGTCCACGCACCTTCGAAGAAGTAGCGCGCGTTGTTATCATCCGGAGATCCTGCGAACGGCTCAAAGTTGAAGGTCTCGTCAGTGTTCTCGAGATCAAGCGCCTCCACAATGTACTGGCCTTGCATGACGCCAACCTGGAAGTTATCGAACGTCGCGTAATAGTCCACTGCTTCGGTATCACGAATCAGGCGGTCGTATGCAATAACCGTGATGTCCTGATTGGCAGCTGCCTCAAGGACGGGTGCGAGTGCAGATCCGTCGATGGAGCCAACAACGAGCACGTCTACGCCCTTGTTCACCATGTTCTGGATCTGGTCAATCTGAAGCTGAACCTTGTTGTCGGCGTACTGGAGGTCAGTCTCGTAGCCGAGGTCCTGCAGATTAGAGGAAAGGTGCGCGCCATCGCGGCTCCAGCGTTCGAGGGACTTCGTTGGCATCGAGATGCCAATCATGCCACCTTCCTCGTTTGTCTCCGCCGCTGTGGTTTCTCCACCCTCGTTCGATCCGCCACGTTCACTTGAACACGCGGCCGCACTAAAGGAAAGAGTTAGGGCAGCTGCACCTGCGATAATCCTTCGCATTTTTCGTGTCATGATAGGCCTCCTTGCCTGGTTTGACATTCTTTGGTTATGTCGATTTGTTTAGTTGTGTTCTTTCGCCGACGCCGGTGTCTCACTTTCTGCGACGGCAAGACTTATGTTGAGTTGACGTTCTTGGTGTGGTTGAAGCACGAGGGCCTCGTCGAGAGATGGGCGGTTGAGCGCGTTGGCCATGGCAGTGCAGGGCTCAATCGCTATTGATTGACCTGCGCCGCGGTTCAGAGTTCCTCCCGTAAAGATGTGCAACGTTGATGCTGGGAAGTCGCCGGCGTTGAAAGCAATGCGAACTTCGTGACCAAGGCCAGTGGAGAGGTCGGCGTGGGCGCAACCATCGGTGATCTTAAGGCACGTCACAGCAAAATCGCTTTGAGGAGTTAGCGCTACTCCGTCAAAACCTAGATAGGCGGCCTCTCCCTCAAGTGGGATCCCATCAGTATCAGTCTCGATCTCTGCTTCTGCCGCGATGTCCACGGCACTTTCATCAATCGAAGCCACGCGGAAGTACGGATGCCAGCCGAGGGCCACAGGGATGGTTCGCTCGGATTGGTTATCAGCAGTAACAGTGAGTTCGAGTGTATTCTCGGCTGCCAGCACGAATTCCACCGCAACTTGCAGCGGACCTGGGAACGCCGGTGAGTCCTCGATCGTCGTCGTAAACAACAAGCCAGACTCGGTCTCGTTCACCTCAAATTCCCTGTTGACGCACAGCCCGTGCAGGCCCTCCGAACCAGCAACGTCACGCACATCGCGAGTTACCTGCCCGTCCGCCCATTGCCCATCACGTAGGCGATTGCACCACGGAGCCAGCACAGCGCTCCTGTAGCCATCACCGGCACGCAACTCCTCTTCATGGAAGTAGCCATCGAGGACATCCCCGATACTATCTATCGTCCACGACATAAGTGTTGCACCGATGCTTGACACCGCGATCTCTTGGCCATGGGCACGCAAGGTCGTAATCACTGGCCCACCTCGTCAGCCGCGGCCTTGTAGCGAGCCCACGCCCCGTTGTCGTCGGAAACATTCTGACGCGCGCCGGCCACCGAGGGTGGCTGTGCGGACGGATCCACGCAACGCAGCGCCTGCCAGGCTGCACCCAACGCGACGTATTCGTTGGGTTCGGGCACGACCACCGGTACCCCGAGGATCGCGGGCATGAAGCTCTGGACCACAGTCGATTTCGCGCCACCACCGATCAGAATGGCTTCCCGGACGTCGATGCCGCCGTCGCGCAACTTTTCCATCGCTCCGCGCATGAGACAGCACATCGATTCGAACGCCATACGGGAAAATGCCGCGCGGTTCATTTCCGCGGGGCTCAGGCCCACAATGCGAGCGCGCTCAAAGGGGAGGTTCGGGGTCCTCTCCCCCTCGAAGTACGGAACCATGGTGCATGCTGGGGACTCGGCGGTCACGGCCAGCTCATCCATTTCCACGTAGGAGACTCCTAGGAGCTCCTTCACGTAGTCCACAATTCGTGACCCATTGAGCGTGCAGGCCAGTGGGAGCCAACGGCCTGTTGCGTCCATGAAACCCGTTACCGATCCGGCAGGATCATAGAACGGCTTGTCGGTCACGGCAGCCACAACCCCCGATGTACCTAGGGAGACGGAGACCTGACCGGGCTCAAGTCCGAGTCCGAGGGAGGCGCCAGCGTTGTCACCGCAGCCTGGGCCAAGTGCCGCACTGCCGAACTGCGGCGCCACCTGTCCAACTACCTCAAAAGGCTCAGCGATTCGCGGGAGGACGAGGCTTCGCGCCCGATCCTCCGTGACGCGCAAAGCATGTGCAAGTAGGTCGTATCGGTACGCACCCGTAGCGGTATCCACGTAACCCGTACCTGATGCATCGGAACGGTCGGTCACAAGATCAGCGATATCCTCATGGCCGGCCAACTTCCACGTCAGCCAATCATGCGGAAGGCATATCGCGGCAAGTTTCTCAACCACGTCAGGTTCGTTGTCCGCGACCCAGCGCAGTTTCGAGACAGTCAACGACGCAACCGGTGCAGAGCCGCAGGCCTCGATCCACGACTGCATGCCGAGTTCATCAATAAGGTCCGCGGCAGACTGTGCGGATCGCGTGTCATTCCACAGCAGCGCAGGCCGCAACACATTCCCGTCGGCATCCAAGCAGATGAGTCCGTGTTGTTGGCCCGCAATACTGACGGCGTCGCAGTCCTCGATCCCACCGGTCTTGGCAATAGCCGCCTCCAGAGCCTTCCACCAATGATCCGGATGAACTTCCGTGCCATCGGGATGAGAGGCGCGCCCAGTCCGCACAACAAGTCCGTCCTCAACGACGAGCACCTTGGTGGATTGGGTTGATGAGTCGATTCCTGCAGTCTTCATGGGGTTAGCCAATCAGATGACGCATTGCCTGCTGCTGGAGTTCAACGAAGTGGTACTCGCGCTTGGCGAGTGCCTCGATGTCGTACTCCTCCTCGTTGGCGAGGAAATCGGTGACCGACTCTCCCTCGCCCAGCGTGGGCTCAGCGAGCTGCGGAACCGACGCCTTCTCAAGGAGTTCCTGAGTGTAGGAGTCTGCACGGAAGGCCCTCGCCTTCTCTGCGAGCATCAGGTACATCTCCATGTTGGCCTTCGCCGACTCCCACACGCCTTCCATTCCTTCCGTGCGGGACGGCTTGTAGTCGAAGTGGATCGGGCCATCGTAGCGCGGTCCGTTCCCGTTCGGGAAGCCGTTAACAAGCAGGTCAACGGTGAAGAATGCCGAGATGAGATCGCCGTGGCCGAAGGCCTTGTCTTGGTCATACTTAATGCCGGACTGGCCGTTGAGATCGATGTGGAAGAGCTTGTTGGCGTGGAGCGCCTGAGCGATGCCGTGGGTGAAATTCAAGCCGGCCATCTGCTCGTGGCCAACCTCGGGGTTCAGACCCACGATGTCGCCATTGTCCAGCTCGGCAATCAGGCCAAGAGCGTGACCCACAGTGGGAAGGAAAATGTCGCCACGCGGTTCGTTCGGCTTTGGCTCAAGACCGATGCGGAGATCGTAACCCTTTTCCTTGATGTAGCCAGCTACGGTATCAAGGCCTTCCTTGTAGCGAGCCATCGCGTCATGGAGATCCTTCGACGAGTCGTACTCAGCGCCTTCGCGCCCTCCCCACATGACGAATGTGGTGGCGCCCAGCTCTGCGGCGAGATCGACGTTACGGAGGATCTTGCGAAGGCCGAAGCGGCGGATCGCGCGATCGTTGTTGGTAAGGCCGCCGTCCTTGAAAATCGGGTGGGTGAAAGTGTTGGTGGTGACCATCTCGATGGTCAGGCCGGAGCTATCGGCGGTTTTTTTGAGCTTGGAAATTATCTCGTCACGCTCGGACTCCGTGGCATCGAACGGGAATACATCATTGTCATGGAACGTGATGCCCCATGCTCCGAGCTCTGCAAGCTGCGCCGCATACTCCCACGGTTCAAGCGACGGGCGTGTGGGATCGCCGAAGGGATCATTCGCTCCCCAGCCGACAGTCCACAATCCAAACGAAAACTTATCTTCTGGCCTTGGGCTCCGAGTCATGATTACTCCTCATTAAGTAATTGGCGACGTTTGTTTAATGCCTAAACTATTCCCGAACGGAAAGACTGTCAACCTTTCCACTGCAATTGATATTTATTAGTTTTGTGCTGTAATTAATTCTGGTCAGATCGAGAGCATTCGGTGTGGGCTCGTAACAACTCTGATAATCTGCCGTAAATGGCCGTCATAAAACCGAGGGGGAACGACCAAGTGAGAGACGCGAATAGCGCTGTTCGGACATCAAATTTGTCCGTGGTTCTTCGAACCGTTCTGAGCGCACCCACTCCACTCTCGCGAGCCGCCATCGCGGCGGAAACCGGCCTCACGAAAGCAACAGTTTCACGCCTCGTTGAGCATTTGCTGGACGGGGAGATTATTAGCGAGCTTCCGCCCGAGAATGGCCGGGCTGGCAGGCCATCACTGCCCATTACGGCTGCCTCCGCCAAGCACGTCGCGATTGGCATGGAGGTCAACCTCAGATACATCTCCGTGATAGTCATGGATCTCGCGGGGGACGTTCTCTACTCCGCAACCGAATCTGACAGCTTCCGCGATTCAGACCCGAGTGTAGTCCTTCCTAGGCTCGCCAAGCTGCTAAGCCTGTGGAGCCGGCCTCACGATTGTCACGTCCTTCGGCTCACCCTGTGCATTCCCGGCCTTGTGGACGATACCGCGAAGCGTATTCTTACCGCCCCAAACCTTGGATGGTCCAATGTAGACCCTCTGGACTACATGAATGCACAATTCCCAGAGGCCGAGTTCAGCCTCCTCAATGAGGCAGATGCTGCTGCCTACTCGGCGCTCTACAGCGCACCGGGCAAGCGCGGCGAGTTCGATTCCTTCGTCTACATTTCTGGCGAAGTGGGCGTCGGTGCAGCCATCATCTTCGAAGGCGAGATCTTCCGAGGGAAGAACTCGTGGGCTGGCGAAGTCGGCCATATGTGCGTGGATCCCACAGGGCCGGCGTGCCGGTGTGGCGCCAACGGCTGCCTAGAGCAGTACGTGGGTAGCGACGCGCTTCTTTCACGCTCTGACTTACCATTATCAACATCAGTGGACGAGCTATTCCACGAGTTCCGGGCAGGTAACCCCGATGTTCGCGCCGCGTTCGATGCCGCGAGCGTCTCGCTGGGCCGAGGGATCGCAAACATCTTGAATTTGCTCGATCTCGATGTGGTGATCTTTGGTGGTCACTTGGCGCGTCTCCTCCCCCATATCGAGCACGTCCTGCGATCGGAACTAGAGTATCGGGCCCTATCGTCTCGCTGGCAGTCCATCGAACTTCTCGCCAACACGTACGGAAACCTGTCCGCCGCCATCGGCGCCACCTATCGCGCCTTCGACGTCTTCATTGACGAGGTTTCGCCAACGTCATGACCTCTCTACCTTTCGCACCCTAGAATTGCAGGTGTACAACCACCGCGAATTGCGCACGGGCAGCGGCAAGGAGAGTCCACCATGTTTGACAATACCGAGACCAAACCATCCGTCCTTTTCCTCTGCGTGAAGAACGGCGGAAAATCTCAAATGGCTGCGGCACTCATGCGCTCGAGCGCTGGCGCCGACATCGACGTCTACTCCGCAGGAACCAAGCCAGGGAACAAGCTTAACGAGGAGGCGGCTCAAGCGGTTGCCGAGGTTGGAGCCACGTTCGAAGGTGAGTACCCAAAACCAATCGATCCGGAACTGCTCGATACGGTGGATCGCGTCGTCGTCATTGGTACAGATGCTGAGGTAGAGCCGGGTAAATCCCGCGTCGATGTTTGGGAGGTGGACGAACCCTCACTTCGTGGAATCGAAGGGATGGAACGACTCCGCCTCATGACGGTGGAGATGCAAGAGCGCGTTGAGCAGTTGAAGCGAGAACTTCTCGGTTAGTAAGAGACCTCCCGCAGGCAGTGGCTGTGTCGCAGAACGATGCCACCCCGGCGTTCTGCCAGTAAAGCGCTATTATTACCTGCGATAGAACAATCTTCGGACCGCCGACTTTCGAGTAATCCCGATCCTCGGCCCTGCATCATGAGGTACTCATGGCTGATATGACGCGCTCCGAGCGGCTCGAGCGGCTCCCTTTCACGAAGAAGCTCGGAAAGCTTCTTGGCACATCCGGTATAGGCTGGGCGCTCGACGCGATGGACGTCGGCCTCATTTCATTCGTTATCGCGGCACTAGCCCAGGAGTGGGGTCTTAATGACACCGAAAAGTCTTGGATCCTCTCAGTCGGATTCGTAGGCATGGCTATTGGCGCCACTATCGGCGGCCTCCTGGCGGATAAGATCGGACGTCGATCCGTCTTTGCGCTCACCCTTTTGATTTACGGCCTCGCGACCGGAGCATCAGCCTTTGCTGGCTCCGTGGCGGTGCTGCTGATCTTCCGCTTCATCGTTGGTCTTGGCCTTGGCGCTGAACTCCCAGTGGCCTCCACGCTGGTCTCGGAATTCTCCCCAAAGAAGATTCGCGGGCGCGTGATCGTGTGGCTCGAAGCGTTTTGGGCGCTGGGCTGGATCATGGCAGCACTCATCGGCTACTTCGTGGTAGCCGCCTCCGACGACGGCTGGCGATGGGGCCTCGTTATCGGTGCTGTTCCCGCGCTCTACTCACTCATCATCCGCATGCACGCGCCCGAATCCGTCCGCTACCTTGAAACCAAGGGGAAGTTCGACGCTGCGGAGAAGATCGTCGACGACTATGAAGCTTCGGCCGGCGACGAATACCGCTACAGCGGTAGAACGGCCCACACTCAGGACGAGTACGACGCCGAGCTGGAAGCCCGCCATATCGACAAGGACATCTCGATTTGGTCCGCACACATGCGAAAGCGCACCATCGCCCTATGGATCATTTGGTTCGCCATTAACTTTTCGTACTACGGCGCGTTCACGTGGATTCCCTCGCTGCTCACCGCGCAGGGCTTCACGCTTATTAAGTCCTTCGAGTTCACGCTCATTATTACGCTCGCCCAGATTCCTGGTTACGCCGTTGCCGCGTGGCTCATCGAGAAGTGGGGCCGACGCCAAACTCTCGCGCTCTTCCTTGCGGGCTCTGCACTTGCCGCCATTCTCTATGGTCAGGCCGGCGCAGAATGGCAGATCATTGCTGCAGGCATGATGCTGAGCTTCTTTAACCTCGGCGCGTGGGGTGCTCTTTACGCCATCGGCCCGGAGCTCTACCCCACCAACATTCGCGGCACCGGCACTGGTTCCGCCGCAGGCTTTGGCCGCATCGCCTCAATCATCACGCCGCTGCTCACGCCCGTGTTCGTCAATATTGGTGGGAACGCCCTCGCGTTTGGTGTGTTCTCAGTGATGTTCGCGATCGCAGCCTCTGCCGTGTTCTTCCTCCCCGAGCAAAAGGGCAAGGCGATCGCGTAGGTGACAGCGGCTCAGCGAACGCCCGAAGCAATCAATACAGTGAATTTGTCATCGCGCGCTAGCTGACCCACGCGCTTGAATCTAGTTTCAAGTTCTGGCCGGTATCGCAAGTGCGAGTTGTGGACGAGATAGAGAGTCCCACCGGGAGCGAGGATTCTCATTGCCGCATCTATGAGGTCGTGCGCGATGGTTGCGTCGATGCGCGTCCCCTCGTGGAATGGCGGGTTGAGCAGGACTGCATCTACCGACGACGCCGGAATCTCACTTCCCCCATCATCCCAGTGCACCTGTGCCCGGCCTTCGCCAATGAAATCCTGCAGCGTTCGCTTGGTGGATACCACAGCGTCTGATGACACGTCTGTCGCGATTACCTGGATTTCCGGAATTCCATGAAGCAGAGCAAGAGAAACCTGCCCATTTCCAGAACCGAAGTCGACCACGGTAAAAGGCTTCTCCATCGAAGATGCGCCCTGTTCCTGAGCATCATCCGCGCCAGACTCACGGATGCGCGGGAGTGCCGCCTCTACGAGGAGCTTCCCGCCAAAGTCAATGCTTGCTCCTCCGAATACGCCACCTACACCAACGATGTCGCCCGATTCGGTTGATTCGATAGGAGCCGAGTAGCTTGAAGGCAGGTGAGAGAATCGCTTCTGGGCAGATTCCGCTGTAGCAGCGGGAACTCGCGAACCCTGTGCCACAAGGCAACGGAACTTTCCCTGGCCGCGACTAGCCTGAACGTCGTCGAAATACTTGGCAAGCACATCGTTTTGGCTGCGCGTCATGTGTTTAGTATTGCCGCCGCCAATGAATGTCACGTGCCTCGAATTGGTGCCGTCAACCATCACTGTCTCAGCGTTCGCCGCAACGCAGTTTGCCAGATACTCCAACTCCGCCAAGGCCTTCGGAAGTCGCGTCAAAACGAAGTCAAAGCTCGCCCCATTGCTCACCTCAGCGGCGAGGAATTGCTCAAGTTCAAGTGGTCCGTCGATACCGGCAATCGACACATAGTGGCGCAGACCAGCATCAGTGGCAAGTTTCGCCAGCATGGTTGCTTGGGCATAAGAACGGGCACCAATCAGCAGGCGGGTCGAATCCACATTGCTATTGCCCGGTTCTTCCGCAGCCTCCGAAACCGCCTCATCTCCAGCATCTTCAGCATGCGCAGCAACCACCTCGAGCGCAGCGCGCGTTAGAGCCCCGTCCGGATCATCTAACACCACGATGTCGCACGGGGACCCCCAACCGTGCTCGGCTGCGACGTCGAGGATCAAGCTGTCAATACGCGCGATCGAATCGCCTTTCACAGTCTGGTTTCCGTCGCGCCCCACCACTGGTTGATGCCAGAGTCAACGGCATGCTTATCAATGGCGGTGAGTTCATCCTGAGTAAATTCGAGATTCTGAGCGGCCTTGAGCGAATCCTCAAGCTGCGCAACCGACGAAGCGCCCACGAGCGCCGTCGTTACCGTTGCCTCGCCCTGATCACGCAAGAGCCACGCGATTGCCATCTGAGCGAGCGTCTGACCGCGCTCGTTGGCAATGTTATTAAGCTCGCGCACGTGCTCGATCGTCTTCTCTTGGTAGAAGTCTTCGCTCATCTTGCCCGACGCCAAGCGCGAGTCATCCGGAATTCCATTCAAATACTTGTCCGTAAGCAAACCCTGGGCCAACGGCGAGAATCCAATAACTCCCATGCCCTCATCGGCAGCTGTCTGGAGGAGGGATGGCTCGCCCTCCTCAACCCAGCGATTGAGCATTGAGTACGACGGCTGGTGAATCGCCAACGGAGTTCCAAGCTCGCGCATGATCCCCTGCGCTTCCTTGGTAGCCGACGCCGAATAGGAGGAAATTCCCACGTACCGCGCCTTTCCTGACTTCACGATGTCGTGAAGAGCCAGCATCGTTTCTTCGAGAGGCGTGTCCGGATCTGGCCGGTGGTGGTAGAAGATGTCTACGTAGTCTGTGCCTAAACGCTCGAGCGAGGCATTGAGCGAGGACATGAGGTAGTTTCGCGATCCACCGAAGCCCATCGGACCGGGCCACATGTGCCAGCCCGCCTTCGAGGAGATCACGAGCTGCTCGCGGATCGAGCGAAGGTCCTTCTTCAGAATACGGCCGAAGTTCTCTTCCGCAGATCCCGCGGGTGGCCCGTAGTTGTTGGCGAGATCGAAATGGATGACGCCGAGATCCACCGCGCGGCGCACGATGTCGCGCTGCGTTTGGAAGGGCCGGTCATCGCCGAAGTTGTGCCAAAGGCCGAGCGCAATGGCGGAAAGCTGCAAGCCAGTTTTGCCGACTCGGCGAATGGGCATGGCAGCTTGATTGTCTGACCCGTAACGGTCGAGCGAGGGCGTCCAGAAATCTTCTTCAGGCATGGTGTGGTTCTGAGTCATGACACCTATTCTTCCACGTTTTAGATGCTCAGACCGCCCAGATCACCGTCGCAATTCCAACACAGTCCATCGGTTAACGCGCAGGCCTAACCTTTCGCCCACTCCTCGACCGTCCCGACGACTTCCTCGACCGCGTCTTCCTCCAGCTCAAGCGCCACCCTGCACGTCGCTCCCTCCTGATCGGGAAAGCCAGCGTACATCCCGCGTAGGTCGGCGATGAGTTGGCCCCGTCCCGGTCCGTCCGAATCGTCAACCGTGACGACGACGGCGGGTGCAGTTTTCACCTTGACCCGGCCAGCTGCGAGGGCCGCCGCTGTGGGGTCGTGCATGGCCGACTCGTCGTCGAAAGTACCCACGTAGCACTTGAAATAGTGGTCGAACATCCGAGCCAAAGCGGAGCCGACCGGGTGCCCCGAGTCCGCGAGGCGCGCGAGATGGCTTCGCGTCAGGCGTTGCTTCATCGTGACGTCAAGAGGAGCAATGGTCATGTTCCAACCTGATTCGAGAACCTTTCGGGCAGCCTCGGGATCCTTGATGAAGTTTGCCTCCGCTACCGCGGACACATTTCCTGGCGCGAGAGCTGCACCGCCCATGACTGTCAGAGCCTCGACACGATCAGCCACACCTGGGTCTGCCTCCAATGCTCGTGCCAAGTTTGTAAGCGGACCCAACGCTAGAACCGTAAGTTCACCCGCATGCTCGTGGCTCAGCCGAAGAAGTAGGTCGACGGCGGATTCAGCAGATGGCTCTCGCTGCGCGTTCGGCAATTCCACGTTCCCAATTCCGTTGGCTCCATGCGCGTTGCGAAAGGTTTCGCTAGGGCCGATCCTCTAGTGCATCTAGATCTGGC
>CAYOEJ010000022.1:0-22503 GCA_964403015.1 uncultured Arcanobacterium sp.
TGAGGGGTTCGAGTTCGAAATTGTCGCACCCGCACCCCTCACCACAGCGGACTAGCCCAGCAGCTTCGGCGCCTTCCACTCCTTGCCAAGCGCGTGCTTTTCGAGGAATGCGAGTACGGTTTCGTACCACAGCACCGAGTTAGACGGCTTGAGAATCCAGTGGTTCTCATCCGGGAAATAAAGGAATTTGTGGCCCTCCACGGGCGAGTCATGCAGAAGCTGGAACCACAGCGCTTGTGACTGGCCCACCGGCACCCGGTAGTCCTTATCGCCATGGATCACCAGCATCGGCACCTGAATCTGATCCGCAAACTGATGCGGTGAATACTCGGGCTGCTCGATCATCCACTCGTACCACACGCTGTTATCGGTGGTCCGTCCCATCATGTCGGTATCCCACAACGATGCGTGCGAGACGATGCAGGAGAAGCGATCGCCGGTATGGCCCGCGAACCAGTTCGCCATGTATCCGCCGTAGGAGCCGCCGAGTACGGCTGTGCGCTCGCCATCAACGTCCTCGCGTTCCTCGGTTGCGTCGATCATTGCGAGGATGTCCGTAAATGGTGCGTCGCCAATCGCATCAGACCCGCGATCGATCATCTTTTGGCCGTAGCCGGTTGAGATGGCAGGATCCGGCAGGAGCACCGCGTAGCCGCGCGCCACGAAGACCCATGGATTCCAGCGCCACGTCCACGCATTCCATGAACCCCACGGCCCGCCATGCACAAACACGAGCAGGGGAGCGGGTTCGGAATCGCTAGCGGACTCCGGAAGAGCAAGCCAAGCGCGTACGTCCGTCCCGTCCTCGCCCTTGGCATGGACTTCTTCTAGACGCCCGGGAACCTCGAGCCTATCAACGGCCTCAATCTGCGTGACCTTCCCCTTGAGGCTAACCAGCACGGGTGTGGGCGCAGTGCCGACCCCGCCTTGAAGTGCGGCGATCCGACCGTCGTCGTTCAAGGAAATCGACGAATAGGCCTCGTCGTCGTTAGTAATCAGCGTAGGCATAGCGTCCGTGATGCCCGCGGTATAAATCGAAGCGCGACCTTCGCGATCCGCAACGAACGCAACCGAGTCGTCGTCGAGCCACATGACGTTGCTTGGCCAGTCGTCAAAGTCAGGTACGAGTTTGGTGAGTTCACCGGTGTTCAGATCGACGATCTCGGTCCACGCCTTTAGTGGCGCGCCCTGGCGACTGCCGTAGTCGACGGAAATGAGCGCTTTATCGCCGGACGGGCTGATAGCCTGCGGATAGTAGCTCGTGAGTGACGACGTCGATCCTTCGGCGAGGAGCTTCACTTCTGGGCGGAGTTGGTAGACGGACGTCCACGTGTCCGTGCGCTTGGCGTTGGTGACGCCCACGAGCACGGTCTTACCGTTATCGGAGACTTCGATGCTGGTGAGTCTTCCTCCCTGAAGGATATCTGCGGGTAGGTCGATTCGGGAAAGTTCGCACACGTCGTCGCCATAAAGAGATGGGGCTTCGGTCTCGAAGACCGCGGGGTAGGCGGGCCCCAAGTCATGATCCCAAAAGCGCACGGGGAACGACTCGTGCAAGATGCCACTCATGCCGCGCTCCTTGCGAGTTTTCAGCGTCTCGGCGTTGGCATCCTCATCGGACGATGCTGGAAGCACCGATGCAACGATGAAAAGTCGTCCGCCTGCCGGCGTGATGGAACTGATACCGCCAGCGCGGCGGATAACCACGCGAGCCTCGCCCTCCGGCGGAAGCATCCAAATGGACGTGATTGAGTCGTCGTCGGCATCGTCGTCGGGACGATCAGAAGTAAAGTAGAGCTCCCCGCGCTCGCCGATCGCCATGAGGGACTCGCCTTTGGCAGATCGGGTGAGTCTGCGCGGCTCGCCGCCTGCGAGATCAACAAGGCGTGTTGCCCACCGATCCTTCTTCTTGGAGAGTTCCGCAGCTGTGGCGATGAGACGGCCGTTCTTTGCGGTGACGCCATTCACGCGCGCAATGGCAATGAAATCGTCGAGGGTGGAAAAGGGATGTGTCTGTTCGCTCATGAACCCAGTCTAGAGTGTTCCGCCACTTGGGGTATTGACGAGGAAAAATACGAGGTCTAGCGTGAGTTTATGGCGATGAATATTATTCCGAGCCTTTG
This sequence comes from uncultured Arcanobacterium sp., assembly GCA_964403015.1. GTDB lineage: Bacteria > Actinomycetota > Actinomycetes > Actinomycetales > Actinomycetaceae > CAYOEJ01. The sequence continues at coordinate 2,124 of CAYOEJ010000022.1, forward strand.
GTTCGATCGCGTCGCTCGCGAAGCTGTCCAGTTCTACGTGTTAATTTTTGACGACGCCGAGACGTTGTTTACTAGCCATTACCCGAAGTCTGGCCTCGCAGACTGGCAAGCGGAATTCGCGGGTAAGGAGCTCGAAATTCGATTCCGCATTGCCAACCTAGAATTTAGTGCCATCAATGCCGGATCCGAGTTCCGGATGAATCCTTCAATTTCCATGATCGTCAACTTCGATCCAACCGATCGAGCCGATGCCCGCGCTGATCTCGAAGCAGTGTGGCACCGGCTTGCCTCCGAGGGTTCGGTCGTGCGGATGGAACTCGGTGAGTATCCGTTTGCCTCCCTCTATGGATGGGTCGAGGACCGCTATGGGCTCAATTGGCAGCTCATGGTCACCAATCCAGAAGGTGAGTCGCGACCCTTTATTACCCCGCAGCTTATGTTTACCGGGGAAGCGCCCCAGGCTCGCGCCGCACGCGATCTATACATGTCGCTCTTTCCTGGTTCGGGTGAGGGGGTAACGCGGACGGCTGACGACGGTTCGGTCATGTACTGCGACTTCCAGCTAGCTGATCGTTGGTTTTCTGCGATGGATTCCTTAGGGCCGCAACACGATTTCACCTTCAATCAGGGATTGAGCCTTGTCGCAGAGTGTGACACTCAAGAGGAGATTGATCGACTATGGGAGGCACTTTCTTCCGATCCGGACGCTGAAGTGTGCGGTTGGTGCCGCGATCGATTTGGTATGAATTGGCAGATTGTTCCATCGACTCAGTTCGACCCATTAGATGATCCGGAAAGGTTCATGAAACTGATCGAGATGAAGAAGATCATTATTGAGGACCTCGAGGGCTGATCGATCGCGAAACGCCGAATATTCCGATACGTAAGCGAGTATCGAGCCGAGCAATCGCAGGTGTTCGATCTCCATCGCGATCCCGGCCTGTTTGAGGAGCTTACGCCTCCGGGCTTGGCTGACGTGACCATTCCTCATACAGGCGGTATCGAGCCAGGTTCTGAGGTGGTGCTCCGCGTGACCCATCCTCTGGTGGCGAGACTCCTGCCGAACGTCGCTCTGCCTGGATTCGGGCGCGGCCCAGTAGGTATTCCGTGGCGTGTTCGACATGTTTTGCTTGAGCCGCCCCATCGTTTCGAGGATGTTCAAGTAAGCGGTCCGTTTGCGCACTGGCATCATCACCACGTGTTTACGACGCCGGAGCCGGGACGTACGAGGATTACTGACGTTGTCGAGTGGGAAGTATCGTGGATACTCACGCCTGCGGCTCCTGTCATCCGCTGGCAACTCGGTAAATTGTTTTCTTATCGGGAGCGTGCCCTGACAAAGCTGCTAGCTGGAGACGGCTGGAACGAATTGTTGGTGGAGTAAAACTGTAGAAAAATCCAACGAGGGTCTGTGAGAGTGTGGTGCGGTTATGGATTCGATCGAAAGTGTGGCTGGCGTTGGTGTGCCGCAAAGTGGGCCGGACAAGGCTGCGTTTACGCCCGGTCATACCGGCGTCAACGCGCCAGACATCAAAACGTCAATCACCGACGTTGACCCTGCGGAGTATGTGGAGACGTTGGAGAGCCCGCGCCGCGTGGAACACGGACGCCTTTTGCTTGACCTGTTTGGCCGGGTGACCGGTGAGCAGCCCGTGATGTGGGGTCCCACCATGATCGGATTCGGGCAGATGCACTACCGGTATGCCACGGGCAGGGAAGGGGACACCTTTTGTGTAGGTTTCTCCCCGCGTAAGGCGAAGATATCCCTCTACGGTTTGCCGCATGATCAAGCGAAGCTAGCACGGCTTGGAAAACACGCGGTGGGTGCTTCGTGTATTTACATCAATAAGCCTGAGGACGTCGATCTTGCCGTGCTTGAAGAGTTGATCCGGGAGGGTTGGGAGAATCCGGGCGACACCTGTTGAGAATTCACCTGTGCGGGCGGAATGGTGCCATGAGACTTAGTCGACAGTAAATTATTTCAAAACAGACTAAACTTAAATAAAACTTACGAAAGAAGCCGGGCAGCCGAATTGGTTGCGCGGCTTCTTCGTGCAGGAGATGACATGGACGACTATCGCATCGATCCTCCCCGCAGGAGTATGAGCGAAAACATTGATTATGCACGCGGCATCCTCGGCGAGCAGCTGATCAACATCAAGGGTCTGTGGCCAACTCTCGATGACTATCGAGAGGTTCCGCGGACGTGGAAGGCCGATCTGATAGCGGGGATCACGGTGGGGATCGTTGCACTTCCACTCGCACTCGGCTTTGGTGTGGCCTCGGGAATGGGTGCTGCAGCAGGCCTCATCACTGCGATTATTGCTGGCATTGTTGCAGCGGTGTTTGGCGGTAGCCATCTGCAGGTATCCGGCCCAACGGGCGCGATGACGGTGGTTCTTCTTCCAGTCATCGCAACCCACGGCGTAGATAAAGTTCCACTACTGGCCGTGATGGCAGGCGTGATCGTGGTTGCGATGGGTATGACGGGATTAGGAAAGATCGTCGATCTTATTCCCTTTCCGGTGGTTGAAGGCTTCACGTTCGGCATCGGCATTATTATCGCTTTGCAACAGCTGCCGCTCGTTACCGGTGGTCCAAAAGGTAGTAGCGAATCGTCACTGGTAGCGGCGTGGCAATCACTCATAGGTACCGATTGGCGGGCTGCCTCAGTTCCGCTTCTTGTCATGACCATCGTTATTGCTGTGCATCTGATTGGACGCAGACTTTCGAAGTCATTGCCCGTGGCGCTCATCGCGATTGTGATCGCAACCGTCGTCGCCCAAGCAGCGCATCTTGATGTGGCACGTATCGGTGAGCTGCCGAGCACGCTTCCGGCACCATCGTTCCCGGAAGTGGACTGGGGTCTCCTTCAAAGCCTCATAGGTCCAGCATGCGCTATTGCCGGACTGGCAGCTCTTGAGTCATTGCTGTCAGCGCGAGTTGCGGACGGTATGGTTCCCACCGTTCCCAACACAAACTCCGACCGTGAATTGGTGGGGCAGGGCTTAGCGAATATGGCATCCGGCCTCTTCGGGGGTCTCCCCGCCACCGGCGCAATTGCGCGTACCGCGGTGAACTGTAAATCGGGTGGTCAAACCCGGCTCTCCATCATCGTTCACTCCTTCATCCTGCTCGGGGTTATGCTCGTCGCTGGACCGGTGGTTGCCTATATCCCGATGGCAGCACTCGGAGGGGTGCTCATCATGGTGGCTATCGGCATGCTTAACGTAGGGAAGGCGAAACGCATCATGACCGTCACGCGGGCGGATCGCAACACCTTCCTTCTCACCCTTGCTTGCACGGTCCTATTGGACCTAGTAATGGCCGTCCTTTTAGGCTTTGCGATGGCAGCTCTGATGAGCCTGCGGCACATGGCAAACTACTCGGTTATTGCGCCCCAAGTGCTACCCGCCTCAACCTCCGACGGTCTCGTTGATCTCCCAGAAAAGCACGAGAACCTCCGCGAAAGCATCCGGATCTTTCGCATTGACGGCGCACTGTTTTACGGTTCGTCCGGGAGATTTATTGCCGAACTGAAGAAAGTCGATTCCGACACCAAGGTTGTCATTATTCGTTTTCACCGTATGCACGTGTTTGATGCATCAGGTGGTGAGGCTCTGCGAACCGCGGTTTTCAACCTCCATAGGCGGGGCATCCGCGTGATTGCACAGGGAATGATTCCCGATCAGCTTCACACCGCTGAGCTTCTTGCTGGTATCGGTGCTCGCGAGCATCGGGAGAACCTCAAAGATGCTCTAGCCTTGGCGATAGAAATTCAATCGGCAGGCGATGACGCAGATGCTTCGGGTGGCGTCATACCCGCGTAGCTCACCGTCACATGCCGTTCGTCCACGAATTGGGCTTACCACGAATTAGCCCTCATCGTCGTCGTCCTCAGGAAGAACGCGCTCCTTCGGAACGTGCGGAATATAGGTCAGCTCTGGATCGGGCTCATGAAGCGTACGGAACACGGACCAAATGATGGCGGCGATCGGGATGGCGATAACTGCGCCCACCAGACCGCCAGCGAAACCACCGGCAGCCACAATCACAGCGACAAGAGCGGGGTGAAGGGAAACCTGCCTACCCATGATCAACGGTTGAAGCAGGTTGCCCTCAATTTGCCCAATGAGAGCGATTCCTAGGCCCACAACGGCAAACATGACGATGCCCTCGGTAGCCAGAGCAACGATCATTGCGATAATCATCGCTGCGGGAGCGCCAACGAGCGGGATGAAGGTGCCGATCATGACGAGAACGGCCAAAGGTGCCGCGAGTGGAATACCCAAGGCCCAGAGGAAGAGGAATGCGAGGATGCCGTTGATGATGGCGATGATGACCGTGCCACTGGCGTAGCCGGAGAAAGCGACCCAGCCGGCGTAAGCGCCGAGGTTGACGCGCTCGCGATTGCGCTGGGGGAGACGATTGAGGAACCAGAGCCACATTTCCTTCCCCGACGCGAGAAGGCACACGGTCACGAATACGGACAGTGCCAGAATCGTCATGATCATCGCAAACTGCCCGGCGTTCGTGGCAACCATCGACGCGATGTTTGTGGCGTTTTCTTGCACGTACTGGGTGCCGGCGTCCACAGCGTTGGAAATGCCTTGGGTTACTTCCTCGCGGGAGAGGTCCACAGGCAGCGGGCCGTCGGTAATGAAGTTAAGGATGTCGTCAACACCTTCTTCGAACTGTTCTGCCAGTGTGTGCCACTCGTTCGCCACCGAGAAAATGACATAGGCGCCCAGACCACCGAGGAAGATGAACGATCCGATAATTGACAGCGCGGTAGCAAGGGCACGCGGCATGAACTTATCGAGCCAGTCCACGATCGGCAGCAGAACCGACGTGAGAACGAAGGCGAGGAAGACGCCGAGGAACACCTCGCTGACAGATCCGATGACAGTGGTGATACCGATGACGACGATGGCGAGTCCGATGAGCCCCCAAGCTCCAATTCCGTACTTCACCAGCCAATGCGGAACCCCAAGCGCGTGTCTTTCGGATTTTGGAGGCGCAACCATGGCATCCCAGCTGCCGTGTGATTTCTCCTCGGCAATCTCGTCGATCGGAGCGTAGTTGGGTTCCTTATCGGAGTGCTTCTTCTTCGACGAGCGATTGAAGAGTTTTCCAAAAACCATTCGAGCCTCTCAAGGGGTAGGTGCGTGGTGTGAGTGGGTGCGCAAATCGGTCTTTCAACCCTATCGCACAGATTCTCGAGGCCGGGTACTGGTGCGGCAATACGTGCAAGAGTCACGCTGTGGTTGCGACCCGCGTCACTTTTTCGAGATGATTGCGACGTATGGGCACTCGCCCTCACCAGCGATTTAAGCAGGAGAACCATGAAGAAGCTCATCAATGATCCAGACAATGTAGTTAAGGAATCCCTTGAGGGCATGGCGGCAGCCCATAAAGAATTGCGCGTCGATATGGACCATCGCGTGGTCTTCCGTGCCGATGCTCCAGTTCAGGGCAAGGTAGCGCTGATCTCCGGCGGTGGTTCTGGCCACGAACCGCTTCACGGTGGCTTTGTTGGTCCGGGAATGCTCGACGCGGCAGTTGCGGGCGAAGTCTTCACCTCACCAACGCCCGATCAGGTTGAAGCTGCGGTCAGGGGAGTTGACGGCGGTGCCGGTGTTCTCCTCATCATTAAGAACTACACGGGTGACGTCATCAATTTCCAGATGGCAGCCGAGCTCGCTGCTGCCGAGGATATTAAGGTGGCGGACGTTGTTGTGGACGACGACGTCGCCGTTCAAGATTCGTCATTCACTGCGGGACGACGCGGTGTTGGTTTGACAGTGTTTGTTGAAAAGCTAGCTGGCGCTGCTGCTGAAGAGGGCCGGGACCTCGAGGCGGTTAAGAAGGTTGCTGAGGACGTGATCGCCAACGGCCGGTCCATGGGCGTCGCGCTGACCTCCGTGACACTTCCTGCCGTTGGTCACCCGAGCTTCGACCTGCCCGATGATGAAATCGAGATGGGCGTGGGAATTCACGGCGAACCCGGTCGTGAACGAGTGAAGATGGCATCTGCTCACGACATTGCCAAGCAGCTCGTGGACGCTGTGCTCGACGACTACGACTTTACTGACGGCCCTGCGATCGTCATGCTGAACGGCATGGGCGGCTCCCCGCTGATCGAGCTTTACCTCATGTATGGCGAGGTCGCGAAGCTGCTCGAGGAGCGCGGCGTTAAGGTTGTTCGCAATCTCGTGGGTGACTACATCACGTCGATTGACATGGCCGGGTGTTCGCTCACGATCCTCAAGGCTAACGATGACCTCCTGAAGCTCTGGGATGCACCCGTTTCTACGCCCGCTTTGAAGATCGGAAACGTTGTTCCGTCAGAATCGAGCGGCGGCACCGCACAGGGATCCGGGCAGGGCGCGGCAGTTCCTGCAGCCCCGGTGGAGGAGCGCGAGAGCGCTGAGGACTCCCAAGCAACGAAAGAATCCGAAGCCGAGCCAGCAAAGGCGCGCCGGGAGCGGACGTCCTCGGGCGAAGGCGTAAGCCTTGACCATCTCGAGGAATGGGTTCGCAAGACAGCCGACGTCATGCTCGAGAATCGCGATTACCTGACCAAGTTGGACTCCGAGATTGGCGATGCCGACCACGGTGCGAACATGGCGCGTGGTACGAAGTCTGCGGTGCAAAAGCTTGACGAGGCCGAAATCGAGTCGATCGCGGATCTTGGAAAGATCGTTGGCATGGCGCTCGTGTCGTCTGTCGGCGGGGCCTCTGGACCGCTGTATGGCACCTTCTTCCTTCGCTTCGGCCAAGAAGCCGGCGATGAGCAAGAGCTCGATTCCGCAACACTCGCAGCCGCGTTCCGCGCCGGCACTGAAGGCGTGAAGTCACGCGGTAAGGCGGATGCGGGTGACAAGACCATGCTCGACGTTCTGCTTCCCGTTGCCGAAGCGCTCGAAAGTAACGCGGAAGGATCCGTGGCGGACGCACTCGCTGCTGCCGTGAAGGCTGCAGATGAGGGTCGCGATGCCACCGTGGATCTCGTTGCTAAGAAGGGACGCGCTAGCTATCTCGGTGAACGTTCGGTCGGACACATGGATCCGGGCGCTGCATCTTCTGCCTACCTAGTTGAAACACTCGCAAAGGTAGTCTCGGGTAGCTGATAAGTGTCGGGTAGCTGACAAGTCGTGGTGGGCCGACAAGGCCCTCCTCGATGACTTCTATGCCCATTGCGGCTGTGGCCGCGTAGTGCACCCACGTCATGAAGGGGAAGTTATGACCGTAGGCATCGTAGTGGTGTCCCATTCGAAGGAGCTCGCAGAGGCTGCCGTGGATCTGGCCACCCAGATGGTTGCTGGAGAACGGCCTGCAATTGCCATGGCTGCAGGTACTGACGACGGTCGTTTTGGGACCGACGCGATGCTCATCATGAACGGCATCTCGGAAGTCGATAGCGGTGACGGAGTTGTGGTCCTCACGGATCTTGGCTCGGCAATCCTGTCAACCGAGATGGCCCTTGAATTTCTTGGTGAGCCTGACGATGTCGTGGTGGTTGGCGCACCCTTTGTGGAGGGACTGATTTCCGCCGTCGTCTCTGCTTCAGCAGGCTCGAGTCTGGCGGACGTTGCGACGGAGGCGCGCGGCTCACTCGCCGCGAAAGTCGCTCAGATCGGCGACGACGCCGGAGGGGCCGCTGAGCAGAGCGAAGGTGAGTCTGAGGTTTCGGGCGGGCAAGAATCCGGGGGACCCAATGACGACGTGCCAAGTGAGCCAGAAGCGTCTGCCGCGGTCAGGGTAGTCAATCAGTTCGGACTTCACGCTCGGCCGGCCGCCCGCGTCGTTCATGAGGCGAGCCAGTTCGACGCGCGCGTCGAGATCGTGGCGGACGGTCAAACGCAGTCAGCTTCGAGTCCGCTGGCCCTCGCGGCGATGGGTACCACCGGGGGAGACGAGCTCGAGGTTCGTGCCACCGGCCCCCAGGCCCAAGAAGCGGTTGACGCAGTGGTCAAGCTCATCGCGTCTGGATTCGGTGAAGAGCTCATTTCGGTTGAAGCAGAGCAGCCGACTGAATCCGGCGACGATGGAGCGGCAGCTGATGAGCGACGCCCCGTGCTGCCCACTGCAAGATCGGGTGCTCTCTCGGCAGCCACCCCGCCTCCACTAGACATCGTCGTGGGAGTGAGTTCGGGACGAGTCGTGGGCGAGGCGCTGCGGATGCCCGAACCTGTGAAGGAACCCGCTGGCGCTGCGGTCGAGGATGTCGCCGCTGAAAAAGACAAGCTTCCGAAGGCTGTCGCTACAGTAGATCAGGATCTGGCAGAGCGCGAGGAGCGCGCCGAAGGGACGGCCGCAGAGATCCTCGCTGCGACGCGAGCGCTTCTCAAGGATCCTACGATTGTCGACGAAGCAAACACGGTTATCGAGCGTGGTTCAAATGCGCCGCGAGCGGTGTGGGAGGCGTTAGGGAAGTTTGCAGCTCAATTTGAAGAAGCTGGAGATCTGACGGCCGAACGCGCCGCGGACATCTATGACATTCGTGCGCGCCTCGTTTCGGTGCTGTCAGGTTCCGCGATGCCGGGGGTGCCCGTGCGTGACGAGCCGTTCATTCTCGTCGCCCATGAGCTTGCCCCGGCCGATGCGGCCACCCTTGATGCCTCCACCTGCCTCGGGCTTCTTTTGTCTCAGGGCGGGCCCATGTCTCATACCGCAATCGTTGCACGTTCATTGGGTATACCCGCTCTCATTGCACCGGTCATTGCGGACCTCGCTGTTGACGGTGACAGGCTGCTTATCGACGGCGATACCAACGAAGCCGTTATAAATCCGAGCGAAGAACAATATGCTGGCGCTCGCACCGAGCCACAGTGCGTGGGCGACGCTGATCCCCTCGACGGTCCAACCTTCACGAGTGATCGCGCGCGAGTCGAAATTATGGCCAACGTTGGAAACGTCTCTGATGCGCGCCGCGCGATGGAACGTGGAGCGGAAGGGGTGGGGCTTTTCCGCACCGAGTTTTTGTTCTTTGGTCGTGCTGTGCCACCGAGCTTTGACGAACAGGTGTCGGTTTACAGTGAAGCTCTAGACGTTCTGGGCGGACGGCCGTGTGTGTTCCGCACGCTCGATGCAGGCGCCGATAAGCCGCTACCGTTTGTCAGCCCAGAAAAAGAGGAAAATCCCGCACTGGGGGTGCGCGGTTATCGCACGTCCGTGCGCTTTCCGCAGGTGCTTCGTACCCAGCTCGAGGCGATCGCACAGGCAGCACAGGGTATTTCTGGCGAGGTCTCCGCGATGGCGCCCATGATTGCCACCGCCGCAGAAGCGCGTGATTTCGCTGAACTCGCGCGAAGCTGCGGATTGAAGAATGTGGGCGTCATGATTGAGACGCCGTCAGCGGCGCTTCAGGCGCATCGCATTCTTGAGGCCGTGGATTTCGTGAGCGTGGGAACGAACGACCTCACGCAGTACACGATGGCCGCCGATAGAGAATCGACGACTTTAGCCGCACTTACTACCGGATGGCAACCGGCCGTCCTTCAGCTCATTTCCGAAGTCGGAGTGGCGGGCAGTGAGTTGAGCAAGCCTGTCGGTGTTTGCGGCGAGGCTGCCTCGGACCCGCTGCTGGCGGGAGTTCTCATTGGACTCGGCGTGAACTCGCTGTCGATGAACCCCACCTTTGTGCCGGTGGTCGGTAGAGCCGTAGAGGGATACTCTCTCGAGGCTTGCCGAGCCGCAGCACAATCAGCCCTCACAACAGACTCACCCGAGGGAGCGCGAGCAGCTGCATCTGAGTTGCTGCACCAGGCGCAGCGGTAACAATCTAGGCGGCACTAGTCCAGAGGATCGACCGTGAGCGTGTACCTCATGGTGTGGGACTCGCCAGCTGCGAGATTGACGGCGTTCGCTTGAACGTTGCCGCCCTCGATGCAGAGCACGTTGGACCACTCCTCGGAGGTGAAGTCCTCCATCGACGCTGCAGTCTCTTCCCACGGTGTCCACACGATTGCAGAGTTGGAGTTCTCGCGTTCCACAGTAATCTTGCGATGGAAGACTGGGTCGTTGACGACGACGGTCGCGCTCGTATCGTAGATCCGGTCGGTTCGCCCGGTGAAGGTGAGCGTGCCGGCGTCGGCCCGCCGTCCGCCGTCAACCTTGTCGGCGAATTCGGCGCCGTCGAGACCTTCCACTGAAACCTGACGAACATCACCCACGCGTAGATATGTGTGCAGCGCCTCTTCAAATGTGACCTGCTCATTGCCGTGATTGGTGACGGTGAGCTTGAGCGTCAACGTATTCGAGAACGTCACCGTATAGGTTGCCGTATATGCGCGCTCTTCACCGGGAATATCGGCGGAATTGAGCTGCCACACGGACGTAGTTCCGTCGTCGTCGCCATCGACTCGCTCCCACTCGATAAGCCGAGCAGGCCCGTGCATCGGTGTCTAGTCGCCGTCGGGCCCGGTGGAAAACCATGGGAAACAGATAGGAGCGCCGCCGCGGATCGGTGTGCCGGGTTCAAAAATGGCGTCGGGGGAGAGCCAGAGAACGTCGTCGTATCCGGCGGGAACCCAGGCGAGAACGTGGGCGCCTTGGGGGTGGATCGAACCACTGGCGGATGCTGAGGTGAAGGTCTGTGTATCCGTACGTTTACGCTACGCGAAGTTACGGGCGCCTGTGAGCAAATCGATCTCGTGGGTACTACTTGTGGGAGATAGGCTTAAATTGTCCCCGCCCACTCGTTGAAAGGTTCGCTTTGGCCGACCTCCTCTTATCCTCACCGCTGATGACCGTGTTCCTAGTGGTCTCTCTCGGCGCAATCTTGGGCCTCATCCCCTTCGGGCCCCTTCGATTGGGTGCGGCGGGAGCGCTTTTTGTGGGCTTGGGGATCGGCTATTTCGTACCAGAACTCAGCGATGAGCTCGGGCTCATTCAGAGCCTTGGACTCGCACTCTTCGTGTACACCGTGGGGCTGTCGGCGGGACAGACGTTCTTTGCCGATCTCAAACGCCAGTCACGTCTCATGCTTGCCGCTGTTGGGGCGCTCATCGTGGGTGCTGCGGTAGCGGTTGGCGGTGGAAATCTGCTGGGACTTAACGCGGAGCTCTTCACCGGCGTCTTCACGGGGTCGATGACGGCGACGCCGGCACTCGCTGCAGCCACCGCAGCCACCGGGAACGACGTTCCGGCGGTTGGCTATTCTTTGGGCTATCCCATGGGCGTGATCGTGGGAATTCTTCTCGTGTCCATGGTGGTTTCGCGCAGCTGGGCTGGGAAGAAGGACTTGCCGTCGCGGGCGGGCCAGTCGCTCGATGCCGTGACTGCCATTGCTCGTGGGCGCATCGCGATGCGCAACGTTCCAGGATGGCGTGATCAGGTCATTCGCATGTCCTACCTCCAGCGTGACGGGGAAACTCGCGTCATTACGCCGGGGGAAGAGCTGCTGCCAGGTGATCGTATCGTGGTGGTGGGGATTCGCGACGACGTACAAAAGGCCGTTGACGCTATCGGCGAGCAGCTGCCTGAGCATCTGGCTAACGACCGCACGAGCGTAGAGTTCCGTTCTTTCACTGTGTCAAAGGCGGAGCTGGCTGGCCGGACGATTGCAGAACTTAATATCTCGAGCCAATTTGGCGCCGTTGTGACGCGAATCCATCGCGGCGACCTTGAGCTACTCGCCACCGATCATGAGCGACTTGAGCTGGGCGACCGCATCATGGTCGCCTATCCGCGGATTGAAGACGAAGGGCTCATCGAGTTCTTCGGCAATTCGGAGAGGCACATCAGTGAGGTCGACGCCGTCGCGCTCGGCTTGGGGCTGGTCGTCGGCATGCTTATCGGCATGGTTGAAATCAGCTTGCCGGGCGGCTCAAGGTTTAGTCTCGGTTCGGCAGCTGGGCCGCTCGTCGTCGGCATGATTCTGGGGTATCTCCAGCGCACGGGGCCTCTTCTATGGCAGCTCCCGCAGGCTGCGAACCTGACGATTCGGCAGCTGGGTCTGTTGCTCTTCCTTGCCGCGGTCGGCCTGGCATCGGGACCGGCATTCATGGAGACCGCGTTCACCGCCACCGGTGGGAAGGCGTTGCTCCTTGGCGCCGCTATCGCGGCCGTCGTCGTGGGCGTGACAGCTTTTGCCGGACGCTTCCTAGGTCTGTCCGCCCAGCGCACAGCTGGCGCCATGGCCGGCATTCTTGGACAGCCTGCCATTCTTGCCTTCGCGTCGAGTAAGTCCGACGACGAGCGAATCGAATCGGGCTATGCGGCGCTGTTTGCACTCGCGATTATCGTGAAGATCGTGCTCGTGACCGTCACTTTGGCGTTTTAGCGGTTTGTCAGGCCGATTCGGGGGTCCTTGTTGCAGATGTGACAAATGGGGCTAGCGGGATCGTCTGATAGTGAAATACCGCCGCTATTTTGAAGAAACACGCCTACTAATTGGTGTATCCGCTGGATTTTCGGCTAAATTGCTTGATAGCGGCTCACAAGAGCCCGTTTAAATCGACCTATGAGAGGAAACTTTATGTCCCTCAACCGTACTGAGCTTATCGCCAAGATTGCTGATGAGGCCGGTCTCACCAAGACCGATGCTGACAAGGCCATCTCCGCCCTCCAGACCGTTCTCGTTGACTCACTTGCCAAGGGCGAGGCAGTGAAGATCACGGGCCTTATGTCCGTCGAGCGTACCGAGCGCGCAGCCCGCAAGGGCCGCAACCCGCGCACCGGCGAGGAAATCAAGATCCCCGCTGGCTACGGCGTGAAGATCTCCGCTGGTTCCACCCTGAAGAAGGCTGTTACCAAGTGATCTAGCTTCGGCTGAATCTTCGAGAGCGCCCGGTTTCTACCGGGCGCTTTTGTGTTCCTAAAGAGCGGAGCGGCAAAGGTTTGGCGACGGTGTGGGATTGACCGCGAAGGCTCGCGGGGACATTGTCGGAGGCAATGTTTAGACTAATGCCATGTCTACTTCTGATCCTCACTCAGCCCCGCAGCCACCGGCAGCTCCGGAGTCACCGGAGGCTTCGCCGTCGTCGACTACCGCGATTCTCGAGAAGACTCGCGAAGAAAAGAGTCCGGGTGACGACGAGCGCTACGCGCACTACGTGCGCAAGGATCGGATTACGCAGTCCGCGGTAGAGGGAGGTCCGGTGGTTGCCCTGTGTGGCAAGATTTGGACGCCGGTACGCAACCCCGATAAGTACCCGATTTGCCCCACGTGCAAGGCAATCTATGAGGGGATGAACAAGGGCGGAGACGGCGGTAACTCATGGCCGTTCGGCCCCAATGTTCCGGGCGGAGATAAGTAGTGAGCCGCGAGGTCTCACAATCCACTCAAACGCCACAGTCCGCCTCAGTATCAGCAGCAGAAAACCTTCCTCCCGTCTATCCGCAGCGCGCTGCGTGGGGTACGGCTGGTTCACTGCGCGCATGGCAGGCCGCGGCGCTTGAGCAGTACCTTGCCAGCATGCCGCGCGACTTCCTGGCGGTGGCAACTCCGGGCGCTGGTAAGACGACCTTTGCGTTGCGGGTTGCAACGGAACTCATGGCGCGCAGGGCAGTGGCGGAGATCGTCGTCGTCTGCCCAACCGAACACCTGAAGTATCAGTGGGCGGAAGCAGCAGCCCGAGTAGGTCTCAAGCTCGACCCTGATTTCTCGAACTCCCAGACGGGCTTGGGGGCGTCATTCAATGGAGCGTGCGTCACGTATGCCCAAGTGGCTCGAGCTCCCATGTTTCATCGCCACCGCACGTCCTACCGTTCGACTTTGGTGATTCTCGACGAAGTCCACCACGGCGGCGACGCCTTGAGCTGGGGTGACGCGATCAAAGTTGCGTTTGATCCCGCTAAGCATCGCCTGTCATTAACCGGTACTCCTTTCCGGTCGGATACCGCTGCGATTCCGTTTGTCACGTATGAGCCGGACGGTGATGGTGTCTACCGATCGAAAGCAGATTACGTCTACGGATACGCGGAAGCGCTGCGTGACTTTGTGGTGCGGCCCGTGATGTTCATGTCCTATTCCGGACAGATGCAATGGCAGACCAAGCATGGGGACGTCATGTCGGCCACGCTTGGTGAGCCTCTCACTAAGGATATGACCGCGCAGGCGTGGCGGACCGCGCTCAATCCCGAGGGTGAGTGGATACAGGCCGTTCTTGAGGCTGCTGATGAGCGGCTGAGCGTGGTGCGCCGGCACGTTCCTGACGCCGGTGGCCTTGTTATTGCCACCGACCACAAGACGGCGCGCGCATACGCGGCGTTGCTGGCTGCCATTTCTGGTGAACAGCCCACGGTTGTCCTGTCCGACGACGAAGGTGCCTCTGAGCGCATTGCGGAGTTTGCCGGGACAGATTCGCGATGGATGGTCGCGGTGCGCATGGTTTCTGAAGGCGTGGACGTGCCGAGATTGTGCGTGGGCGTGTATGCAACGTCTGCTGCTACGCCGCTTTTCTTCGCGCAGGCGATTGGGCGTTTTGTGCGTGCGCGCAAGCGTGGGGAGACGGCGTCGGTATTCCTTCCGTCAGTACCAAATCTTCTTGTGCTCGCGGGCGAACTCGAAGCCCAACGAGACCACGCGTTGAACCAGACTGAGTCCGACGACGACGGTCTGGACGACGCTGCGCTTGCCGAAGCGAATCGTGAAGAGAAGGCCTCCGATGAGCTCGGCGGCCCCGGCTACCAGGCGCTTTCCGCGGACGCGACGTTTGATCGCGTTGTGTTTGATGGGGATGACTTTGGTTCGTGGGCTGAGGTTGGCTCGGACGAGGAAGCTGATTTCCTAGGCATCCCGGGTTTACTAGAACCTGATGAGGTTGCCACGCTGCTCCGCCAGCACCAGGCGTCGCAACAGTCGGGCAAGAAGAGCGCTGCGGGTGGGGCAGAGCGGCCCGTGCTTGACTCGCGCAAGCGGCGCGAGCAGCGCAAAGCGCTGTCCTCGATGGTGGCGGCCTATGCGACAAAGACCGGAAGGCCGCACGCCCTGATACACACCGATTTGCGTCAGGCCTGTGGTGGACCCGAGGTTGCTCGAGCCTCGCTCGAACAGATTGAGGCTCGTATCGAGAAGCTCCAGAAGTGGTTCGTCGGCCGGCGGTAGGGCTGGAATTTTCGCACCAGGACCTGCCTATTCAACCCAACAACAAACACTGTGGTAACAGGTGGTTGCGGTCGACGACGGCGTGCCAGGTGTGAGAGTCGATCAACGGGATGGGACTCGGTCCAGGACAGGCTTGATGTTAAAAGCGAGGCGAAGGACTGGCAATCTGAATAGCCAGGCAGCAACGCACGACAGCGCGAGTACAACTGAACCGATCACGGCAAAACCCACCCATGCAGAAGGCCAATGTGGCCACAATGGTGCGATCAGAAGCCCAATTTGCCAGTGGAGCACGTAGATCTCGAGGGAGTTCTGACCGAGCCAAACGAATGGGCGAGACGCTGCGAGCGAGGAGAGCTGAACGGCGAGGACGATCCCTGCCGCAATGGCGAGCAGTGACAGAGCCTGAATGAGCGGTGGAGTAACAGAACTCGGAAGCGCCGAGTAGTAGCACGCTCCAAGGCCAGCAAGAACGGCGAGGCCAGCAATCGGGGAGCGGGCCCATGTCTTGATGTAGTGACGAAGCGGGCTAATGGCAATGCCCGCAAAGAAGTAGGGCGCGAAGCTGAGGCTTCTTCCGAGCCAGCTAGGACCCTCAACATAGACAGCGGCGAGCATCGCCAAGGCGAAAAGGAGCCAGCCCGGAATTCGTAGCCATGCAGCCAAGGCCGCTACGAGGTTGTAACAGAGGAGATAAAGAAGGAACCAGAGGTAAGAAATGGTTGTGAGTGCGCCGATATCGGTGATGTCAGATCCGCGTGCAGTATTGATGACGTTCCATAGGAGCAACGGCCAGCCGATCGTCAGGATCTTGTTCCATGTGAACGCCCTCGGGCCGCGCCGCATCGACAGCGGTACGAAGTAACCGGCAATAAAGAAGAGTGCCGGAAGGTAAAACGGCGCCATGAAACTATTGAAAGTCAGCGCCCAGTCCGGTTGCCCGCCCAATGATGCGGAGGCGAAGAATCGGATGTGAACGGCGACGACGAATAACACTGCGATGCCGCGTAAGACATCGGGCCATGTTTCACGTCGTCCCATTCTTCACATCCGATTCTGGGGACCAGAGGTCGCGGTGGGCCTAGTCGTCGCCTTCCCAGATGTCAACGAACTCGGTTGGAATTCCCGGCTCACCCTCCGATAGGCGCCACGCGGCGTAGGGGAGGGCTGCTCGCGAATTGCGGTGCTGTTCAGCGGCACGAGCCAGCGAGTCGGGCTGCATGTATTCGCGAGCGATTTCGCCTCCGGAAACGAGCTTGACCTGAAGCGGACGAGCATTGTGCTGCTTGAGGTATTCAAGCCCGTCCTCCCAGGTCTCTGCCGAGACAACGATCTCCGCGGTAGCGCGGCCGGTGACGTCGTGGGTACGACCCGCAACCTTAAGGCCTCCAACGGAAGCTTTCGATTCGGACTTCTTCGCAACTTCTTTCCAACCGCCGTCGTCGGTCTCGCGAGAAACCAGCTTGTAAACAAGCTGAGCCGTGGGATGTCCGGAGCCGGTGACGACCCGCGTTCCAACGCCGTAGGAGTCCACGGGCGCTGCGTTCAGGGCTGCGATGGCGTACTCGTCGAGGTCCGAGGTGACGGTGATCTTCGTGGAAGTTGCGCCGAGGTCGTCGAGCTGCTTGCGAACCTGGAAGGCCTGGGCGACCAGGTCACCCGAATCGAGACGGACAGCGCCAAGCTCACCACCGGCGTCGCGAGCAGCCTTCACGGCAATCTCGACACCGTTCGTGACATCGTAGGTGTCGACTAGCAGGGTGGTATCAGGGCCCATCGAGGCAACCTGAGCGGCGAAAGCTTCTTCTTCAGAATCGTGCAGGAGAGTGAAGGAGTGTGCTGCCGTGCCGATGGCGTTGATCCCATAGCTGCGACCGCCCTCGAGATTTGAGGTCCCAACGAAACCGCCAACCACGGATGCGCGGGCCGCAGCGACTGCCGCATCCTCGTGCATGCGTCGGGCGCCCATCTCGAGGCAGGGGCGGTCGTGAGCGGCGATAGTCATGCGGGATGCTGCTGTTGCGACCGCCGAGTCGTAATTGAGGATGGACAGGATCACGGTTTCGAGCAATACGCACTCGGCAAATGTGCCCGTGACGGTCATGAGCGGTGAACCGGGGAAGTAGCACTCGCCCTCGGCATAGCCGTAAATATCGCCCGAGAACTTGTAGTTCGCGAGAAACTCGAGCGTTTCCTCGCCCACGATTCCCGCCTCGCGAAGGTAGGCAATTTCTTCCTCGCCGAAGGTGAAACGTTCTAGAGCCTCCAGCACGCGCGCGGTACCTGCGACAACGCCGTAGCGCCGCTGACCCGGTAGGCGCCTACCGAAAACTTCAAATACCGACTTGCGGTTAGCCATTCCTGAGGCCATGGCGGACTCAATCATGGTCAGTTCATACATATCCGTGAGTAGAGCGCTGCTCATCTTTGAATTCATGAAACAACGTTATGCCGCGCACCACTAAAATGTCATCTTTACGGCCTAAATCTGCCGGTATAAACCCGTTTCGCGTAGACTCATCGCATGTCCCAATCTTCACCGAATCCCAGTTCAGTTGAGGAGGAGAACCTCGCTCCCTCGATTAATTGGCGCACGGTCGTGCACAACGATCCCATCAACCTGATGAGCTACGTGCAGTGGGTTTTCGAAAGTTACTTCGGTATGGACACGGCCTTGGCTCACGCGAAGATGCTTCAAGTGCACCGGAAGGGGCGCGCTGTCGTTTCCAACGGGCAGCGCGAGCAGATGGAGAAAGACGCGCAGGCGATGCACACTTACGGTCTCCACGCGACGATCGAGCCGCAGGAAGACGCCGCGTAAGCGACGGTGATTTAACATGATGGCTTTCCGAATGACTCGCGGGGGATACCTCGCGAACGCGAGCTACGAAGAACGTCAGATGATGTCTGGTCTGGCCAGAGACGTCATTTTTATCCTTGGATCCGACATCAATCGAGAGATCGAGCGTCGTGAAGAAATAGAAGCAGCCGACGATCCGCTTGCCGCACTTGAAGCGGAGTTTGCGGGTTGGGACGCCTCTCGCTGGGAAGACGATAGTTGGGACGACGACGGTTGGGACGACGCCGGCGCCACTGGCACGTCCGATGCGGCCGGGAACTCCTCGACTTACGACCCTAGGTCGGGCACCGAGACGGGCAGCTCTCCTGACGCCAGTCCGTACGACGATCACCACATGCCCCTCGACGACGCCCTCGAAAATCTCTTGCCAGACATGAGTGAGGATCCCGATGCGGCAAACGAGCTCAGAAAGCTGACTGAAGAATCAGTTGCAGGCGCGAAGATCGAAAACCTCGTAACGCTATACGAAGGCCTGGCAGCCGTTCCCGAGGATTCTGATCGGATCGAGGTCACGAATGAAGACGCGGGCGCATGGATGTCGGCAATGAACGACATTCGCCTCGTCCTAGCTGCACGTCTTGAGATCAGTGACGACGACGCCGCCAACGCAATATACGAGCGTGCGGGATTGTTCACTTCGTCCTACTCGCGTCACGACGGTGACCTGCCAGAGATTGAAACACCTCAGGATATGATGGCCGTTCTCTACGCCATGATTACCTGGTGGCAAGAGTCACTGGTAGGAGCGGTTCGCAATAAGACTTTACGTCGGTAAGCTTCGTTCCATGAATGATGCACCAATTGGCGTCTTCGACTCTGGCGTCGGAGGTCTGACGGTTGCTCGTGCAATCATTGACCAGCTCCCCAACGAATCCATCACCTATATCGGTGATACGGCAAACTGCCCTTATGGCCCGCGAGCGATCGCGGAGGTCCGCCAACTCGCGTTAGGTGTGATGGATCGACTCGTTGAGTCGGGTGTGAAGATGCTGGTCATCGCATGTAACTCTGCAAGCGCCGCCGTGCTGCATGACGCGCGCGAGCGATACACCATCGGTGAAGGCATTCCGGTAGTCGAAGTGATCCAGCCAGCCGTACGTAGTGCCGTGCGTGCAACCCAAAACAAGCGCATCGGCGTCATCGGTACGGAAGCAACGATTGGCTCACGTGCGTATGACGATTCGTTTGCGGCAGCTCCGGATCTGACCGTAACCACAGCCGCATGCCCGCGTTTTGTAGAGTTTGCAGAGTCGGGAGTCACGACGGGTGCGGAGTTGCTCGAGCTGGCCGAGGAGTATCTCGCTCCCATTCGTGAAGCCGAGGTCGATACGCTCGTGCTCGGTTGTACGCATTACCCCTTCCTCAAAGGTGTTATTTCCTACGTGATGGGGGATCAGGTCATCCTCGTCTCGTCTGCGGACGAGACAGCCAAAGACGTTTACCGCGAACTTACGGCTCACAACATGCTTCGCAGCCCCGACGCCGGAGCACCCGAGTATTCGTTCAATGTCACGGGAAATGCTGAGGACTTTGGTGTGCTCGCTCGCCGATTCTTAGGTCCTAAGGTGACTCCTGTAACCAAGTTAGACGACGATACTCCGATCCAAAACAAGGAGAAATCATGAAGCTAACGATCATTGGCTGCTGCGGGTCGATGTCCGGTAAGGAATCGCCGTCGTCGGCCTACTTAGTGCAAGCTGAAGGCGCGGACGAAACCGGGCTAGTACGCACCTGGTCGATCATTCTCGACTTCGGTTCGGGGGCGATGGGGCAGTCGGTCAACTACTGCGACCCCGCGCTTGTTGACGCTATGATTTTCTCCCACTTCCACGCGGATCATTGTGTGGACATCGTGGGCATGCAGGTCTACCGGCGCTGGTACCCGGAAGGTCCGCTCCCGTGTCTTCCCGTCTATTCGCCGACTGATGGCGCCGAGCGACTACGCGGTATTTCAGCCGATGCACCGGATGAAGATTACTCGGCAGAGTTCGACTTCAATCTGGTTCGCCCCGGCGACGTCATTGAGATTGGTCCTTTTGCCATCGAGTTCTTTGAAGCGTGGCACACGATTACCACGGTCGCGGTGCGGGTGACGGGTCCGTCGTCGAAGGATCCAGCGAAGCGGGTGACGCTGACCTATACGGGAGACACGGATTATGTCTCGACCGTTGTCGACGCCGCGCGCGACGCTGATCTTCTGCTTTCTGAAGCCGCGTTCGAAGAGGGCCGCGATACCGCGGAAGGCGTTCACCTGACAGGTTTGAAAGCTGGCCGCCTCGCGCAGGAAGCCGGAGCGAAGCGTTTGTTGCTCACGCATTTGCAGCCGTGGACCAGCCCGCGAAAGACCGCTTCCGACGCGAAATCCGCTTACGACGGCGACATAACGGTTGTCTCGGCGGGCGACACTTACGAGATTTAGCGCTACGAGGTTGAGGGGACCGCGGCGTGCGGTTGCGTGCCGGTGC
>CAYOEJ010000022.1:22603-25035 GCA_964403015.1 uncultured Arcanobacterium sp.
GGCGCGGTAGGCTTGACCTATGACTACTGATTTTTCTCGTGCCGATGGCCGCGCTACCGATGAGCTTCGCGATGTTCGCATTACCCGTAACTATCTTTCCCAGGGTGAGGGCAGCGTGCTCGTCGAGTTTGGTGACACGAAGGTATTGTGCGTGGCGTCGTTTACAGACGGTGTGCCGCGCTGGCGCCAAGGTTCCGGTCTTGGATGGGTGACGTCGGAGTATGCGATGCTGCCACGGGCGACGAACTCGCGCTCCCAGCGTGAGTCCATTAAGGGAAAGATCGGCGGTAGGACACACGAGATTTCCCGCCTGATTGGACGGTCGCTGCGTGCGGTGGTGGATTACGCAGCACTCGGTGAGAATTCGATTGTTCTCGACTGCGATGTTTTACAAGCAGATGGTGGCACCCGTACCGCATCTATCACTGGCGCATACGTCGCGCTCGCAGACGCCGTTGCTTGGGGAATCAAGCAAGGCCACATCAAGCCGCGCGCTGGAAAGCCGGTGCTTCACGACACGGTGAGTGCTGTGTCCGTTGGGATTGTTGACGGGGTTCCGTGCCTTGACCTTCCCTATGAAGAGGACGTTCGCGCAGAGACAGACATGAATGTTGTGATGACTGGCTCGGGTAAGTTCATCGAGGTTCAGGGCACAGCTGAAGAACAGCCCTTTGATCGTGCGGAGCTCGGTGCATTGCTGGATCTCGCTGAGAAGGGCACGCGCGAACTCACTGACATCCAGAAGCAGGCATTGGCTAATGACTGAGCAAACTCACGAATCTAACCCGCCAGCGGGCGCTCGGCTGATTCTTGCCACGCATAATCCGCACAAGCTTCAAGAGCTGCGGCAGATTCTTGACCCCTTCATTCCCGGTCTTGATCCGAACGCCATTATTTCGGCCTCTGACCTCGATCTCGCCGAACCCATCGAAGACGAAATCACTTTCTCCGGCAATGCACTGTTGAAAGCGCGTTTCGTTGCTCGCTCGACTGGCATTCCGGCAGTCGCTGATGACTCGGGGTTGTGCGTGGATGCCATGGGAGGAGCTCCCGGAGTTTTCTCGGCGCGGTGGTGCGGCAGGCACGGCGATGATCAAGCGAACCTTCAGCTACTTCTTGCCCAGATGGAAGACGTGCCGGACGATTACAGGTCGGCGAACTTCACCTGCGCTGCGGCGCTGGTTCATCCCGACGGTCGCGAGTGGACGCTAGAGGGCAAAATGTTTGGCACCCTGCGGCGCGAGCCAGTTGGCGAAAATGGTTTTGGGTACGACCCGATCTTTGAGCCCGAAGGCTACTCGGTCACGAGCGCTGAACTTTCCCCAGAAGAGAAAAACAAGATCTCGCATCGTGCTCAAGCATTTGATGCGATCGCACCCGTGATCGCTGACGTCATTGCCGGGGACCGCCGCTAGAGCTGCGGATGGCGCGATGGTGGTCGCGAGGGTTGGCGGGCTTAGACCCAGCCGAGGTGGGCGAGAGCCTGCTTGATGAGTGCGACCTGGCTCGGGATGATTTCCGAAAGAAGCTCGGGAGTTCGCATCTCACCTGGTGTGAACCAGCTGATCTCGAGCGCGTCTCTGCTTGGACTGCAGTCACCGGCCATGGGGACAACAAAGGCCAGCGACACGGCGTGCTGGCGCGGGTCGTGCCAGCCTTCTCCCGGCGTCGGGAAATACTCTCCCACCGTAAACGGAATGTTCGTGGGCGGCAGTTGAGGCAACGCCATCTGGCCGAGGTCTTTGGCGATGTGGCGCTCGAGCGCGTCATGAATCGATTCGTGGTAGAGCACCCGTCCCGAAACGATGGAACGCGAGATGCCGTCGTCGTGAGCGCACAAAAGCAATCCGATTGCCTCGACGCGGCCGTGGTCGTCGAGCCTGACGGGCACGACGTCAACATACAACATCGGCACTTTTCGCCGGACGAACTCAAGTTCCTCGGGCGATAGCCAAGGTCCCATATCTCCTGATGCAATATCGCTCATGATTTCGATTGTGCCAGCGTCTGTCGCTAACGTGCGACTACTCGGCACTCTTTTGGCCGCTGGTGAACGGCGCCTTCGCCGCTTCAAAAGCGCTGAGGCTGCGTTTGTCGCGGGCGGGAAGGGCCGCTTCAAAAGCGCCGCGGTCGCGATTGTGGCAAGGTTGAGGGGTGAAAAGATATGAGGCGCCACTGTTGCTGGTTTGTGTAGTTTTTGCCGTGATCATGGCGGTCATCGGCTGGTGGACAATCGCGCGCGTGAACTTTGATTCGGTTGCGGTGATTTCCGGCGTGGCTGCTACTGCGGCGACGATCCTCGCTATCTGGGCATGGCGTCGCGGCTCGGCCTATCTCGTTGCCGGTGGAACGCTAGGAGCCGGACTCCTATTTCCGACGACGGCCGGCATCGTTCCGATGATCATCGGTTTCGTGCTCTTTATGCTCGTTGT
>CAYOEJ010000022.1:25135-27563 GCA_964403015.1 uncultured Arcanobacterium sp.
ACCGGCGTCGTCCAACTTTCATTCAAAAGTGTAGGCGGGTATGCTGAATCGGTACCGAATCAGGTACCTCGCGCGAGTGGCGGAATTGGCAGACGCGCCAGATTTAGGTTCTGGTGCCTTCGGGTGTGAGGGTTCAAGTCCCTCCTCGCGCACCACAGAATTTCGAGGTCGTCAATGAACAGCACGGACCGCATTTACAAGCTGACCATTTCGCAGGTCTACCCCCTTTACGTCGCAAAGGTTGAGCGCAAGGGACGAACCAAGGCCGACGTTGACGCGGTGACGCGATGGCTCACCGGTTTCGACGACGCCGGGATCCAAGAGCAGATCGACGCCGGGGCAACGTTTCCAGAGTTTTTTGCTGCCGCGCCCAAGATGAACTCCCAAGCCGATCGCGTGCGCGGAGTGATCTGCGGTGTTCGGGTGGAAGATCTTGAGGATCCGGTCGTCCAAAATATGCGCCGACTCGACAAGTTGGTCGACGAGGTCGCCAAGGGCAAGGCAATGGAGAAGATTCTCAATCGGCCCGAGTGAACCCGGCTGACTCGCTCACATCACGGAGCACGGCGCTGAAAGTCCTTGGCCAGAGGACTAGGCTGGCGACGTGAAGTCTCTTATGCGAATCGTGCGGTTTACTCGTCGGCTCTACCCGCTTTACGGGTTGATTGTTCTATGTTCGATCGTGACGTCGGCGGCGGCCCTCGTCATCCCGTTCCTCTTTGGGCGTGCGACCGATGTGGTCACCGGCGCGATCAGTGGTGAGCGGGGAGTTGACAGTGCGGTAGTGACAGTCATCTGGCTGGCTTTTGCCGTGCTCATTGCCGAGCTCACGAGCACGATCGTGTCGAATATTGGCGGGTACTACGGCGACGTCATGTCGAACCGCATGCGTACGATCCTCTCGGTGCGCTACTACGAAAAGCTCCTCGGGCTCCCACAACGCTGGTTTGATAAGGAACTGACGGGCACCGTCGTCGCCAGACTCAACCGCTCGATCACCGAGGTCACGAGCTTTGCGAAGATGTTCTCCAACTCCTTTGCTTCTCTTTTGATTACGACGCTCGCGGTCCTTGTCATTTCAGCATGGTACGCGTGGCCGCTCACGCTTCTGCTGCTCATTGTGTTCCCGCTGTACGTGTGGCTCACTGCCCTGACGTCGAAGAAGTGGCAGCGTCTAGAAGGTGAGAAGAACGAGCTAGTGGATGTGGCATCCGGGCGATTTGCAGAGGTTGTTGGCCAGATTCGCGTGGTCAAGAGCTTCGTTCACGAGCGACGCGAGCTCAATCAGTTCTCTGATCGCTTCCACGGCACCGATGCCATTACGCGCGCCCAGTCTCACCACTGGCACAAGATGGATATCGCGCGGCGTGCGGTTCTGAACGTGGTGTTCTTCGGCATTTACGTCATCATTTTTGTTTACACCGTGCGCGGAGACTTCACTATTGGCGACATGGTGCTACTCATCCAGCTCATGACGATGGCCCGCCAGCCGGTGCAGAACATGAGCTTCGTGATTGATACGGCGCAGCGCGCGATCGCCGGATCCAAGGACTATTTCCGGGTGATGGATACCGAGGTTGATCCTCGCGTGGCACAGTCGCTGGCGGGTTCCCAATTCGCAGAAAAATTTGAGCCGGTTGCTGGTGAACCAATGGTTGAGTTCAATTCGGTGAACTTCGCTTACGAAGGCGACGACGACGTTTTACACGGCGTCTCATTCGACATTCAAGAAGGGGAGAAGGTTGCGCTGGTTGGCGAGTCTGGCGGTGGTAAGTCCACTATCGTTAACGCTCTTCTCGGTCTGTATGAGACCCACGGCGGCGAGGTTCGAGTGGGTGGCCACGACGTGGCGACAATGGATCTGGCGACGCTTCGGCACAGCATCGGCGTCGTGTTCCAAGACGCCTCGTTGTTCTCAGGCACGATCCGCGAAAACATTGCATACGGCAGGCCAGATGTCACCGACGAGGAAGTGCGCAGCGCTGCACAGCGGGCCAATGCTGCAAAGTTCATTGAACAGTTCCCAGACGGCTACGACACGGTGATTGGTGAGCGCGGGCTCCGGCTTTCGGGCGGTCAGCGCCAGCGTGTGGCCGTGGCGCGGGCGATCCTTAAAGACGCCCCGATCCTCGTGCTTGATGAAGCCACGAGTGCTTTGGACACGAAGGCGGAGCGCCAGGTTCAGGCGGGACTCGATGAGCTCATGCGTGGGCGCACCTCGCTCATCATTGCCCACAGACTTTCCACCATCGCCGGGGTCGATCGAATCGTGACGCTCCGCGATGGCTACGTAGACGAAATCGGTACTCCGATGGAACTTGCAAAGTCCGGAGGAATCTACGCTGAGCTCCTTGAACTTCAAAACGCGGGAGCGCGCAAGCAGCTAGCGAAGTTCGATATTACGGGCTAAGCGTCAGCTCTTTTCTTC
>CAYOEJ010000023.1:0-12591 GCA_964403015.1 uncultured Arcanobacterium sp.
CTAACGGGTAAGACCCTACCGCTGGTAGGTGAGCGTGGCCGTCATCTGACGGGTTTCGCCTGCGCTCAGCGTCAAGCTACCTGCCGCATCAGAGCGGTTGAATGCGTTGGGTAGATGGGACATGGGTTCCAGAGCGAGTGATTCGCGTGCCCCACGTGGTAGACCATCGGCGGTAAACACATGAATCGCTGGTGCCTCTCCCGGTTCTTGGGTAAGAGCAATCTGCGCGTTTGAGGCGGGATCCCGTACGACAGTGGTTACAACGCCGTCCTCATCCGGAACGAGACCGCGGAAGGAGGAATCGATCTGTTGAGATCCGAGGTACTCCACAACGAGCGGTGCCTTCACGCCAGCGTAAGCCGCTTCGCCTGCAAGCGGAATTCGCTGAGCGTCCTTGAGGATCTTTGTGCGCGCTGGGATCGTAATCGACAGATTAGAAACTGTCGCAATGCCAGGCAACTGCACGTACGGGTGCCACCCGAGTGCGAGAGGAGCATCCTCCTGCGAAGTGTTGGTGGCCCACATGGTTACCGACAGATGTTCTTCACCGTCAGCGCCAGAGTCAAGAGAATAGTTAACGGCGATGTCGAACGGCCATGGGTAGGCCTCGGAGCCCTCAAATGAGTATGACAGCGTCAACGTGGCGCCGGCAGATGTGGCAATGAAGTCCTTATCCCCAACAACGCCGTGCATACCTTGAAGATCAGTGTCTGAAACGTTGTAGTCCTTGCCACCAAAGGAATAGGTGTTATCCGCAATGCGTCCCGCCCACGGAGCAAGAATACGTGACCGCGACGATGTCGATTCCTGAAGCTCTTCGGCAGTTTCATATCCGGCGATGATGTTCTTGCCTGGCTGTGGCTCCCAAGAAATGAGTGTGGCGCCTCGCTCGGCAACAATCGCTGTTGCACCTGAGCGAGAATTCAAACGCCATGCCGGCATGCCACAAAATTCTGTAGCCTCAACGGTCACGATGTCCGTGCTAGCCATTCGCTAGTCCCTTCTGACGTAAATTGAGTTGTCTCATGCTAACCGCAAAGACGTAACACTGCCCGGTGATTCCACCGGCTGGACGCATACAAACTCGCGAGGCACGAAGCCTCGCGAGTTTGCAGCGATACTTTACGGAACGATATTGACGAGGTTCGGTGCGCGAACGATCACCTTGCGCGGTGGACCGTCCAAGAACTTAGCAACACGCTCGGAGGCGAGCGCCAGTGCTTCCAAGTCCTCGTCCGAGATATCGGCCGGCACTTCAAGACGGTCGCGCAGCTTGCCCTTGACCTGCACCACGCACGTCACGGTGTCATCCACCAACAAAGACTCATCCTCAACCACCGGGAACGGCTCGCGCGCCAGTGATCCGCTGTGTCCGAGCTTGTTCCACAGCTCTTCGGCGATATGCGGTGCAACGGGTGCCACCAACAGCACCAGGGTTTCAGCTGCCTTTCGCGGTACTGCCCTGCCGGTGAGGTGGTTGTTCAACACGATCATCTTGGCGATAGCCGTGTTGATACGCATGGCGTTGAATTCGGTCTGGACGTCGGAGATCGTACGAGCGATCAGCTTGGCCGTCTCGGGATCCGGATCCTCATCAACCACGATAACCTCGCCGGTTGTCTCATCCACGATGTTGCGCCACAAACGTTGCAAGAATCGGAACGATCCCACTACCGCGCGCGTCTCCCACGGGCGATCCACATCGAGTGGGCCCATGGACATCTCGTACAAGCGGAACGTGTCCGCGCCGTACTGTTCGCACATCTCGTCCGGCGTGACAATGTTCTTCAGCGACTTGCCCATCTTGCCGTACTCACGGTTAACGGGTTCGCCCTGCCACACGTAGCTGACCTCACCAGAACCATCTGTCGCTGGCACCTCTTCTACCTGATCGGCAGGAACATACTGTCCACGCGAATCGGTGTAGGCATATGCCTGGACGTAGCCCTGATTGAACAGCTTGTGGAATGGCTCCG
Organism: uncultured Arcanobacterium sp.; assembly: GCA_964403015.1. Lineage (GTDB taxonomy): Bacteria > Actinomycetota > Actinomycetes > Actinomycetales > Actinomycetaceae > CAYOEJ01. The sequence continues at coordinate 1,977 of CAYOEJ010000023.1, forward strand.
AGGACGACAGATGCCCCAGATCGAACAGAACCTTGTGCCAGAAGCGCGCGTACAGCAGGTGCAGCACAGCATGCTCGACGCCGCCCACGTACAGATCGGTTCCGCCAGCAGGCTTACCATTCTTAATGCCCATCCAGTAGGCCTCGTTTTCAGGCGCAACGAACCTTTCGCTGTTCCTCGGGTCCACGTAGCGCAGCTCATACCAGCACGAGCCTGCCCAGTTGGGCATCGTGTTTGTGTCTCGCGTGTACGTCTTCTTGCCGTCTCCCAGATCCAGCTCGACGTTCACCCATTCGCCCAGTCGGCCCAGGGGCGGCTCCGGATTGGATTCCGAATCGTCGGGGTCAAACGAGCGCGGCGAATAGTCAGGTGTATCTGGCAGCTCTACCGGCAGCATCTCTTCTGGCAGCACGTGAAGGTTGCCATCTTCGTCATAGACCACCGGGAATGGCTCGCCCCAGTAGCGCTGGCGCGAGAACAGCCAATCACGCAGACGGTAGGTAACAGTCGGCTTTCCGAGCTGCTTCTCTTCCAGCCACGCACTGATGGCAGCGTTGCCCTCCTCCTTGGTCATGCCGTTCAGTGAGATCTCGGCGTTCGCAGAATCGATAATCTCGCCGTCGCCCACCCAGGCGCTGGTCCAGTCATGATCCGGCGACGCCGTGATGGTCGGAATAATGTCCAAGCGGTACTTGGTAGCAAAGTCGAAGTCGCGCTGGTCATGGGCAGGCACAGCCATGATGGCGCCGGTGCCGTATCCCATCATCACGTAGTCGGCAGTGAAAACCGGAATCTTGGTGTCGTTGACGGGATTGGACGCAAAGATACCCGTGAAGACGCCGGTCTTTTCCTTCTCCGCATCCGCTCTGTCCTGATCAGACTTGCGCGAGGCCATCTTCTGGTACTGGGCAACCGCAGCGCGTGGGTTGTCCATCTCCCAGGTCCATGGTTCCTGCGTACCGTCGGGCCACTCCTCGGGAATGTTCTCCTCGCTCAGCATGGGATGCTCGGGCGAGACCACCATGAACGTAGAACCGAACAGAGTATCGGGGCGGGTGGTGAACACGGTGAGGGTGTGGTCTCCACCCGCCGTGTGGGCAACGAAGTTGACGTCCGCGCCATGTGACTTGCCGATCCAGTTGCGCTGCATCAAGCGCACCTTCTCGGGCCAGTCCACATCGTCCAGATCTTGGGCCAGACGATCCGAGTATTCGGTGATACGCATCATCCACTGACGCAGTTCACGCTTGAAAACTGGGAAGTTTCCGCGCTCAGAACGACCTTCCGACGTGACTTCCTCGTTGGCCAAAACGGTGCCCAAACCAGGACACCAGTTCACCGGCGCGTGGTCGATGTACGCCAAACGGCGCGAATCGACAGCCTTGCGGCGCTCCTCGTCGGACAATTCATCCCATGGACGACCATCCGGCGTCGGGATCGTACCCGCAATATAGCCGGCCTCCAGCTCGGAAATCGGGCGAGCACGACCAACCGTGCCCTCCGTCCGTCCGGGCGCATCGGCGTCGTACCACGAATTGAAGATCTGCAAGAAGATCCACTGCGTCCACTTCACGAATTCGGGATCGGTGGTCGCAACCGAACGGCGCTTCTCGTGAGACATTCCCAGGCGGCGCAGCTGGCGGCGCATGTTCTCAATGTTGGCTTCGGTTGTCACGCGTGGATGCTGACCTGTCTGAACGGCGTACTGCTCCGCGGGCAGGCCGAAAGCGTCATAGCCCATGGTGTACAGGACGTTCTTTCCCTGCATGCGCTGGAAGCGGGCAAGGGAGTCCGTGGCGATGTAGCCCAGCGGATGGCCAACGTGCAGGCCCTTGCCGGAAGGATAAGGGAACATGTCGAGCATGTAGTAGGCCTGCTCGGGAAGCTCGCCGTCCGCTAGTTCACCCACGGGATTGGGCGCGTTGAACGTTTCCTCGGCGTCCCACCGATCCTGCCATTTCTTCTCAATGTCGTTGGCAAGCTCGGCAGTGTACCGGTAGGGATGTGCGGCTTCCGGTGCTTGGCTGCTCATGATTCTCCTTGAAGGTTTGATAGTTCTCCAATGTTAGCGCAGGCCGCGAAAACAGTGAATCCCGGTCCAGCGTGGTTCGGTGATTCCGGTGACTGGCTAAACTTAGGTGTATGGCTAGTATTTTTTCGAAGATTATTGCGGGTGAGATTCCCGGCAAGTTTGTGTGGGCCGACGACGTGTGTGTTGCGATGGCAACGATCGAACCGATGCGTCCGGGGCACGTGATGATTGTGCCGCGCGAAGAGACGGAGAAGTACTCGGACGTGGATCCGGATCAGTTCGCGCACATGATGAAGGTGTCTCAGATCATCGGCAGGGCACAGGAGAGGGCATTTGATGTCTCCCGCTCCGTGGTGGTGATTCTGGGCTTCGAGGTACCTCACACGCACGTGCACGTTGTGCCAGCAAACTCAGAGGATGCCGGATATCTTCAGAACGCGGTGCAGGCTCCCGATGAGGAGATTGCCGAGGCCATGACCTTGCTGCGCGAAGCTCTGGTGGAAAGCGGCTACGGCGAGCACGTGCCCGCCGAGATGGACGCGCTTTAAAAGATCGTCACGTTCTAGAAGATCGTCTCGTTCTAGAAGATCATCAAGCTCTAGAAAATGATCATCCAGGTGTCCCAGAACCACACGATGGTGAAAGCCACGAGGGCAATGAGGATGCCGCCCACGATGATCCAGCGGTTGCGTACCAGCGCGGACCCGGCCCTCATGGCACCCTGTCCCCAGTGCCCGGCTTGCATGGTGCGGGCCACGATGTGCACGAAGAGTGGGATCGTTACCAGCCATGTAATGACACAGTATGGGCACAATGAGCCTTCAACAAAGTAGGACTGATACGCGAACCAGAGAACCCAGAGCATGCCAAGTGCGGCGCCTACGGTGAGTGTGCGCCACAGGAGTCGTCCGAAGCGACCGTTATCAAGCAGCACAAATCCGAGCGCTGTGACACCTGCAAAGAAGGCCAGACCGAAGGTGGCGTTGGATACTCCGAAGAACACTTCGTTTTGCCAAGCGCCGATCCACTTACTACAACCGATGAGCGGATTGATATCGCACTGAAGAATGGCGTCCGGGTTTCGCAGGACTTCTCGTTCGGACAGGATGAGCATGAGCGATGCCCACATGCCGATCAGTCCGGTCAGAGTGAAGAGGAAGGCTGTTTCGACTGCAGCGCCACCTGCCCGCTGATGATCGGTGGGCAGCGCTTCGTATCGCGCGATACGACGATCCATTTCCTCTTCGGTCAAATTCTCAGTGGCCATCGGTTTCCTTGCCATTTAGCGGTTGGTCGTCATTGCGATCTGAAGATTCGTCGATTGTATCTTTGGGCGTGAGCGGTACTTCTGGATGCGTCAGACGCGTATCTTCACTATCCACGTCACCTTCGGTTCCGAGCAGTGAGCGAATCCTGCGAGCAGACTGCTCGTCAGTTCCTCGGCCAAGATTACGGGCCTTGGCTTCCTGTTCAAGCTTGCGGCCCAGTTCATCTGCACGATTCAGGGGTGTCATAGTGACTCCTTTGCTTTGCGCACCACTTTACTGGTTCGAACGATTCGCTACATAGTCCTCAATGAACGCGGCGGTCTCTTCCCAGTCCGCCACCGAGTGGGCATCAATGCCGAGCCTGAGCACCGGGTAATCGTTGCCGCCCTCATCGAGCCGATCTCCCACGAACAGCATCTCCGCGATCTCGATTCCCGTGGATGTTGACAGTTCAGCGATGCCGTAGGCCTTGTCTACTCCCTTGCGGGTGATATCCACCGACGTCGATCCACCAGAGCGCACTTCGAGTTCGGGAAGTAGTGGGGCGACGGCGGCGCGGAGCGCTTCCTTCTTTTCGCCAGTAGGATCCCACGCTTTCTTTGCTTCCAAGGGAGCCTGTTGGCCTAGTGCTGAGAAAGTAATCTGCGAGCCGCGATCTTCGAGGATGTCACCCCACGTCTCGGACTCCCAAAGTCCAAGCCTGCGGGCTTCGCGCTCAAGAATTGCTAGCGCATCGGAACGCTCCTGTTCGGAAAGGTCACGAATGTAGAGCGGAACCCAGGCGCCGTCGTCGTACTTCATGTACCGAGTGCCACAGGTTGGCATGAGGTGAAGGCGAGCGAGCTGTTCGTCTGAGGCATTGAGGTTGTCAAGGAGCTGCATTTCAAACTGGGGGAAGTTTCCACCGGAAATGACGCACACGTCGCACACATCAAGCAAAGAACGAAGTGCTGCACCCATGCGATCGGGCAAGGGTGACTTCGAGGGCGCTAAGGTGTCGTCGAGATCAAAAGCGATGAGTGCGTAGTTCGTCAATGTTTCTCCGGTCGGTGTTCGGCCATGTTGTGCCATGGGAGTGGGTCCGCGCTAATGCGGGGCAGGTGCGCTGTGCAGCCGCCAGCCATTGTATGCAAAAAGGTGCTGCCGGAATGAACCAGCAGCACCTTTTTGACTATGAGAACGTTATCGTTCTCACCCGTTTACTTGGACAGTTCCTTGTCACGGTTGACGAAGTACTCGAGGAGGATTCGGGTACCGCCGATAATGAGGAAGCCCTTGGCAATAGCAACAACCGCGTGGATCAGGTACTGCATGATCGTCCCAAAGCCTGGATCAGCGTACTCATTCATGAAGATGTTGATGAAGTCCCACAGCCCCGCAACCATCATGGAGATGCCCACGACGAGCGCAACCAGCATCACAATCTTTGCGAGCGGCTGAGTAAAGCGCTGACCGAAATCAAGTGAGAACATCGAGCCGAAGGCCGAGCTCTGTGGCTGACCGTAAGGCTGACCACCCTGCGGGCCGTAGCCGGGCTGACCGTAGCCCTGCTGGCCACCTTGTGGGCCGTAGCCGGGCTGACCGAAGCCTTGCTGGGTGCCCTGCGGCTGTCCGTAACCCTGACCACCCTGTGGGTTATAGCCCTGCTGACCGTAACCCTGCTGGCCATATCCCTGCTGGCCGAAGCCTTGCTGGCCCTGATTCTGACCTGCGGTCTTATCAGCGGTCTTGTCACGAAACTCGCTATTAGTCTCGTTCACGTTCTTGTCCTGAGTGTTGAACTCGTTATTCTTATCCGGCTGCGACATAGTTCGCTTCCTTCCTGTAGAGGCAATGGCCACACGCATGGATGCGACCCCGCTCCCTATTCTTGCCTAAAACACCACCAAAATGCCACGTTGACTTCATCCACACGCGAAATTCCGAATTCTGGGCACAAGGGGCTAGGCTATTCCTGCAGTTCTCTATGTCTGCGAGTCTTAATAGGAGAGCAACATGCACTCAACGCCCAAGGAACCAGGCGACGCACGCGGTGAATCAACCGGCGATGCACGCGGTGAATCAACCGGCGATGCACGCGGTGAATCAACCGACCTCCCCGATGCGCCCACTGGTGAAACGCCAGAGGTAGTTCCTCCGACCAACGCGGAACAGTTTGCCCACGTGACTGCGTCAAATGCGGAGTCGGATGACGATCATGGCCACCAAGTGAGCCCCGTGCCATACGACGAGGTTGCTGAGATCGCAGACGCCATCACGTCGCCGGGCGAAGATCGTGTACCACCCGCTCTTCACACCGCCGGTTCTTGGGCGTGGCGCGTCATCGCTGTCATTGCCGCGACGGCAATTGTTGGCTTCGTGTTGATCAAGTTTTCGATGATCATCATCGCTCTGATGGTCTCACTGCTCCTCGCGGTTATTCTCGAACCACTTTCGTCCTGGCTTAAGAATCGACGGAACTGGCCGTCCGCGGCCGCATCAGCATTCTCTCTCATCGGATTGATCGTGATCATCACGGGGCTGCTGGTCGGTTCGGGAACGGGCATTATCGCTGGGTTTAGAGATCTCAGCGAGCAGGTGACGAGCGGCATCGACAACATCGTCGAATACATCACCACCCAATTCCCGAACTTTGAGGAGACCATTGACAGTGCCTGGGCGTCGACGCAGAACACGCTAACCGACAACAGCTCCCAGATTTTGGGCGGTGTGATGTCCGTGGGTTCGTCCGTGACCGGATTCCTCACGGGCCTCATCCTGTCGCTCTTCGCACTCTTCTTCTTCCTCAAAGATGGCCGCCGACTCTGGCACTGGGTGGTTCGCCTCGCACCCGTCCCCTACCAGAACCGCGTCAACGAATCGGGCATTCGCGCGTGGATGACCATCGGAAACTACACCCGCACGCAGGCAATTGTGGCGCTCGTCGATGCCGTCGGTATTGCACTCATTGCCTTCTTGCTCAAGACTCCGCTCTCACTGGCGTTCCCCATTGGTGTGATCGTGTTCCTTGCGGCATTCATTCCGATCGTCGGTGCATTCCTGTCCGGATTCATCGCTGTTCTCGTGGTGCTCGTCAATACGCAGAGCATTGGAATGGCACTCATCATGCTCGCGGGCATCATTGTTGTTCAGCAGGTTGAGGGCAATGTCCTTCAGCCTGTTCTCCAAGGAAACGCGCTGAACATGCACGCACTCGCGATCGTTCTCATCGTGACGGGTGGCTCGGTTGTTGCGGGAATCGTGGGTGCACTCTTCACCGTTCCCATTGCAGCAGCAATCAACACGGCCATCCTTTACCTGCGTGGTCACGACATTTACCCCTACCTCGACCGCATGGAGAGCCGCCCGGGCGGTCCCCCGCGTGACTTCTCCGAGTACAAGGAAGAGTACTGGGAGATGTTCGACCGCAAGGTTGCCCAGCACGTCTCTCCCAAGGAAAGGCGTAAGCAGAAGAAGCTTGAACGGGCGAAGAAGCGCGCTGCAAAGGCGAGTTCCTAGAGCCATATGTGCCACAATGGTGGGGAACAAACAGAGGCAAACAGTCTCTACCGTCCACCTTTAAGGATTACTTTATGGCAACCCCACACATTGGCGCCGAACCCGGTGATTTCGCTCCTGCAGTACTCATGCCTGGCGACCCCAAGCGTGCAGAGCGCATGGCAAAAATGCTTATGGACGACGCGCGTCTCGTCACCGAGGTGCGCGGAATCCTTGGCTACACCGGAACCGTTAACGGAAAGCCGCTGTCCATCATGGCTTCCGGCATGGGGCAGCCCTCGCTCTCGATCTACGTCAACGAGCTGTTCATGCACTACGGCGTGGAGCGCATCATTCGCGTTGGCACCTGCGGCGGACTTTCCGAGCGCGTGAAGGTTGGCGATGTGGTTATCGCCAACGGCGCTCACTACGAGGGCGTTCTTAACACCTACCTCTCCCCCGAAACGCACTTCTCCGCTGTCGCTAGCTACGAGCTCGTGCGCGCAGCTGCGGATGCCGCTGGGGACGACGACGATGTGGTAGTCGCGCCGGTTGTCTCACGCGATCGTTTCTACGGCATCGATTCGAGCGTCGACGAGGCACTGGGCGCCATCGGAACGATGGGTGTCGAGATGGAAGCTGGTGCACTGTACGGTCTCGCCGCCAAGTACGGCAAGCAGGCGCTCGCTGTTCTCACCGTGTCCGACCACCTCGTGGTTGAGTCACGCGACATGACCGCCGAAGAGCGTGAATCCAACTTCCAAAAAGCTCTCAAGCTCGCAGTTGCCGCAGCACACTGCTAGGAAGCCATGCTGAGCCAGTCGAACGAAGACTATCTGAAGACAATCTGGCAGATCTCCGAGTGGGATGACACCGAGGTCGCACCTTCAGAAATCGCTCGACGCATGGGACTCAGCGCATCGACAGTGTCCGAGGGCGTCAAGAAACTTGACGCCCTCGGCCTCGTTCATCACGCCAGATATGGATCTGTTCGCCTGACCGAACGCGGCCGCACCATTGCGTTAAACATCGTCCGCAAACACCGGCTCATCGAGACCTTTTTACATGACACGCTCGGATACTCATGGGATGAACTCCACGAGGAAGCCGAGGCTCTCGAGCACGCGGTATCTGACCGCTTCATTGACGGCATTGACGAACTGCTCGGCCACCCGCTTGAAGACCCGCATGGTGATTCAATCCCAGCAGCCGACGGCGCACTCCCCCACACCGAGGCTACGAGTCTGGGCACAATAAGCGCACCCGCGAACGTCACCGTCGTGCGAGTGGCAGACGATGACCCTAGCGTCTTGGTCTACCTCGGTGACCTGGCGATCACGCCCGGAACTCAGATGCGGCTCGTTGGTCATCGAAACAGCATCGGGTTGATCGACGTGATCGTGAACGATCGTGAGATTGCCCTGCCCGAACCTGCTGCCGCCAAGATCTGGGTTCGCCAAAGCTAGCGGAAGGTTCACCGGCTCGCTACAACCAGCGAAACTCCAACTGGCTCCGTCACCTCAAGTACCCCCGCTGCGTCAGGTAGCTCTGATGCCTCTGGCGTCTACTGCCGAGTGTCCTGACGTGGCTGTATCGGATATCCGACTAGGCGCGGACTCATCTCGAGATATCCCGACGTGATGTCGCTTACAGGGCCCACCTCCCTATAGGCCCGGTACCCGCCGGCGCCGCCCCGCGAATCACGCTTCAAAAGCTCTGACTCGCGATTCTGAAGTTCATAGGCGTAGCTCAGGTATGAACACTGAATTGCCCATCGGTCATACGCTGACCCGTACTTTTCCTTGGTATATCGGGCATCAACCCAATACTTCTTTGTATTCTCGTTCATGAAGATAGATTGCCATGGAGCTCCGACATCTTTTTGACACCCCTCAATTTCTCACTCTCTGCTACCCGCGATTCAGCCATCCTTATCGCGTGCTCGAGGTCTTCTGTGTTCATATATTGGAATGACTCCACCTCTACCCATCCTGTGTGCAAATCTAAGGGTGTTCATCCAGAGCAGCAGAGAGACTCGGCTCTTTGAAGCTGCAGCAACCCGGAACGCGGGTGCTAACGCCGAGACCGATGGAGGCACACATGATCGAGCTACGTGACGTCACGAAGATCTACCCCCGTAAGGGCCAAGATCCCGTCGTCGCGCTTGACAAGCTCTCGCTCACGATCAACGACGGGTCCATTCACGGAATCGTCGGCGAATCTGGTGCAGGAAAATCAACGCTGATTCGCTGCCTTACCGCTCTCGAAAAACCCACATCGGGTTCCATTCTGGTTGACGGCGATGATCTGACCACCTTGCGAGACAAGAAGCTTCGCGCTGCACGCCGCCGAATCGGCATGGTGTTTCAAGGCGCGAACCTGCTCGACTCCCGTACCGCTGCCGAGAATATCGCCTACCCCCTGCGGGTTGCCGGCCTCGACAAGGCCAAGCGCGACGTGCGCGTTCGAGAGCTACTCGATCTTGTGGGGCTTTCTGGCCGCGGACCGTCCTACCCCTCCCAGCTCTCCGGTGGCCAGCGTCAGCGTGTAGGAATTGCTCGCGCACTCGCCGCTAACCCTGCGGTGCTGCTAGCCGATGAGCCAACGTCGGCACTCGACATGGAGACGACCGAGCAGATCCTCGACCTGCTCAAGGACGTCCGCGACCGTACCGGCGTCACCGTCGTCGTCATCACACACGAAATGTCAGTCGTGCGCAAAATCTGCGACTCGGCGACGCTTCTAGACAGCGGCGCGATTCGCGAAACCGGGAGCCTGCTCGAGGTCATTTCCCAGCCGACGTCGGCATTAGCCCGAAAGCTGATCCCCCTACCGGATCTCGATCTCGCGAACATCGCTGGTCAGAGCATCATCGACCTCTACTTCACCTCCCATCCAGGTGAGCCCACGGGTTCGCGCGTGATGTCTCGGGTCGCCAGCCTTGGCGCGGACATCGCGGCCGGCACTTTCGAATCCATCGGAGACGTCCAGGTCGGGCGTCTTGCACTCACGGTTCCCGCGAACCAAGTCCAGGCAGCCGTTGGCGAATTCACTCGCGACGGCCTCCATGCGGAGGTGCGCGCAGCATGAGCGATCTTCTAAACTCGCTGATCCCGATTGTTTCTGACGCCACGTGGTTCGCTAATCCCGTGATCGAACGCGGTTTGTTCAAGGCGATTCTCGAGACGATCTATATGGTGGTCGTCGCCTCGATTTTCACTGTGGTGCTCGGCCTTCCGCTCGGTGTCATTCTTGCCGAAACAAGACGCGGCGGCCTTATCGAAGCGGCTCTTACGCACCGTATCCTCGGTGCCGTAGTCAATCTTGGCCGCGCCATTCCGTTCATTATTCTCGCCGTCGTAGTTCTCTTCGCCATCAGAGAGTTCGACCAGCCGTGGCTCAAGGCGATCGGTTGGCCTGCCTTTACGATCGCCCTAGTCGTCAGTGCGGTCCCCTACTTCGCTCGTCTGGTCGAGTCGAACGTGTTGGCGGTCGCTCCGGGGAAGGTTGAAGCAGCGCAGATGACCGGCGCGCGGCGTAGCAACATCATGGCCGGCGTGCTCGTGCGCGAGGCTTTGCCGTCGATCATCCAATCCACCACCATCATGGCCATCACGGTGATTGGGTACTCGGCGATGGCGTCGGCGGTCGGTGGCGGAGGTCTGGGTGCCCTCGCCATTAACCACGGATATCAGCGTAATCAGTTCGACGTCATCGTGATCGTCGTAGTGATCATTCTGTTCATGGTTCAAATCGTCCAATGGGTTGGAGACATGCTCAGCCGGTTGGTGGATCACCGCTAGGCATCACCAACCGGGACCGCTAAGCCTCAGCCTAG
>CAYOEJ010000023.1:12691-19485 GCA_964403015.1 uncultured Arcanobacterium sp.
GGTTGGTGGATCACCGCTAGGCATCACCAACCGGGACCGCTAAGCCTCAGCCTAGCCCTACCCTTTTCACGCCTGCATCCGCCGTCGTCCCAGTACTGCGGAATCGAGCGGCAACTCTTTTCACGGCAACGCCACAGTACTTTTCGCGGCAACGCCGCACTTCTTAACAGCTGCACAGCAGCACATCACACAAAAGGAAAATCATGAAAATCTCAAAGCTTTTCGCTATCGCAGCAGCAACTACTCTTGCGCTAACCGCCTGCTCCTCTGACGCCGACGACGCCGATACCGCCGACTCGACCACCACCGGTACGAGCGATTCGGCTTCGGAGACGGACGACGACGCTTCCGATGGCGCCGCTGCAGACGGCGAGATCGTCAACATTGTGGTTGGAGCATCACCGGTACCTCATGCGGACATCTTGCAGTTCGTTGCCGACAACCTTGCTGAGGATGCCGGAATTTCGATCGAAATTCGCGAGTTTACTGACTACATCCAGCCCAACGTTGCTTTGGATGCGGGCGATCTGGATGCGAACTTCTTCCAGCACGTGCCTTACTTCGAGGGCGAGGTTGAATCGAAGGGATACAACTTCGAACACGGCGAGGGCGTACACATTGAGCCATACGGCGTCTACTCAGAGAGCGTGGAGGATATTTCAGATCTCCCCGACGGCGGAACCGTGGTGGTCACCAACGATCCTTCCAATCAGGCACGTGCTCTGCAGTTGCTTGAATCGGAAGGCCTGATCACGCTCGCCGACGTCGATTCCCCCACGATCTACGACATCGAAGACAATCCAAAGAACCTCGAAATCCGCGAAGCCGAGGCTCCGGCTATCCCGATTCAGCTACCTGACGTTGCTGCCGCCATCATCAACGGCAATTTCGCGCTCGAGGCTGGTCTGGTTCCTGCCGAGGACGCAATTCTCGTTGAGTCCGGTGAGGATAACCCCTACGCGAATATTCTCGCCTGGAACGTTGACGGTGAGAAGCTTGATGCCGTGAAGACCCTCGAGGAACTTCTTCACTCTCAAGAAGTCGCTGACTTCATCACCGAAACCTACCCCAACGGTGAACTCATCCCGGCATTTTCCAACTAGCAACTTCTAGCCTTTAACCCCAACCTCTAGTGAGAACGGAGCCCCGGCAGATCTTCTGCCGGGGCTCCGTTTCTTATCGCTCCGGGAACGAGATCAGCTGCAATGGCTAGATCTCGCACTTGTAGGCCGCTCCTAAATCACTCCATCAAGGATGTGGGTCTTGTCGCCAAAGCGATGATTGGTCGCGGCAACTGCCTGCTCGAGGAAGAAGGGCCGCAGATCAACGCGACCGTTACCGGTCACTTCATCAGCGTAGATGGCGACGTCAACTGAGCCATCAACGGCCTTCGATACGGCAACCGCGTTATCACCGATGTATCGGATGCGCCTGTACGCAAGCGGATCCGCTTCGATGGCCGCAATCCATGTCTCATGATCTTCGACTTTCGCCTCGGCTCCCTGACGGTACAGCTGAAGGGCGAAGGAACCGGGCAATTCATCAGCAACCGATACGCTCACCTTTGCTCCACCGGCGATCGCGCCAACAATCATGGCGTAGGCGAACTCCCAGTTCGTCTGATCTTCAACACGCACGTGTACGTCTGTTGGACGGTAACGGAACACGTTCTTCTCTACGCCAAGTTGGCTTACGTCGCGCGCTGCCAAGAACTCATCGTCCAGGGCCGCAGCCATCGACCGTAGTGCGCCACGATAAGGCATCTGGCGTTCTAAGGGAAGTGAGCCGTGAAGCTTGTCCGCCTCTGTGAGAACGCCCTGCCCCATGTCTGCAACCGACACCGTTCGAGAATCGGTATCGGGATAAACGCGGCCAAGACCAATGAGGTGGTTCGGGCCGCCGGCCTTTCCGCCGGTGCCTACCTGTGAGCGCTTCCAACCGCCGAAAGGCTGACGACGCACGATTGCACCAGTGATACCGCGGTTGATATAGACGTTTCCGACGTCAACGCGCCCCAGCCACCTTGCGATCTCTTCTGAGTCGAGCGAGTGGATGCCGCCAGTCAATCCAAACTCCACAGCGTTTTGGATCTCGATCGCGTCATCGAGTGTCTCGCATCGAATGATTCCTAGGATGGGTCCGAAGAATTCGGTCATGTGGAAGTGCGATCCCGGCTTCACACCCGTCCGAATGCCTGGTGACCACAGGCGTCCGGTATCGTCGAGCTGCTTCGGCTCAAGCAACCAACGCTCGCCATCACCGAGCTCCGTGAGCCCCGTCTTAAGCTTGCCTTCCGCAGGTTCAATGACCGGGCCCATTTCTACGTGTGTAGTCTCTGGCCATCCCACGACGAGCGACCTTGCCGCGTCCACAATCTGATTCTGGAAACGCTCCGAGTCCGCCATCGCCCCCACAAGAATCACCAGTGAGCACGCAGAGCACTTCTGTCCGGCGTGGCCAAAGGCGGAATTCACGACGTCCTTCGCAGCGAGGTCAATATCGGCCTGCGGCGTCACGATAATCGAGTTCTTGCCCGAGGTCTCGGCAAAGATTCTTAGATCAGGCTTCCACGAACGGAAGAGCTGCGCAGTGTCGATCGAGCCTGTGAGTACCGTCTGGTCAGTTTGTGTCACCAACGCCTTGCCAACCTCGTCCAAGTCCTCTGGATCAATATCCACAAAGTGCAGAACCTCTCGTGGAATACCCGCATCCCACAACGCCTCAGCAAGGATGGCACCACAGCGTCGTGCCTGCTCTGCAGGCTTGAAAATCACTGCGGACCCAGTTGCCAGTGGAGCCACCGCCGAGCCACAAGGAATGGCGATCGGGAAGTTCCACGGCGGGATAGCTGCCGTTACTTCAACCGGCTCGTACCGGACGCCGTCAAGCTCGTCGAGCTGCTCGGCAAGATCTGCATAGTAGTTACAAAAATCGATGGCTTCGGATACTTCGATATCACCTTCGCCAATGACCTTGCCACACTCGGAGGCAGCAACCTCAATGAGCTGCGCCCGGCGCTCGCCGAGAATCTTTCCTGCGTTTCGCAGAAGATCCGCGCGCTCTTTCGCTGGTCGGGCAGCCCACTGCGCGGCAGCTCCCCTCGCCTCACCAATGATCTCGGATAGTCTGCCGGCGTCACGCACACGGGCGGCGTCGGCTTCGGCAATGCCTAGCTGCGAATCCGGAATCTTCGCAAAGATCTCGTTAGCCCACTCGAGGTTCGCCGGAAGTGACGGGTCCGAATCGGCAACGTTCGCAAAGGACTCGAGTGCCTGAACGTCGTCGGTCATCCGGTTCTGGGAACGGTTCGCGCCAAAGAAAAGCTCGGGTACGTCGTCGTACTTGGCCTGCGGAAGCGCTGCTCGAATGTCATCCGAAACCTCTGGGAATGCGCCCGCCACGGCGTTCGCGTAACGGTCGCGTTCGCGCTCGAAAAGCGTCTGGTCTTCGGCAATGTGGAACACGGCCGACATGAAGTTGTCGTTTGCAGCGCTTTCTTCGAGTCTGCGCACCAGGTAGGAAATGGCCACGTCGTACTCGCGCGGATCCACTACGGGAACGTAGTAGAGGATGCTGCCCACGTCCTCGCGGATCGCGAGCGCCTGGTTCGTTGCCATGCCCTTGAGCATTTCGACGTCGTATCCCTTGGTGATGCCGCGAGCTTCGGCGAGCGAGAGTGCGAAGCCGAGCGAGAAGAGATTGTGGCCGGCGATTCCGAGTTCCACGTTCCCAATGTGTTCGGGGCGAAGCGCATATTCCAAAACGCGCAGGTAGTTAGCATCAGATGCGGCCTTTGTGGGCTGGATGGTCAGATCCCATCCGTGCATGGCGGCATCTACGCGCTCCATAGGAAGGTTCGCGCCCTTGACGAGCCGAACCTTAATGGGCGCACCGCCGTCGGCTACGCGTTGAGCTGCCCATTGCTGAAGATCAGCCATGGCGTCGTAGGCATCCGGCAGATAGGCCTGCAGCACGATGCCGGCGCGGAGGTTCTTAAACTCGGGGCGTCCGAGCATCCGCTTGAACACCTCGATGGTCATGTGGAGGTCGTGGTACTCCTCCATATCGAGGTTGACGAACTTGTTTTGCTCTGCCGCCTTCTTGTAGAGCGGCAGGAGACTGTTGGTGGCTTCGTCAACGGCGTGCTCGTAGCCCCACGGGTTGTGGACGCCGAGCACGGAAGAGACCTTGATGGACACGTAATCCACAAAGTCGTGATCTAGGAGATCCATGACCGCTTTCAGACGACGGCGGGCCTCTTCCTGACCTAACACCGCCTCACCGAGCAGGTTGAGATTGAGACGGGAGCCATCTTCGCGCATCTTGCGCACGGCCGGACCAAGCTTCTTCGGCGTCGTATCAAGCACAAGATCGCCAACAAGGGCACGAAAAACGCGGAAGGCAGAGTTAACCACGAACTTTGGCGAGGCGGGTGCAATCGATCCACCGACCTTTGCAGGCACAGTCAGCCACGGCGGAAGAAAGTCAATCTTCTTGTTCGAGAGCTGTTTCAGGTTTCGAGCGGCAGTCTTCTTGTCCTCGGGGCGAATCACCTTATCCACGAACTGGACGGTGAAGTCGAGACCGCCCTCGGATTGAAGGACGTCGGACAGGAGCTTGCCGGGCCTGTCGGTGGGGAAGGATTGCGAGCGTTCTGTCCAGGTGTTCACGCGCGAAATCGCGTCCTTAGCTACCTGTCCAAAATCGACATCAGGTTTGAGCTCGGGAAAACCCATAATTCTTACCTTTTCCTCTGGATCGTCATTGACCGAGATCGTCGGCAATCTCGCGTCGGCGTTTTAGCGTCGGCGTATTGGCGCCAGCTTATCAGCGCTGACCGGTTCAAACATTGCTGTCGGGCAAGGTTCCTTGCCCAATTACTGACGCAAATTCGACCGCCGGCGATGACCTCGCCAGCAAAATTCCAAATACTGCCCGTTTTGGGTATTTTGCATACCGAAAAGTGCTAGTTTTCGTAACCAATTGGTTTCAAATAGAGAAACTTACTCGATATCAAGATAAAAACCATGTAGTCTCCGGGGCACATGCACAAGTGCATCACCCATCCACGCCCTGCGGGCAAAGGCGCCCGCTGTATCCGTAAGGAGCATCATGAGCGAAACGACCTATCAGGTCATCTCGATGATTGTTTATTTCCTCGCGATGATCGCGATCGGCCTGTGGGCCTATAAACGTACAAGTTCTGTTGACGATTACATGCTTGGTGGCCGTCAGCTCAATCCTGCAGTCGCCGCGCTTTCCGCCGGCGCCTCTGACATGTCAGGCTGGCTCCTCATGGGCCTTCCTGGCGCACTCTATGCTTCCGGACTCGTCGAGTTCTGGATTGCCATTGGCCTCACGGTCGGCGCATGGATTAACTGGAAGGTCGTAGCTCCGCGTCTGCGTTCCTACACCGAGGTATCCAACAACTCCATCACCGTGCCGTCATTCCTTGACTCACGCCTTCGCGACAAGACCCACGCGCTTCGCATCACCGCCGGCGTCATCATTCTTTTCTACTTCACCTTCTACGTCTCGTCCGGCATGGTTGCGGGCGGAACGTTCTTCGAAGGCGCATTCGGCTTTGACTACCGTTGGGGCATGTTGATCATTGCAGGCATCACGGTGTTTTACACGCTCGTGGGCGGATTCCTTGCGGTGTCCTACACGGACTTGATGCAGGGCATCATGATGGTGATGGCACTCGTGCTCGTGCCGCTCGTGGGCATCTTCGAGGCCGGCGGCTTTGGCGAAATGCTCGACAAGGTCGAAGCCGTCGATCCCGCTCTACTCGATCCGTTCGCAGGTGCGACTGCCATTGGCTTGATCTCTGCAGTTGCATGGGGCCTCGGCTACTTCGGACAGCCGCATATCATCGTCCGCTTCATGGCACTGCGTAACCCGCGAGAGGCCAAGTCGGCACGCCGCATTGGTATCGGCTGGATGGCCCTGTCCGTCGTGGGAGCCCTCGGCACCGCAATGGTTGGCATTGCCATTCTCGGCCATGACAGCCCGCAGCTGCCCAACCCCGAGCAGGTATTCATCGTGATGGGCCAGATCCTGTTCCACCCGCTCATCGCCGGATTCATGCTCGCAGCTATCCTTGCCGCGATCATGTCCACGATCTCATCCCAGCTTCTCGTGTCTTCCTCGGCACTTATCGAGGACGTCTACATGACGTTCACAAAGAAGCGTCTCTCGCGCAAGACCGGCATGATGCTGTCCCGCGCCTCGGTCACCGCCATTGCGATCCTCGCTGCAATCCTCGCCATCAACCCGTCGGATACGATCCTTAACCTCGTGGCCTTCGCGTGGGCTGGTTTCGGCGC
Organism: uncultured Arcanobacterium sp.; assembly: GCA_964403015.1. Lineage (GTDB taxonomy): Bacteria > Actinomycetota > Actinomycetes > Actinomycetales > Actinomycetaceae > CAYOEJ01. Next base: position 19,021 of record CAYOEJ010000023.1, read on the forward strand.
AGCATTCGGCCCAACCATTATCCTTGCCCTCTTCTGGCGCAAGCTCACCGCTTCCGGCGCTCTTGCTGGCATGATCGTTGGCGCAATCACGGTTGCGGTGTGGGGCAATATTGACGGCGGCATCTTCGATCTTTACGAGATCGTGCCCGGCTTCATCTTCAACCTCATCGTGGCTATCGCAGTCTCGCTCATGACGTACAAGCCCAACCCGGTAATCCAGACCGAGTTTGAGGCAGCGGCAACTCTCGCGCGCGACTGGTCGCAAAAGACCGAGCAGTCCGCTCGAGTCGAGTCCGTGATTCGCGATTCCCACGACGGCTACATCCCACGCTCGGCAACGCTTGTTGACGACGACGGTGGTGAGATCGAGCTGCCCAAGTAAGGTGTCGGCTCGCTCCAGCGGGCCGACACCCACGGGTACGTCGTCGTACCCAACTGTCCATATTCAAGCACTACCCCGCTATA
>CAYOEJ010000023.1:19585-24053 GCA_964403015.1 uncultured Arcanobacterium sp.
CCCACGGGTACGTCGTCGTACCCAACTGTCCATATTCAAGCACTACCCCGCTATAGCATTTGATGTTAGAGCGGTCACGCCCGATCAATAATCAATCTTTCAAGTAGATTGACACCCAACAGATTCTGTTGCTACCGTCACATTTGCACCGTGACGAAAGTCCCGCCCGCACATAAGACGAGAGCAATGAAGCTCTCAGTTACAACTAGGAGACCAATATGCGCCTTCGTTCCACCTTCGCGGTTCTTGCCGCGGCATCCCTCGCACTGACCGCTTGTTCATCCGATACGGACGACGCCGATAACACCGACGCCGGAAATGGCGGCGGCGACGGTGAGGTAACGGAAGTCGATATCGACTTCGTGACCATCGCCGCAGGTGGAACATCCGGTCCTTACTACCAGATCGGCGCGACCATGTCGCAGGTTCTTGCTGATGAACTCGGTACCGACGCCTCCGTGCAGTCCACCGGCGCATCGGTGGAGAACATCGATCTCATCACCTCTGGCCGCGCCGAGATCGCGTTCGTCATGGGCGACGCCACCCGTCAGGCAGTTGAAGGCACCGGGCCATTCGAGGGCAAGGAGGCTCTCGCAGATCTCCAAGCAATCACCGCCCTCTACCCGAACTACGTCCAGATTGTGACCGTGGAATCATCCGGCATCAAGTCGGTTGAGGACATGCGTGGCAAGCGCGTTGGCGTTGGCGATCAGAACTCGGGTGTTGAGCTCAATGCACAGATGATCCTCGAGGCTCATGACATGACGTATGACGACATCACGGAGGACTACCTGTCCTACGCAGACGCCATTGACCAGATGAAGAACGGTCAGGTTGATGCCGCATTCGTCACCTCAGGCCTTCCAAACGCATCGATTCTTGACCTTGCAACATCCGATGATGTGGTCATCATCCCGATCGAGGGCGCAGGAATGGAAAAGCTCCTTGAGCTCTACCCCTTCTTCAACGAGAACTCCGTTCCGGCTGACACCTACGGAAACGCTGAAGATGTTCCCACCGCATCGATCATGAACCAGCTTCTGGTTTCGCCAGACCTGAGCGATGACGAGGTTTACACGATTACGAAGGCTCTCTTCGAGAACCTCGATAAGATCCACGCCTCGCACCAGGCGGCTGCAGGAATCACTCTCGAGTCCGTGGAAGAGGGACTGGTTGTTGATCTCCAGCCCGGCGCAAAGCGCTACTACGATGAGGCTGAAGGAAACTAAACATGGGGCGCTCGCTGCAGCATTCGTTGCGGCGAGCGCACTTTGCGCCTGCTCCTCCCAAGACGCACAGATTGTCGTAAGTAATCAAGAATCGGGCGAGGTCTACTACACCGCGCCCGCCACAGATGGCACGAAGATCGAACTGTCTTGGATTCACTCAATTGAAAAAGAGCCCTGGATCGAAATCTACGAGATAGACGAGGGCAAGCTCTTTCTTCAGGAAATTATCTTGGAAGGGTACGGGGCCGGAGTCCCGTCCGATCCCGGCGGAGTGACCACCATCGAGGACGGCGTCATCCACACGCGGGATATCCATAGAGAACTCCCAGAACTTCGTTGGGTTCACTCCCACAACACTTCGCACACACTCGTCGTCGGCGATCATACGATTTCCACGGGCGACATCGAACACCACGCTTTCGTGGAACTATCCGTAGAGGACTAGCGCATGGTCAAAATGCCATTTGGCCGAGGAACCCAATCGACCGGTTCCTCCGCCGCGAATAACGAAGAAACAGCGCGCCACTCGCGCACCGAGCACGAACACCACACATCCGAAGAACCGGTGGAGCTTGTCGATATCAGTGTTGATACCGACGAAGATCCCGAGGCAAAGGCGCAGGAAATTCTCGAGGAGTACGACCGCGAGTCGCGCGTTCGAGACATTAAGTTCAAACCTGTCGCTATCGGCATCACTGTTCTGGCGATCATCATATCCCTGTACCACATGTACACCGCCTACTTCGGCACTCCCCCGATCCGTATCCACCGTGCATTCCACGTTTCTGGCATGCTGATTTTGGCCTTCGCGATTTATCCCGCAATGCGCCGGGCAAGCCGTTCCCGGATCGCGATCTACGACTGGGTGCTCATCGTGTTGGCCGCCTACACCGGCTTCTATATGTGGATGGAGCATGACGACCTGCTCATGCGCTCCTCACAGCCCGAGACCATGGACTACGTGGTGGCTGCCATTTTGGTGTTCCTCGTTATTGAGGCTGCCCGACGGCTCACTGGTTGGGCGCTCCCGATCCTTGGAATCTTGGCGTTGATATATGCGACCGTGGGGCGCGAACTTCCCGGAACATTCCGCCATCGCGGGTACCCGCTGGAAGACACGATCGCCAACCTCTACATGTCCGTGGAAGGCATCTACGGCACAGCAATTGGCGTTTCGGCCTCGTACATCTTCCTCTTTGTCCTCTTCGGCGCGGTTCTTCAGCGTTCTGGAATGGGACAGTTCTTTAACGACATCGCGCTCGCTCTTGCCGGCGAAACGCGGGGCGGCCCCGCAAAGGTTGCCGTTATCGCCTCCGGTTTCTTGGGCTCCATTAACGGCGCGGCCGTCGCGAACGTGGTAACCACTGGTGCGTTCACCATCCCGCTCATGAAAAAGGTGGGTTACAACGCCCGGTTCGCCGGAGCCGTTGAAGCAACCGCATCCGTGGGTGGTCAGATCCTCCCACCGATTATGGGCGCATCGGCCTTCATCATGGCTGAAACCCTGGGACTGCCCTACCAGACCATCGCCATCGCGGCGATCATCCCTGCACTGCTCTACTACTTGGGCATCCTCGCCCAGGTCCACCTTCGCGCTACCAAGCGCGGCCTGAAAGGCATTTCGCGCGAGAACCTTCCGCTGGTTCGTGACGTCATGAAGGAACGCGGTCACCTCGTGATTCCGCTTATCTTCCTCCTGTACATGCTGTTCTTCTCGGGACGCACCGTTCTGTTCTCAGCACTGCTCACGATCATCGTTTCGATCATCGTGGCTCAGTCCCGCAAAACAACCCGCATGGGTGTGGACGACATTCTCGGTTCCCTTGCAGACGGCGCCAAGACCGCGGTTTCCACAGCGATTGCCTGTGCCGCCGTCGGCATCATCGTTGGCGTTGTGACCCGCACGGGCTTTGCCGTCAACCTTGCGAACGCCATCGTTTCGATTGGTGCTGGCAGCCTGTTGCTCTCACTCATGCTCACCATGGTTGCTTCAATCATTTTGGGCATGGGTCTGCCGTCGATTCCGACCTACATCATCACAGCTACCATGGCCGCACCGGCACTCGTGGAGCTTGGTGTAGAACCTCTCGTTGCTCACATGTTCGTGTTCTACTTTGGACTGTTTGCGAATATAACACCGCCGGTCGCGCTCGCATCTTTCGCCGCGGCCGGTATCTCCGGAGCAGATCCAATGAAGACGGGCGTGCAGTCCATGAAGCTCGCACTTGCTGGCTACGTGATCCCTTACCTCTTCGTGTTCTCCCCTGCGATGCTTCTCCAGAACGTCACGTTCCTCGAAGCAGCGCAGGTGACAGCCACGGGTGCAGTCGGTGTTCTCATGCTCTCGGTTGCGGTGGAAGGCCACCTGTGGGTAGACGTTCCGTGGTGGCGCCGTATCGGATTCGGCGTAGGCGCGGTCATGATGATGTCACCCGATATGGTTACGGACCTCATCGGCATAGGCATCGTGGTTACCATGTTCACGCTGCAGGCCTTTGCTGCCAAACGCGAAGGCGTGCACCTGCGGCACTTCTAGCTAAGCGCACGTAGTTGAACGAAGCGGGCCGGACTCAAAAAGTCCGGCCCGCTTCACATCGGAAATGACCCGGCAGCAGTTGGTTTGATGTCTGTAACACCAGAGCCTAGGGCTCGCACGTGGGCTAGTTTGGATTCATGAAGTTCATCTGCGCACCCGACTCATTCAAGGAATCCATGACGGCCGCCGAAGCAGCAGCAGCCATGGCACGCGGCGTCAAGTCGGTCTACCCCGATGCCACATGCGTGGAGGTTCCACTCGCCGACGGCGGTGAGGGCTTCGCGCGCATGCTCACCAACGCACGTGGAGGTGAACTCCACCAATTCCCCGTCCAAGATGCTCTCGGCCGAACGACCGAAGCCACCCTAGGCTTCGTACCGGACGAGAACCTCGCGATCATCGACGTCGCTCAAGCCGTGGGACTCGACCTCATCGATCCCGACGATCGCGACATCCGCGCAGCCCACTCTTTCGGCGTTGGCCAGCTCATCAATAACGCACTCGATCTTGGCGCGAGCAGCATCCTAATTGGGCTGGGCGGCTCAGCGACGAACGACGCCGGGGCCGGCATGCTCATCGCACTCGGAGCAAGGTTTCTTGATGACGACGACGAACCACTAGACGGCTCCCCGGCCTCGCTAGAACAGCTTAAGTCACTGGACCTTACAGGCTTGGACAAACGTCTAGGCGATATACAGATCAT
>CAYOEJ010000024.1:0-18106 GCA_964403015.1 uncultured Arcanobacterium sp.
CGTGACCGTCGAGCCGGATGCCCTAGTAATCGGCTAGCTGAATATCGGGCCGACGTCGCGCGAGCGCTTGAGCTCGAAGAATCCAGGCACCTTCGCGAGCGCGAGCGTGCCATCCCATAGCTGGCCGGCTTCTTCACCGTGAGGAGCGGGAGAAACTACCGGCCCGAAGAATGCCACGCCGGCTACTTCGATAATGGGCACTCCGACGTCGTCGCCAACGAGGTCAAGCGCTTCCTTCGTGGAACTCGCGAGCGCCTCGTCGTACTCGCCGTTCTCGGCACGGTCGAGCAGATCCCTCTTCAACCCAATGGACTCAAGAACGGCTCCAACGGTTTCGGCGTTCTTATCGGCCTCGTCGGTGAAAAACTTTTCGCCAAGCACGGTATAGAACTCGCCGAGGTGCTCCGGGGCCTGGGTTGCCACGGCAGCACTCACGCGCGAGCAAATACGTGTGGCATCGAGCATCTCGCGGTATTTTTCGGGCACATCTTTATCGGAGTTGAGCTCCCACAAGGAAAACGGGCGCCACGTGATGTCGAGGTCGCGTAACTGTGACACTTCCACGAGCCATCGGGAGGTAATCCACGTCCAGGGGCAGGTCGGATCGAACCAGAAATTCACTTTTTTAGTCATGGTGCCATTGTGTCGTACCTGGTCGAAGATGTGCGATGGACTTCGCCGTTGGAGAATGTCCACTCTTCGTGACATCGGGAAAGCTCGGTTCACACCCGGACGGCCAGTTCGCGAAGAGCACCACGCGAAACTCGATCCCCGATCCGGCAGGGCGTAGTCTTGAACACGGACTATTTTGTTACCGTCCGCACGTGTTCGCGTGCGGATGCCAATTGAAAGGATTCCCGTGCCAGGTCAAAACCTCACACGCGAAGAAGCAGCTAAGCGCGCTGAACTCCTCCAGACCTCGACCTACCGTGTCGAGCTAGATTTGACCGGAGATACCACCTTCCGTTCCCAGACCACCGTGAAGTTCACGGCGAAAGCTGGAGAATCCACGTTTATTGACCTAATCGCACAGTCGGTAGAAAAGATCGTACTCAATGGCGAAGAGATCCCAACGGATGCTTTTGCAGATTCACGAATTCAGCTCGACAACCTGGCTGAGGACAACGAGCTTTACGTGGACGCCACCTGCATCTATTCCAAGACCGGCGAGGGGCTGCACCGCGCTATTGATCCTGCCGATGGCGAGGTCTACCTCTACTCGCAGTTCGAGGTGCCTGACTCAAGGCGCATGTACACGGTATTCGAGCAGCCCGATCTCAAGGCTGAGTTCACTTTTGTTGTGACAGCACCGGAAAACTGGAAGCTGTTCTCAGTTTCCCCAACTCCGGAGCCCACTCCTGCGGGCGATGGTTTCGCCACGTGGGAGTTCACGCCCACCGAGCGCATCTCTTCCTACCTCACCTGCATCATTGCGGGACCGTACGTGGGCGAAGAAGGATCGCACACGTCGATGGACGGCCGCGAGATCCCCATGGGCGTCTACGCCCGCGCATCGCTGGCCGAATACTTGGATGCCCAAGAAATCATCGACATCACGAAGGCCGGCATGGACTTCTACGAGAAGTCATTTGACGTGCCCTACCCATTCCGCAAGTACGATCAGATCTTTGTTCCGGAATTCAATGCGGGCGCGATGGAGCATCCCGGCTGCGTCACCATCCTCGACGACTATGTGTTCCGTTCACGCGCAACCGGCGCGTTGATCGAGCGCCGCGCGGTGACCGTTCTCCACGAGCTCGCCCACATGTGGTTTGGCGACCTCGTCACGATGAAGTGGTGGGACGATCTGTGGCTCAACGAGTCCTTCGCAGAGTTCACCAGCCACGTCGCTACCGCCGAGGCAACGCGTTGGACCGATGCGTGGGTTACCTTTAACTCTTCGGAGAAGTCGTGGGCACAGGCTCAAGACCAGCTTCCCTCCACCCACCCCATCGCCGCAGACATCCGCGATCTTGAGGACGTCCAGGTCAACTTCGATGGCATCACCTATGGCAAGGGCGCATCCGTTTTCCAGCAGCTCGTCGCCTACGTTGGCCGCGAGCCATTCTTCACCGGCGTTTCGAAGTACCTCAAGAAGAAGGCCTGGGGCAACGCTACGTTGAACGACCTTCTTGTCGAGCTCTCCGACGCCTCGGGTCGCGACCTCACCGAGTGGGTCAAGCTCTGGCTCCAGGAGTCCGGCATCAACACCTTGCGCCCACAGTTTGATGTTGACGACGACGGACGGATCGGCGAGTTCTCGATCGTCCAGAGTTCTGACGGGCGGGCTTCGCTCCGACCGCATCGCATCGGCGTCGGCGGATACTCGCTGCGCGGCGACAAGCTTGAGCGCGTTGTGCATACAGAACTCGATATTGACGGCGAACAGACCGTGGTCGAAGAGTTTTCGAACATCGAGCGTCCTGACCTGATCCTCATCAACGACGGCGATCTTGCCTACGCCAAGGTTCGCCTAGACGATGAGTCCTTGGCTTTCGCGATTGAGAACATCAACAAGTTTGACGATCGTCTGCCCCGTACCCTCGTGCTGTTCTCCGCCTGGGACATGTGTCGTGACGGCGAAATGCCCGCCACGGACTTCGTTGGGTTGATCCTGCGTGCACTGGAAACCGAGGATCACGGCACCGTGCTGCGCTCGCTTATCAACCAGCTCACCACGGCAACGAACCTATACTCTGCCCCGCAAACACGCGCGCAGCTTCAGGAAACCGTTGGCGCGAAGCTGGCCGAGCTCGTTAAGGACTGCGAGCCAGAGTCTGATCGACAACTCCAAATTTCCATGGCGGCAGTCTCACTCGCACACACCGATGACCAGCTCGACACGGTTGAAGGCTGGCTTGATGGCAGCGATGTGCCTGCGGGGCTCTCGGTCGATGCGAACTTCCGCTGGGTCATCATCCAGCGCCTCGCAGCTGCGGGACGCATGACCGAAGCCGAGATCGCCAATGAACGCGACCTTCGCGATAACACCGCTTCGGGCGCCGCTAATGCAGCACGCGCTCGAGCCGCCATTTCGGATAGCGCTGTCAAGGAAATTGTCTGGACCGACATCCTTGCCGCCGACGTACCCAACTCGATCCACCGCGGACTTTGCTTTGGATTCAACGGTGGGGAGCCCGAGGTTCTCCTACCATTCGTTGATCGCTACTTCGATGCCCTTGAGCAGCAGTGGGATGCACACACAGTCGAGATTGCGTCCACGATGATCAATCTGACGTATCCCGATAAGCTCACCGGCCGCGAGGACCTCGGAGTAGACGTGGTCGCACGCGGCGAGCAGTGGCTCGAAGAGAAGAAGGATGCAGCCCCAGCGCTCCGTCGTCTCGTATCAGAGGCTTTGGCACGTGCGCAGCGGGCCAAGAAGGCACAGGAATGCGACGCCGCGCGCATCTAAATCGCTGAGTCTTGCGTCATTCGCGCAACAGCTGAGGGGAGGGTGGATATCCACTCTCCCCTCAGTGCTTCCTAGGACCGGCATCCTCGCTAATTTCGGGCGAATGCCGGCTCCGCTGCTTCGCGTGAAGCAAGGGCTACAAGCGATGCGTACTGCCCATCTGCTGCCATCAGTTCGTCATGGCTTCCCCGTTCTACTACTCGGCCGCGGTCAAGCACCACAATCTGATCGGCGTCTTGGATCGTTGAGAGGCGGTGGGCGATGACCAACCGAGTGGTGCCAGAGAGATTGACCGCATCCTGGATCGCCCGCTCTGTCTTGTTGTCTAGCGCCGAGGTTGCCTCGTCAAGAATGAGAATCTTCGGCTGAGCGAGCAGTGTCCGCGCGAGCGAAAGGCGCTGTTGCTCACCGCCGGAGAAGCGATAGCCACGCGATCCGACGGTGGTGTCCAGTCGCTCTGGCAGGTCACGGATGAGATCTGCAATATTCGCACTCTCTAACGCTTGCCATATCTCAGCCTCGCTCGCGTCCGTCTTCGCCATGCGCATGTTTTCGGCGATAGTTGCGTGGGCTAGGTAAGTTTCTTGGCTCACGACGCCGAGGAGTGCCGTACGCGTGGCGGAAGACATATTACGGAGATTGACGCCACCGATACGAACCTCTCCCTCAGATGGATCAATCAGGCGTGACAGCAAGGCGGCCATCGTCGACTTGCCAGAGCCTGTATGCCCAACGATCGCCGTCGTCGTCCCGCGCGGAATCGTCAGCGAAATGCCAGCCAAGGCGTCGTCGTCGGCATCGGGGTACCGGTACGAAACCGAATCGAAGACCACCGTCGAGTCTGAGATCTCGGCATCACGAGGAGTCGCAGGCTCCACGACTTCGGGGCGAAGATCGAGGTATTCAAAGATCCTCGAGAAAAGAGCCATGGAAGCAACCCACTGGGCGCTCACGTTGAGAAGGCCGGTAATGGGCCGGAAAATCTGGCTTTGGAGCGTGGAGAATGCGATGAGCGTACCGATCGTCATGCCGCCCGAGGTGGCGGGAAGGCCGGCCACGAGATAGACGAGCGCCGGAATGACCGCAAAAATCACTTGCATGGTGGCCATCCGCCATCGCCCAGCCAGCTGAGACTCGAGTTCGAGCTCAATGAGGTCGTGGCTTACCGAGGTGAAGTTGTCGTGGATGCGCTCCTCTGCCCCGAGAGTCTTTGCCAGGCGGATGCCGGAGACGGACAGGTTCTCGCTCACAGAGTGCTGCATTTGGGCAAGCGCGCGCTGGTGACGATCCGTGATTCGGCGGCGCGTCAGCGCGACCTGGCGGGTCAGGAGAACGGCTGGAGGCAACACGAAGAGGGATAACAGTGAAAGCGTGGGGCTCAGTGCAATCATGGCCGCAACGGTCGCGATAGTCATCGTGACGTTCGAAGCGATCGAGGTGGCCGTCGTCGTCACAACGGACTGCATACCAGATATGTCGTTCGTGAGACGCGACTGGATTTCACCGCCGCGGTTCTTAGTGAAAAAGTGTAGGGATTGGCGCTGCAGGTTTCCGAAAACGTCGACGCGCAGGGTGTGCATTATCCGCTGGCCGATTTTCGTGCTCATCCACGTCTGGACCACGCCTATCGCTTGGGTCAGAACCGCTAGACCGATCATGGAAAGGACCAGCCACACGAGTAGGTGGACATCTTGCTGCGGAATTGCTTCGTCGACCGTGCGGCGTACGAGGAACGGCTGGACGACTGTGAGTCCGGCCGTCAGCACGATGAGCCCCACGACGAGCGCGATCGCTCCGGCATGGGGTCGGAATAGGTTGGCAACACGAGAAAACGGGACCGGAGCAGTTTTGAGCTGCTCGATATCCGCTTTGTTCTTGACCATTGTTCTGTCTCGAGGTGACCCGTTCATAGGCACGCTCCCTTCGTCGATGAGGGATTAATGTAGTAACTTCACAATGAGTATAATGCATGAATCGTTGATAGTATTCCCGCATGAGTGCAACAGGTTCCGACATCGGCGAGCTCGTCCTCCGTTTAGCGAGGCTCATTAGGCATCGCAGCCTCACCTTGCCCATACCGCCACACCAAGCGCGAGCCTTACGAATCATCGGTCGCGACCCGATTCGCCCAGCGCGCCTAGCGGAAAAGCTGGGGATCACTCCGCGAGCGGTGACCGACGTCGTCGACGCCCTCAGCGACGCCGGCCTTATCGATTCTCTTCCCGACCCCGCCGACCGTCGCGCCAAGATCCTTACGATGACGGACGACGGCGAACGCCAACTTGACGCCATTCGCGCGAGTCGCGCGGCTATGGCGAATGAGGTCTTCGCTTCGCTCTCTGCCAACGAGCGAGCCACACTCGAAGAACTCCTGTCGCGCTGCCTTGACGACGCCTCCGACTAATATGCCCGCCTAGCCGAGTCAGGAACCCACATTGTGAGACAAAACAGTTTGCATGCTGGCATCCGTCAGTTCGTCTAGTACGCTCACCATATGTTCCGACGAATGCGAATGCCCAGCTAGCGCGCACTCCCTCAGCTTGAGCCAAGTGCGGCGCTCCAGTCCCCTATTGTTCGCGGGCTGGTGGGCTTTCAGGAATTTTGGCAATCGTTGCCGCCCTCAGCTCGCTTTCCATCAGAAAGCGCATCATGACTAACTACAAATTCGCAACACTTCAAGTTCACGCCGGCCAAGAGCAGCCCGAGCAGGTTTACGGCTCTCGTGCACTACCGATTCACCAGACCACGTCCTTCGTATTCGAGAGCGCGGAACAGGCCGCCGGCCGCTTCGCCCTCACCGATGCAGGAATGATCTATTCCCGTCTCACGAATCCGACGGTAGGCGCAATTGAAGCAAAGCTCGCCGCTCTCGAAGGCGGAGCGGCAGGAATTCTTCTTTCCTCCGGCCAAGCGGCCGTCACCTACGCCGTTCTCAACATCGCCCAGGCGGGCGACCATCTGGTGTCATCAGCATCGCTCTATGGTGGATCAACAAATCTCTTCAAGGAGACGCTCTCTCGACTCGGCATTACCACCACCTTTATCAACGATCCGGGCGACCTCGACGAGTGGCGTGCTGCAATCCAAGACAACACGAAGCTTCTCTTTGGCGAGTCAGTGCCAAATCCGAAGGGCGATATCTTAGATATCGAACCGATAGCAAAGATTGCTCACGACGCCGGACTTCCGCTGATCGTTGACAACACGGTGGCCACTCCCTACCTTCTGCGTCCGTTCGAATTCGGCGCAGATGTGGTTATCCACTCCGCAACCAAGTATCTGGGCGGCCACGGAACTACCCTGGGTGGAGTGGTGATCGAGTCGGGTAACTTCGACTGGAAGACGGACAAGTTCCCCGGATTCTCCCAACCTGACCGTTCCTATAACGGCGTTGTTTTCGGCGATTTGGGGGCGGCGGCGTTCACTACGCGCATCCGCGCAACACTCCTTCGCGATACCGGCGCTTCGCTGTCCGCAATCGATGCGTGGCTGTTGGGACAGGGCATTGAAACGCTGTCGCTTCGGGTTGAGCGACACGTCGAGAACGCTCTGAAGGTGGCGGAGTTTATCGAGTCACAACCGTCGGTGGACAAGGTCTCCTACGCTTCCCTGCCATCCTCGCCCTACTATGAACTCGCGCAGAAGTACGTTCCCAAGGGTGCGGGTGGCGTGTTGTGCTTTGACCTTAAGGGAGGTCGCGCAGCTGGCGAGAAATTCGTGGACGCGCTAAAACTCCACTCGAATCTCGCCAATATCGGCGACATTCGCTCGCTTGTTATCCACCCGGCGTCGACCACTCACTCCCAACTCACCGACGACGAGCTGCTACTTTCCGGCATCACTGCGGGCACGGTGCGACTTTCCGTCGGCATTGAAGATATCGACGACATCCTCGCCGATCTCAAACTCGGCTTCCAGGCGGTCGGCACGGACTAATCGCGAGGTTGTCCCCATTACTGACTCGGGCGCTTATCCGCACCAATGCTGTGGATAGGCGCCCAAGTCGTGGTGTGTGCAGGCTAGCGTAGAAACATGGCGACGACGAAGCGCCCCGAGTGGGCTGAGCAGGATCCGCTGCTCACAGAGTATTACGACAACGAATGGGGCTTTCCCGTTCGTGACACGCAAGGTGTTTACGAACGAATTGTCCTAGAGGGTTTCCAGTCCGGACTCTCGTGGCTCACCATCTTGCGCAAGCGCCCCGCATTTCGCGATGCCTTCGCAAACTTTGATCCCTGCGTGGTGGCTGGATTTACCGACGAGCACGTAGCGACGCTCTTGGACAATCCCGAAATCATTCGTAACGAACGAAAGATTCGCGCCGCAATTACCAATGCTCAAGCAACCCTCGCCCTCGAGGCTGAAGGTATCGATCTCGCCGAGCTTGTGTGGTCGTTTCGCCCCAAAGATCCGCGTGCTGAATCCACCGAAACACCGTCAGCCTCAAACGAGTCGCGCGCATTGAGCAAGGAGCTCAAGCGCCACGGATTTACATTTGTTGGTCCAGTGACGATGTATGCGCTCATGCAGGCTATCGGAATCCTGGAGCACCGCTGCTAGTTAAAAGCGAAAAGTTCATCTCCGGGGCTCAGGGCCGCCCCGCCTTCGACAAGGACATCGACCCCCGGATTCTCCATCGCGATAATGGCGGCATGCGCGGCCAAACCAGAGGAGACGCACAGAGCGGGTTTCCAGCTCAAGAGGAGCGAACCTTCGTTAACATCGTCGCCGTCCGCGACTACCAGTTGGAAGGCCTTGTCAGCGAGTCGGTGTGTATCGATGCCTAGATGAACGAGCACGACGTGTTCGTCCGGCGTCTGAATCATGACGGCATGGGGGCGCGCCTTGAGAACTGTTCCGGCAACGGGTGAGACAACAGGATGCGGCTCATCATCAACGATCTCTGGAATGATCGCAATGCCGCCGCCCAGCATCCCCGCCGAGAATACGGGATCGGGAACATCGCTGAGCGGGCACGCGGTACCTGCCAGCGGTGCACGTACCACCATGGGCAGACCTTAGGAACGCTCGGATTCGATGGCAGCCACGAGGTCGTCCACAATGGGACCTACGATAATCTGCACAACGTTCTTTTGTAGTACGACGCCGTATGCACCCGCTTCGCGCAGTGCCACATCATCCACGAGCGAGGTGTCGTCCACCTCTACACGCATACGTGTAATACAAGCCTCGACGAACGTTACGTTCTCGTTTCCGCCCAATCCGGCGATAAATGCCTGTGCCTGCTCCTCCATGGAGATCCTCCTAGAACTCGTGCCAAGTAAGGCACTGTCAACAGTTTCTATTCCGTATTGTCCCCCATCTTGGAACAGATGGGGGACGGTTGCACAAACTTTCTTCGCTTTCGCTAGTTGGCTTCTTCGCTGAGTGAATCGGTGAACGCCGTGATAAGAGATCGCAGACGTGGGTTCGTCGAAAGATCTTCAACCATGACTACCTGCTCCGTTCCGTCAGCCAGCGGCACCCTCCAGTTCGGATACTCCTGATCGGTTCCTGGCTGGTTCTGGGTGCGTCGTTCACCCACGGCGTCGGTCAACGAAATACACAGCAACGGCGCCGGGGTGCGGGTGATGTAGACGTGCATCGCTTCCACGACCTCGCGCTCGGATGGATCATCACCGATCAGGCCATGCTCACGCAGACGTGCAAGCACCTTCTGGCGTTCCTCCGCTGCCTCGGCACGAACCTCTTCCTCGGGCTCCACGAGTAGACCAAGGCGGACGCGAAGGTCCACGTGCTCTTCGGCAAGATACCCGGCCGCAGGCGGAAGGTCGTGAGTGTCAACCGAGACAAGGACGTCAGCACGATAGTCATGTGGCTGCTTCGGCGAACCATCCTCGTCCTTTTCAAACCAGAAGATGGCTGTGCCATAGATACCGCGTTCCTTGAGATAGTCACGCACCCAAGGTTCCACGGTGCCGAGATCCTCGCCGATCACAACCGCACCCGCGCGATGTGCCTCGAGCAGCAGCACGCCCACCATCGCCTCGTGGTTAAAGCGGACGTAGGTTCCCTTCTCTGGTGAGGCGCCCTCAGGAATCCACCAGAGCCTAAACAGACCCATGACATGATCGACGCGCAAGGCACCGGCGTGACGCAGAACCGTACGTGCCATGTCCCGAAGTGGCGCGTAGTCCATCTTTTCCAAGGCGTCCGGGCGCCACGGTGGCTGCGACCAGTTCTGTCCCTGCTGGTTGTACATGTCCGGCGGAGCGCCCACGGCCATGCCTTTAGCGAATGCTTCAGGAATCGTCCAGGTATCAGAGCCTGCAGGGTGGACACCTACGGCTAGATCGTGAGCGATTCCGTATTCCATTCCAGCTGCTCGCGCACTGGCCTGCGCCTGTTCGAGCTGCTCGTCCATGATCCACTGCAGCCAAGCCCAAAAATCAATGCGCTTGGCGAGGTCCCGACGAACGCGGGCAACGAACGGCGATTTAATATCGCGCAGGCGCTCGGGGTATTCCTCACCGCGGTACTTTTCTACAAGCGCGCACCAAAGCGCAAAATCCTCGAGCCCTTGACCTTCGTCGGCACGGTATCGCTCGAAATCGCGCTGGCGCGCTTCAGATCTGCCGGCCTCAAAGATAACCTCGAGCGCCTCACGCTTTGCCTTCCACGATGCGTCGCGGTCCAGCAATGTGTTCTGGGTAGAGGACTTCTTGATCGTCTCCCCCGCCCACGTAATTAGCGAGCGCTGCGGACCAGACAGGTAGGCCACTTCCTTGATGTCTTCAGGGCGAATGTACATCGGGTTGAAGAAGCGGCGTGTGACTGGGAGATATGGCGAAGGGGAAAGAGGCTCAATCGGTTCGCCCGCATGCAGCGGGTTGATCAGAATGTAGTCTGCACCGAGGTCACCGAAAAGTGAGCCCATCTCGGTGAGATCATTGAGATCGCCGAGTCCCCATGACTCCTTCGATCGAACAGAGTAGAGCTGTGCCATGACGCCCCAGGCCCGATTGTTTGCGAGCTTTCCTTGCGGCAGACTGTTTGGCGCAACGATGAGCGTTGTGCTCTCTTCACGAATCTCTGGGTCATCGTGGTAGTTCACCCGCGCGCGCAGGGTGTGATAGCCAAGTGGCGTATTGGCATCGATGATGAATGTTGCCTGACCGATCTGATGCCCATCGATTGTCCGCGGCTCCGTGAGATCTTCACCCTGGCGTACTTCACGAACACCACCATTTTCGAGCAGGATGTCCAACTCGACGTTCCAGCCGTGGGGCACGTGAACCTGAACCGGAGTATCGCGATCGTTGCGGACGACGACGCAGGTAGGCAGTACCTGACGCCACGGATCGTCTGCTTTTTCCTTGAGGGCAATATCGATCTCTTCGTTGTTGGCTGCGTGCACGCCCATCGCGCGAAGCACTGCGACGAGAGTCTCGTCATCCACCTGCTTCAACGAACCGTCGTAGCCCCAAAACTCGGTGGCGACTCCGAAGGCGTCGGCAAGACGACATAAGTTCTCTCGGTCGAGAGCTAATTGCGACATTGGGACTCCTAGCTATGCGACGCACCGACCCATCGATGCAAGCGTGACATCGTCTATGCGACATCCCCTTTGATCCAACTCTAATCTTGCCAGAATGTAACGGATTTCTGTAACTAACAGACCCTTATTGTTGGCCAGAACCGTGTATTTGGCCATACCGCCTCCATGATCACGAAATTGACCGGCGGCTGCGGGTAGCCTAGTTACGATTGCGTAGGAACATCAGATGGAGCCTCCCTTGAACGCAGACCGCGAATCGTACATTCCGACTCCGAGCACAACACAAGAACCACTCGCCTCAATTCTTCGCACTCTGCGTTTAAAGGTCCGCGAGCCGGGTTCGTTCGAAGGATCAAATCTCTCACAGCTGTCCGGGCGCATTTACGGAGGCCAGGTATTTGGGCAGGCCATTATGGCAGCGCGGGCGACTGTAGACGAGGAACTAGCAGGACGCCAGATTCACTCTATTACGGCCGCATTCCTTCGCCCTGGCAACCAAGAGAAGCCGATCTACTTTGACGTGGAAGAGATTCTCGACTCGCGATCGTTTTCCACTCGCCGTATTCACGCGTCACAGGATGGCAAGACGATCCTCTCCGCACGTGCATCTTTTCAGGAACCACAGCCCGGAGTTGAGCATGCCTCTCGCGTACCGATAGCGCCAGCACCTGAAACCTTGGACTCTTCCGTGGAATTCTTTTCGCAGTTCGATCACCCGGCAAGCCGGGTCATGCACGATACTAATGCTGTTGATCTGCGCCATGTGGGAGGACCGATTTGGATCAAGCCAGTTCCACCAACAGATGAGCCCACGTTGATTTGGTTCAAGATGCGCTCCCCCATGCCGAAGGAGTCTTCGCAGCTTCTTCACCGTGCGATGCTTGCGTACGCCACGGACCAGTTCATGCTCGAGCCGGTCATGCGACGCCATGGAATGTATTGGATGAGTCCCGATATCTCGCTGGCCACCCTTGACCACGCGATTTGGTGGCACCGCGATCTTGACATGTCCGAATGGGTTCTGGCAGAACTCGAGTCTCCATCTGCCCAAGGCGGGCGCGGCCTGAGCCTCGCGAAGTTCTTCCAAGGTGGCGTACACGTGGCGACCATGGCGCAAGAGGGCATGACCAGATCACGTCTAGCAAAATGAGCGATCGAAATGGCCCCTCCATCTGAAGACGGAGGGGCCATTGCTAGGTTTTGGCTCTTAACCCTTTAACCTCATAACCGGGTTTATGACTAGCCGCGGGTTAGCTTGCGATAGGTTGAGGCGCTCGGGCGGGCTGCCTCTGCACCTAGGCGATCAACCTTGTTCTTCTCGTACGATTCGAAGTTGCCCTCGAACCAGTACCAGTTGGCAGGATTCTCTTCCGTCCCCTCCCAGGCCAAAATGTGGGTGGCAACGCGGTCGAGGAACCAGCGGTCGTGGGTGATGACCACTGAACAGCCGGCGAAGTCGAGAAGTGCATTTTCGAGCGAACCCAGGGTTTCAACATCGAGGTCGTTCGTCGGCTCGTCCAGCAGGATCAGGTTGCCGCCCTGCTTGAGCGTCAACGCGAGGTTGAGTCGGTTGCGTTCGCCACCGGAAAGCACTCCGGCCTTCTTCTGCTGGTCTGCACCCTTGAACCCGAATGCAGAAACGTAGGCGCGCGAGGGCATCTCAACGTTTCCGACCTGAATGTAATCAAGTCCGTCAGATACGACCTCCCACAGCGACTTGTTCGGGTCGATTCCGCCACGATCCTGATCAACGTAGGAGAGCTTGACGGTTTCGCCGATCTTAAGATCGCCGTCATCTAGTGGCTCGAGGCCAACGATCGTCTTGAAGAGGGTGGTTTTACCAACACCGTTGGGGCCAATGATACCGACGATGCCATTTCGGGGAAGCGAGAAAGATAGACCGTCGATGAGTACGCGATCGCCGAAGCCCTTCTTGAGGTCTGAGGCTTCAAGCACAACATTACCCAGGCGCGGACCCGGAGGAATCTGGATTTCTTCAAAGTCCAACTTGCGCGTGCGGTCTGCTTCAGCTGCCATCTCTTCGTACCGCTGGAGGCGAGCCTTCGACTTGGCCTGACGGCCCTTAGCCGAGGAGCGCACCCACTCGAGTTCATCCTTGAGGCGCTTCTTGAGCTTGGCATCCTTCTTGCCTTGGACCTCGAGGCGTTCCTGCTTCTTCTCAAGGTAGGTCGAGTAGTTACCCTCGTACGGGTAGAGGTGGCCGCGGTCAACTTCGGCGATCCACTCAGCTACGTGATCTAGGAAGTAGCGGTCGTGGGTAACGGCGATAACAGCGCCGGGGTACTTTGCAAGATGCTGCTCGAGCCAGAGAACGGATTCGGCGTCGAGGTGGTTGGTGGGCTCGTCGAGCAGAAGCAGGTCTGGCGCTTCTAGGAGGAGTTTACAAAGCGCCACACGGCGTCGCTCGCCACCCGAAAGTACGTCAACCGGTGCATCTGGCGGCGGGCATCGAAGAGCATCCATCGCCTGCTGAAGCTGCGCGTCAAGATCCCACGCATTGGCGGCGTCAATCTCGGTCTGGAGCTTGCCCATCTCCTCCATCAACGCGTCAAAGTCGGCATCCGGATCAGCCATCTCAGCGCCGATCTCGTTGAAACGGTTGACCTTGGAAAGGATCTCCCCCACGCCCTCTTGGACGTTTTCGAGAACAGTCTTATCCTCGTTGAGCGGTGGCTCCTGCAGAAGGATGCCCACCGAGTATCCCGGGGTCAAACGAGCCTCTCCATTAGATGGCTCATCGAGACCAGCCATAATCTTCAAGATGGTGGACTTACCCGCACCGTTCGGACCAACCATGCCGATCTTTGCGCCTGGGTAGAAAGACATTGTGACGTCATCAAGGATGACCTTGTCTCCCACCTTCTTGCGAGCTCGAACCATAGAGTAAATAAACTCAGCCACGTTTTCTCATCACTACTAGATCTATGTCGTACCGGCACGGCGTGCTTATCAGGCATCTCCACATTCGCTATCGGTATCGGGAGCTGGTATGCGCCATGCAGTCTTTTTCCACATCTAACAATAGTTCAACGCGGGCAGCGATGGAACTTGAAGAAGCTCGGTTACTTCACAATTGAAGCTAATTTTCCGGCAGGATCCTTCGACTTGTTCTGTTCGGACTTCTTATCGTCAACTCGCTCACCCTCATCAGACGTCCCGTACACATCGGTCGCATTGTCCGACGACGGATCCTGCGTTATCTCGTCTTCAGACGTTGAGCCCAGGCGTTCGCCTTCAACCGCATGGACGGGCGATGAAGAAACCTTGACGAAGGAGGCCGTGCCCGTGTTTAAATCCACTCCAACGGCGTCGGCAAGCACCACCTGCTCAGAGCGATCATTGCCATCCTTGTCCGTATAGTTTCTTTGAATCAGACGCCCGCGCACAATAATGGGCGTGCCTTTGCGAATCGACGCGCCAACGTTATCCGCTAAGGGGCCGTATGTGCGGATCGAGTACCAGGCTGTAGTGCCGTCCTCGTAGCCGCCCTTCATCCGATTGAAGTAGCTGGGTGTTACGCCCAATCGAAGGATGGTAGTAGTTCGCGCAGTGACCTCGCCGTCGGGCGAGATCGTGTTTTTGAATACCGTGGGATCTGCTCCCACCCAGCCACGCAGGGTCACAATCGTATCGTTGGCCATGATGTCTCCTAAATTTGAGGTGTATTGACACCCTCAGTGTGCGTCGGAGACAAGCCGCGGTATCGACGAAGCCCTCCTTATGTGGAATACCTCGCCACATAATGACCTTGTGGAGAACTGCATCGACCTCAAAGCCGGACAGAAACCCTTATGCGAAGTCCGCCAGCGCCTCACGAGTTGTGCGATGCCGCTCAAGGACCTTGCGCGGACCCTCAATGAGGAGCTCATCAGTCGTGGCTTCGATTGCGCTTCGCACCCGCTCATCGTATGCATCTGCCGCCTTGCGAGACTCGCTCACCAACCGGCGTCGTGCGAACCAATACAGCGCGCCCGCGAGCACAAGTCCGCCCACGGCTACGGCGATTCTGCCACCCATCGGCTCAGGGATGCCAATAATGGCGAGAACAAGTCCCACAAGCGCCAAGACTGCGCCCGCGCCCATCAACATCCAGCTCGGTCCGCGGTCAATTTTCGGGAGCTCTACCCCACGCAGTGCGCTACCTAGGGAACGTCGAATACGCTCAGCGCTCGCCACGTCCTCGGTGGCAGCTTCTTGCCAGATTTGGGGCAGTCCCGCCCGGACGTGACCGAGCCAAGCGTCGCGGATCGCTACGACCATCGTGTTACCCGGCTGCTCGGGAGCAACGAAGGCGGGTGCGGACATGGATTCACCCGATGTCCGAATCGATTCCACAACCGCTGGGATGCCTGAGGCCCTCGCGATGCGGTCGTTGATATCGGTCTTGATCTCCCCGTCCACATCGGCTTCCGAGTCGCCAAGATTAAACTGCAGGCGACGCCCGATGGCATCGAGCTCAGCTGCGGCCGTCTTCGCCGTGGCTGACGGACCGTGAACAGCCTTGCGAAGTTCATCACGAATAGGTTCAATACCCTCGCCGTGCAGGGCCGACGCCGTCAACACAGGAACCTGCCCTAGGCCGTCACGACCGAGCAGCTGCATGAGATCCTCGACGATGAGTTCACGCTGACTCTCCGGAACCGTATCAATTTGATTGAGCACAACGAGCATCGACTCGGATCTACTCTTAAGACCCTTGAGATAGTCCTGATGAAGGATCTGATCCGCGTACTTTTGGGGATCGACAACCCAAACCAGCAGATCGACCATCGGAATGAGGCGCGAAACTTGGGCTGAATGTGCCAGCTGGATGGAGTCGTGATCGGGCAGGTCAAGCAAAACTAGGCCGTCCAAAGAATCCTTGCCCGTGGTCAGGATCGATTCGTGATCGATGCGCCGATCGGCGTCGACCTCCAGATAGTCGAGGAGCGCGTCCGCATTGACGTTGAACGTACAGGCCGCCGCCCGCTCGGTCGTCGGGCGAAGCTCGCCGGCATCAGCGAACTCGAGCTCGGTGAGAGCGTTGAATAGCGTCGATTTTCCAGACCCGGTACCACCTACCAGCGCTACTACCGTGAGGTCGGTTCCCAGTCGCATGCGGTCTTGGGCACGGCGAAGATCATCCTGAGCCCGAGCTGACACGAACGGATCAAAGTACTGCCCGCCCGCTGCCACAGCTTCCTGCAGTCTCTTCAATCGGTCGATAACTGCCGCAGACCCCTCTGCTCGAGTTGTCTCGTCGATGCTCATTGGCGTCCTTCCTTGCAGCTTCGTACTACGCGTGGTTCAAAAATTCGCTGGCTCGCAGGCGCAGCGTTGCGCTATCGCCGATCTTGATCTTATCGACGACGCCGGTATAGACGCCGACGACGTCGCTCAGAGCCGTACGCACACGAGTCGCGAGCGCTTCGCGGGCTTCTGTCACAAGATCATCCATACCGAGTTCCCGGGCAGCCTTCTGCGCACCTGAAATTCCGCCGGCGGCAACTCCCAGCAAGGAGGCATTTCCAGCCTGAGAAAGCCACTCATTGCTCGGAGCGCGTTTTGCAAGCTCGATCAGGTCCGAACGCCATCCCTCGAGCGCGGAATCAATAATTACTTCGGTGTTGAGCGCATCTTTGGCTTCGGCGAGCAAGGAAGTTGTATCAACGATGTCGAACTTCCACGCTTCTTCCACGTTTGCTTTGCCAGCCATGACGCCCTGCGTGAGCGCAACGCGAACCGACGTGAAGACCGAATCAAAAATTGCCGTAATGGCGTTGTCCCGCACGGCTGATTTACGGCCGCCGAAAATTCCGGGCTTGCGGCCTGCGACGAGCCCCGCCAGCGGACCTCCGGTGGAGGCAAGCGAGAGCCACGACGTCGTCGGAGCCCCTTGACCAAAACGGCCGTGAGCGATGTTGACAGCGAGCTTCTCCAATGGCGCTTGGATGCCTTCGTTCGCTTTATCCTTCAGGTCGAAAAGGGCGTGCTCTTGACCCTCAAGCGCATCGGCAAGATTGAGAAGGTCAGCTCGCAACTGCGGAAGCGTTGCCTGCGTAGTCCGATCAACGAGGGAGTTTCCGACCTTCGTGGCTGCGATAACGTCCAGCCACTGCCGAATGTCTGCCACCACCGCCGGCTGAAGAAGGCCTTCGTGTGCTCCCTGATCAGGAATGATGAAAAGCGGGCTTTCTGCCAGGCCAAGCTCAGTCATGCGCTGGAGGAGGTCACGGCGCACTGCGCCGAGCGCACGCTGCGGCACACGGTCGAGAACAACCGCGCAGGTAATTCCACGCACATTCGCTTCTTGCAGCGTGGACCACGCCATCGCGTCGCCGTAGCGCGCCGCCGTCGTCACAAAAACCCAGAGGTCGGCCGAGTCCAGTAGACGTGCGGAAAGCTCCCGGTTGGAGTCGTCGACGGAATCGAGGTCGGGGGCATCAACGATGACCACGCCAGAAATTGCGCTATCCGCTACTTCGATACGACCCATCTTGGACAGGCTGTGCTTGCGCATTGCCCTTTCGTCGTCGGGATGAATAGCAATAACCGGCTCTCGCGTGGTGGGACGTAAAACGGAGGCCGCCGAGATCTCTTTTTCGACCAGCGAATTCACTAACGTGGACTTTCCGGCGCCGGATGAACCGCCAAAGACGATGATGGTAGGCAGGTCATCACTCTCGAGGTGCGGCAAAATCCGCGACTCTAGCTGGGTCAACAGCTGGCGGCGCGAGCGCGATAGCTCCATCGAGCCCGGCATGTCGAGTGGGAGATCCGCATTCTGCAGTGCGGCGATTGTGCGGCGCACAAGGCCCGCCACGTGTGCTCGAGAAATCGCTGTGGTATTCACATCGTCTATTGTGGCCTATTTTCAGTGAACTTCGCCGAAGATGAGCGTGAGATTGGCACGATTGTTACCTCAGCCGGTACATTTAACTTGTTTCGCGACGCGGGCCGGAGCTTTTCAAGCCAAACGGCCCGCATCGCAAAGCACACTGCCTCCATAGCTCAATGGATAGAGCACCAGACTTCTAATCTGTAGGTTGTGGGTTCGAGTCCCGCTGGGGGCGCTTTCTGTGCTTAGAACGAAGAGGCACCCATATCTGCCGACAGCACGACAGCATTGATGTAGGACGCCTCGTCCGAAAGAAGGAAGACGACAGCCTCTG
>CAYOEJ010000024.1:18206-21182 GCA_964403015.1 uncultured Arcanobacterium sp.
CCCCCGACAGATCACACACTCAAGCAACCTTGATACGCTTGATCGGTGAGTAATTTTTCTGCGCGTACTAGCCCCATTGTTTGGATCGACTGCGAAATGACCGGTCTCGATACTGAAAAGGACGCACTGGTTGAAATCGCCGTCGTCGTCACCGACGCCGAGTTGCGGCCCTTCGACGAAGGATTCGACGTCGCCATCAAGCCACCACCCGAAGCGGTCGAACAGATGGTTCCGTTTGTGCGAGACATGCACACGGCCACCGGACTTATTGAGCGATGGGACGACGGCGTCAGCGTCGAGGAAGCCGAGAAGCTCGTGTTGGACTACATCAAGCGATTCGTTCCAGAGGCTCGCAAGGCTCCACTAGGAGGCAACTCCGTGGGCACCGACCGCACATTCATCGCGCGAGATATGCCCGAGCTCGACAACCACCTTCACTACAGGATCGTGGACGTCTCGTCGATCAAGGAACTCGCCAAGCGCTGGTACCCTCGCGCCTATTTCGCCGCACCGGAAAAGACCGGCAACCACCAAGCTCTGGGCGACATCTATGACTCCATCGATGAGCTGCGCTACTACCGCGCCGTGCTCTGGCCAGAAGGCGATGGACCAACAAGCGAAGAAGCCCGCAAGCACGCCGAGGCTGTCAGTTCTGACCTCACCCGGGACCGCGCGGCCCAGGCTCATCGAGATTTATCATCGTAAGACGCGGCTGCTTTCATCTTGTTCTCATCTCATAGGTGAGAATATTAAGTATGAACGAGTCCCAGCCCGCCGATGAGAAACGAAGCATCCGCGAGCGCCTAGGCATTGGCACAGTCCGATCGCGCATCAGCACGATCATCATTGCCATCACGGCGCTCTCGATGCTGTTCGTGGGCACTATCATCGGCGTGCTCCAGTACAACCGAGTGATTGACTCCGTTACCGCCCATCTTGAGCACGCGGAGTACGAGGTTCGACGTTTTGCAGAGCGCTCGGGAGACGAAGCGAGCGGCCTTCCCGCACCGGCAACCACCGGTGAGTTCCTTGATCAGTTCATGCAGCAGCAGCTTCCTGTTGAGAACGAAGGCATGGTCGGGTTTACGAACGGCGCGCTAAGCTTCCACCATGGCGATCTTGGGTATCCCGTACGCGAGGATCCCGAACTCGTCGAGTTTATTCGACCGCTCACAGAGTCCACCTCCACGGAGTGGCGCCAGACGCGCACGTCCACCGGGCACTTCTATATTTTGTCGGTCCCGACCCTCGGCGAAGGTGACGATCACGGAGCCATGGTGTTCGTCGTCGATCTGGAAGCTGAGCTCCAACCGGTGTGGGTTTTTCTCCGCAGTTACACCCTCATCTCCCTCTTCACCGTATTGCTGGCGGGTGCTACCGCATGGTGGGCAGCCGGCCGCGTGATGAAGCCACTGGCCCGAATCCGCAGGCTCACCACTCGCATTTCCCAGCACAATCTTGACGAACGTCTTCCCATCGAAGGGACCACGGAGGATCTGGCAGCTGTCTCGGCGTCGTTCAACTCTATGGTCGATCGCATGCAGGCCGCGTTTGCTTCCCAGTACCAGCTCCTCGACGACGCCGGTCACGAACTTCGCACACCGGTCACGATCGTTCAGGGTCACCTTGAGCTGATGGATGTGGAAGATCCAGCCGACGTCTTCGAAACGCGCGAACTGGCCCTTGCAGAACTAGAACGCATGAGGCGCCTAACGGACGATCTGGTCCTTCTTGCCAAGACGGAGCGCCCAGACTTCCTCCGTCTCGAACCCGTGGATATATCCGACGTCACTCGCGAGGCCTACACGCACGCGCGCCAGCTAGGTGATCGAAACTGGAGTCTAGGCAATACGGCCGACGTCATCATCTCTGGCGACTCCCAGCGCCTCCTGCAGGCCTACCTGCAACTTGCAGCGAACGCAGTGAAGTTTTCCGAGGATGGTTCGGCTATCACTATTTCCTCCACTGTGCGCACCACAATCCATGGGCGCGAGCTATACCTGTCGGTCCAGGACGAGGGCGTGGGGATCGCGCCTGAGAATCAGGCAAAGGTATTCGAACGCTTCGCCCGCGTGGATTCACGCAAGCAGGGGGCCGGACTTGGCCTTTCCATCGTGTCGGGTATTGCCCGTGCGCACGGAGGCGACGTTGCGCTCAGTTCACAGCCCGGCATCGGCTCGACCTTCTCCCTAGTGCTTCCACTCGCCGATGACGCGCCCGAGGACGAGGTTGTAGTCGACCCTCTTTCTCCCCACTCCCCCACAAACGCTAATTAGCCCCACGAAACATCTGATACAAAGGACGAAATCCCATGGCAAACATTCTGGTCATCGAAGACGAGAAGGGCATCTCCTCGTTCATTTCTAAAGGTCTGCGAGCCGCAGGCTATCAGCCCACAGTGGCAGAGACCGGATACGACGGCGTCGCTCACCTACTATCGGGCGGTTACGATCTCGCCGTGCTCGATATCGGTTTGCCCGACATCGACGGCTTCGAGGTCCTTGAACAGGCGCGCGGCCAAGGGGTCTCGATTCCGGTTATTATCCTGACGGCTCGCTCGTCCGTGGAAGACACCGTCTCCGGTCTCGAATCCGGCGCCGACGACTACATGGCCAAGCCCTTCCGTTTCGAGGAACTCTTGGCTCGCGTGCGTCTTCGTCTGCGCGCCTCCCAGTCCGGGGCATCGTCATCCGGTGGGTCGACGACGACGATGTCGCTCGGCGGCCTGACGCTCGACTTGCGCTCGCGCAAAGTCAACGTTGACGGTAATGACATCGAGCTTTCGGCGCGCGAATTCGCCATGCTGGAATTCTTCATGTCCCACCCCGAGCAGGTGCTCTCGCGTATCCAACTTCTGGACAACGTGTGGGGCTACGATTTCGATCCGGGCTCGAACGTCGTCGACGTCTACGTACGCTACCTGCGCCAAAAGATCGGCGCCCACCGCCTCGAAACCGTGCGCGGGATGGGCTACCG
>CAYOEJ010000024.1:21282-22994 GCA_964403015.1 uncultured Arcanobacterium sp.
AGCGGTAGCGGTAACGGACTAGCAGTCCATCTCCGAGCCGACGTTCTTCGCCTTGTCCATCCACCACAGCACGCGCCGCATTCGAGCCTCAGCTTCACGAGGCGCCTGATTCACGTCGGCATTAGCTGCCATTGACAGGGAGACGGCGGTTGCTCGCGCGTAAAGGTCGTAGGCATCGGTGCGCGTTTCGAGATACTTGCACCACTCTTCGAGAACTTCCTCGGATCGTGGGTAGAACGGGCAGCGCATACCTCCGGGGTTCAGCTGCTCGAGGCGCTCACGGTATGGCTCATCTTCGGCGGCCTCAACCCACTGGTCCTCGGTGAGGAATGGAAGTACGGAGACGTGGGCAAGCAGGCAACCCCAGTCGTCATTACGCTTGCCGGGCCCAACGTGGTCGAGGTCGATGAGTGTGAGCTGGCCGTCGTCGTCCACTAAGACATTCGCTTCGAAAAAATCGCCGTGCGTCGCGACGTCCGGACCCGCAAGATCCATCTCAATCGTTGCTTGAACGAACGCGGTGGCCCGCTTGATGTCGTCAGCGTAGGTGGGCATGAGTTCGGCCACGCTTGCCGAGTAGTGCTGGATTCGATCCGCCCACGAGGAATGCTTATCGAGTTCCGCAACCTCGGCAGGGAGAGCATCCAAGGACGCCTCGAGGTCCTTGATCATTCGGATTGCACGTTCGGGTTCGAACGCGATGAGGTTCGAGAACGACTGGCCTTTTGCAGTCTCCGAGACCACCAGGCCGTCGTCGGTCGAATGGATAATTGAGGGCACGGGAGCGTCACCTTGTGCGACGGCGTTTGTGCGGCGCACAAGTTCAGCTGCGGTTGGCGGGTGAAGAACCTTGCCGAAGCCGAACGACTTACCTTCGGACTGGTATTCGACCACTGCGCGGCGCGTGGGCCGGTAGACGACGACGTTGGCAGACAGATCCTTGATCTCCGGCCACACCTGCTGCATTGCTTCGATGTTCGTGGCTTGAGCGAGAGCCGGGAGCGCCGGGTCGTGCGGGAACTGCCACACGTAGATGGGATCAACCACAATGCCCTCGGGATCCTCAAAGGTCAACACCGCGTTTTCGGTTTTCACGTTCTCCGTTGACGCCGTCAAGTAGGTAGTGAAATCGCGGTCGGAGCCTCGGGCAGTCACGAAATAGCCTACGGAGACTCCCGCGCCGGGTCGAACGAAGGGCTTGTCTGCCTTGTATTCGATGAGTTCCCAACCGAGCGTTTCGAGAGCCGCTGCAACAATCGATTCAGCAGCCTCGGATACGAGGAAGGCGGCGATTTGCGCGGACGAGTCGATACGTTCAATGTCCTCGGTTGTGGTGTCGAGGGGAAGGGACGCTTCGGAATTGAGATGAGGCTGGTGATCCATGCACTAATTCGACCACATTTGCGGAAAAATTTCGGCATGAATCCTTGCCGGAATTCGCTGACCTGCCTCACCGGTCATATTTCACTGCTCAGCGGGTCTTTTCTGACGGGCGATCATCGCATTGAGATCGCCTCTGCGAGACATTCGTGCTGCGATCCGTCCTATGGACCTGCGATCCCGGAAAGTAAAAAGCGAGGTTCAAACTCTTAGAGAATCAGAACCTCGCTTGGCTGGGTCCCTGAGTAGTACGTTTGGCAACTCCGCCCCCAAGACAAAAACCCTGGTCAACCGCCTAGACCGTGGGGTCTACGAGGTCTCTCGACGTCCCC
>CAYOEJ010000025.1:0-2136 GCA_964403015.1 uncultured Arcanobacterium sp.
GTTGCTTAGATCAGGGAACGTGGTTGGGCACTTTCAGCAGACTCAGCGACCCGAACCGATCACTTTTCCGTTTACGATTCCAAGAATGTCGAACCCGTAAGTGGTGAGCTTTCGCGTGCCAATCCCCCGGACGCGGCCTAGTTCGGACAGATCCTTCGGCTTTCGAATAGCTATTTCGTAAAGCGTGGCATCATGCAAAATGACGAAAGGTGGCTTTTGGACCGAGTCGGCATAATCTTTGCGCCACTGTTTTAGTTCTTCTAGGAGTTCCACATCCTCCGGATGCTCTCGCTCGAAATCGCTTTGCTGGGTCTTCGATCGTTGTCTCGAACGCGTTGATCTCGATACTTCCTCGGGCCAGTGCCTCTCGAGGAATCGTGAGAGTTTGCGTTGACCGCGACCGCCATTACCTGCCGCGTAGGAGATGTATAGCTCTTCCTTGGCACGCGTCACTCCCACGTAAAGTAGGCGACGTTCCTCCGCCACACCTGCAGCATCCTTCGCAAGCGAAATAGGCATGAGGCCCTCACTCATTCCCACGAGAAAAACGGCCGTCCACTCCAGACCCTTTGCTGCGTGAAGAGACGAGAGCGTGACCGCGTTGAGGGTAGGTTCATTTTGAAGATGGGCGCGTTCCTCAAGCTCCGCTACATACTCTGTGATTGAAGCTCGACGCTTCTCCCACATGTCCTTGGCAAGTGACAGCAGCGTGTTCAATGATTCCCACTTCTCGCGCGCTGCTCCCTGATTGTCTGGCGCTGATGGTCGCCATCCCATTCCGCGAAGTGCGTCCTCTACGAGCTCGGGCAGTTCTGCCGAGCTGGACCCCCGCGCGACGGCTCGCATAACAACCATCGCGTCCTTAACCTCACGTCGGTTAAAGAATCGTTCCGAGCCACGAATTGCAAACGAGATTCCTGCCTGCCCGAGCGCATTCTCGAACTCGGCAGACTGCGCGTTAGTTCGGTAGAGAATAGCAATATCGCGCAAATCGACACCCTGATCACGCAAGGTCAAGATCTTGCCGGCCACTTGTGCAGCCTCATCGGCGTCGTCGCCATACTTGTCGTAACTAATCTGCCTGCCGGACTTAAGCATCGACTGGAGGTGAACCGCCCCAGGAGAATCGTCAGCAGAAATGATCTCGTTGGCGAGCTCAACAATTTGCGGGGTCGAGCGATAATCGCGTTTGAGTACCACCTTCTTCGCCTTTGGAAACTCCTTGTCGAAGTTAGCAAGATAGCTCGAGGTTGCACCTGTAAATGAATAAATTGTTTGCGAAACGTCGCCAACCACGCACAGATCCCGGCGATCACCCATCCACATTTGCAGCAGGCGATGCTGCATCGGGGAAACGTCCTGGTATTCATCCACAACAAAGTGTCGGTACTGACGGCGAATTTCCTGCGTGATGTCGGGGCGATCGCGCATGATTCCGATCAGAATTAACAGGACGTCCTCAAAGTCGATGACCCCGCGATCAGCCTTGACTTCTTCGTAGACCCTGATGAGTTGGCCGATCTCTTGGGGACTGTACCCGGCAACGTCGAGTCGACCCTCGGTCTGGGCTCGATCTGGATAGTCTTCGGGAGTAATGAGTGAAACCTTGGACCACTCGACTTCCGCAGAGAGGTCGCGAACAGTAATGCGGTCCACAGCCATTCCCAGCTGGGCTGCCGCCTGAGAAATTAGAGCACCCTTGTGCTCCTTGATCTCGGGAACTCGGCCACCGATTGCATGGGGCCAGAAATAGGAAAGCTGTGACAGTGCCGCAGAGTGGAAAGTTTTCGCAACCACGTTTCCAACGCCAAGATCTCGCAGACGGGATCGCATTTCTCCCGCTGCACGCGAGGTGAAGGTAACCGCCAAAATATTTCGCGGGTCGTGTGCACCGGAACTAACAGCGTAGGCAATCCGATAGGTAATCGCACGCGTCTTTCCCGTTCCCGCTCCTGCAAGAACACAAAGTGGGCCATGAACGTTCGTTGCCACTGCACGCTGCTCCGGATCAAGATGATCTAACAGCTCCTCCGGGTTTCCTTCCACACCTCCACCTTTCGATCCGCGCAACCGTCCGCCGATCAGCACAGCCACCTTTCGATCTTCGAACCTGCGTTGCTACCCACACCGCCCGTT
>CAYOEJ010000025.1:2236-8480 GCA_964403015.1 uncultured Arcanobacterium sp.
TGGCCGTTCAAGACCGCTGTGGCTCCTGCCGACGATAGCCATCTCAGTGTGTCATGCTACGCCCACAGGTTTCCTGCCAGATCGCTCCAGCCGCACCTGTGGATTTCGCTGGACGCCAACTTTTCAGGTGAAAACTACGCTGCACCGTACGATGACTCTATGAGTGATAACAACGTAACGATGTATTCAACCACGTGGTGCGGTTACTGCCGCAACCTGAAGAAGCAGCTCGACGCTAAAGGCATCGGCTACACCGAGATCAATATCGAGGAAGATCCCGCGGCCGCCGATCGCGTTGAAAAAGTTAACGGAGGCAACCAAGTTGTCCCCACGCTCGAATTCTCGGATGGTTCGACCCTGACAAACCCCTCAGCTTCGGATGTCCAGAAGAAACTCGCAGAAATCAGCTAACAAGGCTCAGAACCCCGCGAATCGCGGGGTTCATCGTTTTACGACCTCTTTGGGACTCCATGGATTTCTTCGCCGTACCAATCTTCGATGAGTGCTCGCGCCACCGAAGATGCGCCGGGCAAGATGATATTCCCTTCCTCGATCCTCTTCCTAAGGTCTGCGCGCGAAAGGAAGAATGCCTCGGCCATCTCCACCCCATCGACGTTAATCTCCGGGTTCTCTTCCGCCGTCCAGCCGCGGAAGGCCAGCATAAGTGACCGTGGGAAGGGCCAGGGTTGCGAGCCAAAATACTCAACTCGGCCTACCTTGATGCCGACCTCTTCGTACACCTCGCGTCGCACGGTCGCTTCAAGAGGTTCACCCGCCTCCACAAATCCTGCGAGAGTCGAGCAGCTATTTTCGGGCCAGCTTCGGTTCCTGCCCAGCAGCAAGCGGTCTTGTCCATCTCGGATTGCCATGATGACTGCCGGATCGGTGCGCGGAAACAGAATATGTCCCGCTTCGCACTCCATTTCCCAGCCTGTAACCCGAAGTGACAGTTCCCCACCGCACGTCCCGCAAAACTGAACGGAGTGGCGCCAAGCGAAAAGGGCAACCGCCGTCGTCGCCAACCCCACATCGAGAGCCGGTAGCTCGTCTGCAATATCTCGCAAGCCAACGAAAGTGTGTTCGGCTAGTTCAGGCGTCCACTCGTCGTCGGTCAGGGCTTCGGTGAGATCAAGGGCAAAATAGTATAGGCCCTCATAAGCGCCGAGGTAAGCATCAGGAGCAGTGAAGCTGGGCCGGCTAATCTTTACAACATCGGTGCCGTCAACTGCGAGGGCGTCGCCGCGAACAAGAATGAATCGAGCGTTCTCGGAGGCTCGTGCAGCATCGAGTGCAGCGGGGTCTTGTCGAGTCTCGGCATCCCGATCCGCGACTTCTTGGGCAAGCGACAAACGGCCAATATTGCTCATAACTACCTCCGCGCTCAGGTTAACGTCTTAGGAGATTATGTTCGCGGTCAAACGCTGGATGAGACGACGACGCCGGGTCAGGAGCTTCTCTCACCGGGTGGTTTCGGCGATGACTCCCTGACCCAGCACGCGAGTGTCGTCATAGACCACGACTGACTGCCCGCGAGCTAATCCCCGCAGCTCTTCTTGCAGGTCAACATGGATGTCGTCGCCATCGCCTCGAACTTTTGCCCGAAGTGGTCGGCCAGCTGACCGCACTTGGACGGTCGTATCAATCCAGTCATTTGCGGAGATATCTGGAGCGAGCCACACGGCCTTTGTCGCGCGGATTCCGCTGATGCTGAGGAGATCCTTCGGTCCGATGGTCACCACGTTCGATTTCACATCCACGTCCACCACGTAGCGCGGATTCCCGTCAACCGTGTGATCCTTGAGGCCGAGCCCCTTGCGCTGACCGATCGTGTAGGCGTATGCCCCGCGATGTTCACCGAGCACTTTACCCGTGTGATCCTTGATGAGACCGGGTTGCTCACCGAGTCGGGCCCGGAGAAAGCCCTGCGTATTGCGGTCCGGAATAAAGCAGATGTCGTAGGAGTCAGGCTTGGATGAGACGCTGAGCCCACGGGCCGCCGCTTCCGCACGTACCGCTTCCTTGGATTCGTACTCCCCCAGCGGGAACATGACGTGATTCAGTGCCTCCTGGCCAATCGCGGCGAGAACGTAGGACTGGTCCTTGCCGCGGTAGGCAGCCCGGTGAAGTTCCGTGAGATCCGTGAATTCTGAACCCGCGTGGGGCATGGTGCGCGCGTAGTGCCCCGTGAGAACGGCGTCGAATCCATGTTCCATTCCATGGTTGAGAAGCAGCGCAAACTTCACCGTTTCGTTGCACCGCACGCAAGGATTGGGCGTGAAACCCGCCGCGTACTGCGCAAGAAAGTCCTCAATGACGATCTTCGAAAACACCTCGGCATAGTCCCACTGCTGGAACTCGATGCCCAGCTGGTTCGAGATCGCTTCGGCGTCAGCGGCATCCTTCGGATTCCCGCAACCCACCTGAGTTGCGTTGGGGTCCAGGACGTCGGAAGACGCGCGGTTCTCGTGAAGCGCGAGGTAGACGCCGACGACGTCGTGCCCGGCTTCGACCGCACGTGCGGTGGCGAGCGAGGAATCAACTCCGCCTGACATTGCTGCAAGAACTCTCATAAGACCGGAGTGTATAAGGCGCGTTGTTTCGTGACCACCGACATGCCCCAACGGCAGCCAAAACCACAGTGGAAACTGCCACAATAGACACCGTGAGGACAACCATTTCAAACCAACCTGCCACGCGCTACACAATGCGCAAACCTGAACCGAGCCTGCCGACTGTATCAAAGCCGGTCAGGTTGGGTGTTCACCTCGTTGGCGATGGTGTTGATGTTGCCGTCCATGCCGGTCACGCCACGGCGGTTGACGTGTGTTTCATCGACGTATCGCGCACGGGCCAATCCGAGCGCAGATTTGCCCTCCATCGCGATATGCACGGCATCTGGTCAGGGCATGTGCCCGACATTCAGGTAGGTCAGGCTTACGGTTTTCGCGTATCGGGCAGGTGGGATCCGCACGAGGGCCAGCGCCACAACCCGGCCAAGTTGCTCCTCGATCCCTACACGCGCGGCCTTGCGCGGGGGCCACAGCTTCATCCTTCGCTTTACTCGCACGTCGTTGACTCTCAATTCAACCCTGATCCCACCATGCCCGCCGACGACAGGGACAGCGCTCCATTCGCGCCGCTCGGCGTCGTCGTCGCCGATGCTCACAATCCAACGAAACGTCCCCACATCCCGTGGGAAAAGACCGTCCTTTACGAAGCTCACGTAGTCAGCATGACGAAGCGGATGGAGCGGATCCCCGAAGAGCTGCGTGGCACATACGCTGGTCTGGCTCATCCGGAGACAATTGCGCATCTGAAGAACCTCGGGGTCACGGCGATTGAGCTGCTACCCGTTCATGCCAAGATGAGCGAACCATTCCTCACCCAGAAGGGAATGGAGAACTACTGGGGATACAACACGCTGGCATTCTTTGCGCCCGAGCCGACGTATGCCATGAAGTCGAATCAGGAAGCTGGGCCTCAAGCCGTCATCGACGAGTTCAAGGGCATGGTTGACCTGCTTCACCAAGCCGGTATCGAAGTTATTTTGGACGTCGTGTACAACCACACGTGCGAGGCCGGAGCCGACGGTCCAACCGTTTCTTGGCGCGGCCTCGACAACACCATGTACTACCGTCATGATTCCGCTCGCCCCGGCGTGATGAAGGATACGACTGGCTGCGGAAACTCGCTGGACTTTAGGCGTCAGACGGTCATGCAGATGACGCTCGACTCCCTGCGCTACTGGGTCACTGAGATGGGTGTGGATGGCTTCCGCTTTGATCTCTCGGTGACGATGAGTCGCGAGGGCGATTCGTTTAACCATAACCACCCTCTGTTTGTGGCGATGGGGACAGATCCAGTTCTTTCGACCGTCAAACTCATCAACGAGCCGTGGGATCTGGGGCCGGGTGGCTGGCGAACCGGTCAATTCCCGCTGCCTACCGCAGACTGGAACGACCGTTTCCGCGACTCCCTGCGTTCATTCTGGCTCACCGCGCCAGCCTCAATCATGCACGGCGGGCACGGAAGCGACCCGCGTGATCTTGCGACGCGGCTGGCCGGATCGGCAGATCTCTTTGGTCACGGCAGAATTCCCGGTGGGCGCGGGATTCATTCATCGATCAACTTCATCACCGCCCATGATGGCTTCACCATGCATGACCTTGTGAGTTACAACGGTAAACACAACGAGGCAAACGATGAGGACAACCGCGACGGAACCACCAATAACCGTTCGTGGAACCATGGTGTTGAGGGCAAGCCTGAAGATGAGGAACTGCCCGCATCGGTTCGCGAAGCCCGCCTGAAGTCCGTGCGTAACCTCATGGCATCGCTCATTTTGGCCGGTGGAACACCGATGATCACCTCGGGCGATGAGATTCTCAAGACCCAGCACGGAAACAATAACGCTTACTGCCAGAACTCACCGCTTTCTTGGTTGGATTGGAACATCGGCGACGACGAGCAGAACATGTTCGACACCACCGCCTACCTGCTTCGGCTGCGCCGCGATCACAGTGTTCTGAGGCCCACCCGGTTCTATACGGGCAATGCCGCCGACGGCGATCCCGTTCGCGATCTTGAATGGCTCGACCCGCACGGGCACCGCATGGCCGACTACAAGTGGTTCGACAACCAGCGTCGACTCCTCCAGGTCATCCGCTCCGGCAACGGTACCGACGCCGATGCGCTCCTCATTCTCAACGGCGCGATCGAGGACTGCCCCGTCACGCTGCCGCAGGGGCGTGGGACGCCGTTCCATCTGGTGTGGTCGTCGTCGTGGGACCGCCCCCGCGAAGAAACCGAAAGCTACGCTCCGGGTGCGGTTACCACCATCGAGGCGCTGTCGATTAATCTGTACCTCGCCAATCCGGAATAGGACGGCGGTGTAGGGTCCGGCGTCGGCTGGGGTCCGGCGTCAGCTGGTTGTGAGGTTGGCGCGGCGTCGTCGGGCCGAGACCACAGGACAGCCGCAGTTGGTGAGGTCGAGAGGTTCCGTGCGGCGTCGTCGGGTCGTGAGGGCCGGTCGTGAGGTTGGCCGCGTCGTCGTGCGAAAATTTTGTCTTGAAACTTCCAGCGATACGATAGGAATATGAGCGAACACAACGCCGAGAAGGCACTCGAAAATGCGGCAACCGGTGCGTCACTTCAACACGCGCGTGAAGTCAGCGCCAAGATTGAGTCTGCCATTGAAAAAGACGCCAGCCAATTCCGTGTTCTCACGGGTGCGCGCCCCACGGGAAATTTGCACATTGGCCACTACTTCGGCGCTCTGCGTAACTGGGTCAAACTGCAGCAGCGCGGTGTGGATACCTGGCTACTTATCGCGGATTATCAAGTGATTACGGACCGCGACGGCGTCGGTCCAATTCGCGACCGGGTGTACTCGCTGCTCACGGACTACCTTGCCGTGGGCATGGATCCGGACGAAACGACGTTCTTCGCACATTCGCAGATTCCCGAGCTCAATGAGTTGCTTCTGCCGTTCCTGTCGCTGGTGACCGACGCCGAGTTGCGCAGGAACCCCACGGTGAAGGCCGAGTTTGATGCCACTCAGGGGCGCCCGATGTCGGGCTTGCTGCTCACCTACCCCGTTCACCAAGCTGCGGACATCTTGTTCTGCAAGGCCAACATTGTGCCGGTTGGCAAGGACCAGCTACCGCACATCGAACAAGCGCGTGTGATTGCCGACCGCTTCGATGCCCGCTACGGACGAGGCGACCGCAAGGATCCTGTATTCCCGCGTCCGCAGGGGCTGCTCTCCGAGGCGGAATCTGTGCTTGGTCTCGACGGGACGAAGATGTCGAAGTCGAAGGGGAACACGATTGAGCTCGGTATGACCGCTGACGAAACCGCCAAGCTCATCAAGAAGGCGATGACCGATTCCGATCGCAACATCACCTACGATCCGGAGAATCGCCCTGAGGTTTCGAACCTTCTCCTTATGGCCGCGCTTGCGAGCGGCGGTGATCCCGTAGCGATTGCTGACGAGATCGGCGACGGCGGAGGCGGCACCTTGAAGAAGGTTGTGACAGAAGCTTTGAACGAGCACTTGGCGCCGGTCCGCGAGCGCCGCGCAGAACTCGAGAAGGATCCGGCATACCTCGCGGATGTTCTGAAGCGCGGCGTTGCGAAGGCCCGCGCGCAGGCACAAGAGACGCTGCACGAGGTGCATGAAGCGCTGAATATGGTTTATTAGAGCGCTGAGCGTGGGCTAGTCGAGCGCTGAGCGTGGGCTAGT
>CAYOEJ010000025.1:8580-21129 GCA_964403015.1 uncultured Arcanobacterium sp.
GTCGAGCGCTGAGCGTCAGTTAGTGCCACGTTGAGCGTACGCTAGCGGGGCGAATTCGCAGGCGGCGTCGAGCTCTGACTCGGCGCCGTTTTGCTATCCGGCGACTTCGAATTGTGTGGATAAACACTCCGCATTTACGAAACGTGGATAAATGTTGTTTGTGCGCTTTTGATGGTTTTTGCTCTTGTTTTCGTCGAACATATGTTCTAGAATTGAGATGTTCGATCGGTAGGGAATCCCATTAGGAGCCGACATCGATCACACTCGGCGCCAGCCGATATTCAGCGTCACGACAGGGATTGGAGGCAACGATGGACACTTTGTTCGATGCCGCCCCCTTAGTGTGCAGTGATGAGGACCTTTTCCTTGAATGGTACGAGGAAGACATTCTCGGTCCGACAGTCTCCTCTGGCAATGCGGCTGTTGGACCGTTTAAGGAACGCGGCGAGCAACCGGATCAATTCTTCGCGTCTCTGTTGCAGGTCCTTAATGAGTCGGTCACCGAAATTGGCCAGGTTGACCTCACCAGCCTCACGAAGAGAGTCCGGCTCGATGCCCTGAAGAACTTGAAGACCTTAGAGACACGAGTGTCAGCACTGCGCTCCTCGATATTGGCAGCAGTCGAAAGGCTCGGAGATTGGGAGGACCAGGGCGCACGCACACTGCCGGAGTTTGACCGGCGAATTGGCGGATCGACACTCTCCCAAGCTCGAACAGCGGTTCAGCGAGCTAAGGCATTGGACGAGGAACTACCAAGGTTCAAACAAGCGTTTCTCAATGGAGAAATCACACCCGAACACGTAGACATTCTCCGGTCTGTTACAAAAGAGCCAGAAGCAAAAGAACTACTGGCCGATCCGATCAGGGGCGAGGAACATTTGCTCGAGGTCGCAAAATCGATGGACGCTGACAAGTTTCGTCGAAAGGTAAAGGCATGGGGAGTGAAGAACACTCCTAAAGTGGCTGAACGCGAGCACGCGCAGCAACTCAGGCAAGAGACCCTTACCTTGGTAAGCGACGACTCCGGATGGCGAATTCACGGTTGGATGACTCCGCTCAATGGCGAAATCCTTAACCAGAGCCTCACAGCTCTGATGGGTGTTCCCTCTGAGAGCGATCCTAGAATGCCTAACGAACGTCGGGCAGGTGCTCTCGTCGAGCTAGCGTCGGCGCATCTCGATGGCGGAACGAGCCGCACGGCTTCGCGCGTCCGTCCGCACCTCTCTATTCACGTGCCTGTTGAGACGATTGTCGGAGCGCATTTAGCAGCGAAGAAGCTCGAAGGCGTGGATAGCGATCTGGCTGATGGTACTACCGCTCAGGGACAGAGCGATCTGGGACAGGTCGCGCCGGACGCTGATGGCGTCAGTACGTGCTTGGCTGATGCGCAATTCATCTCCCGCTACCTTAAAGACAGCGGCACTAGCGGCGAATTCAATCATCGAATCTGCCCAGTTCACGGAGTCGAAGGCGAGTGCCTTACAGAAGTCAAGAAGGTTCGAGAGATGGTTGGTACAGCAATCTCTGAGATCCAAACGAGATTCAACCCCGACTTATTCACTGGACTTGAGCCCGCCACGTTGGATGACGGCACTCCACTGGTCCCTTCTCAGCTGGATACCCTACTTTGCGATTCGTTTGTAAGAAGAATAGTGCTGGGTCCTGATAGCCAACCGCTAGATGTAGGTAGAGCAAATCGGTCATGCGGATCTCACCAAGTCAGAGCGGTTATCGCACGGGATCGAACATGTAGGTTTCCTGGCTGCGAACACACCATCACAGCCTCCCAGGTCCACCATGCCCACCATTGGGAATCGGGTGGGAATTCGGACATCGATAACCTCGTAATGCTGTGTTGGTACCACCACCAAGAATTACATCGTCGAAATATCGACGTGCACCACCATGCTCGCGGATGGGTATTCGTCGACAGATCGGGAATAGTCGGTGTGACACTGCATGACACTGACTCACGAGTATCTGCAAAACCGGATCCGAAGCTTAAGTCCCCGCCGTTGAAACAACCGCCGCGGTCAAAGTCTGAGCATGGTAACGAGCCTGAGTCTGGGCCGAGTTATGAGCCTGAGTCTGAATTCGGCTCAGAAATGCACGGAATTGGGGCAAACAGATAACTCGGCTATTCTTTAGATGTACGAAATGGGACCTTACCCATGCCGTTTCGAAAGGGAGAAAATGACCCACGTCGACACCACCACATCCATTGGCATGCAGGTGCGCGCCGTCTCCGGACGTCGCGAAGATGCCGGTACACCGATGGAATATTGGACCGCAACGTCGAACGCCGTCGTCGACCGCATTGCCGAAAACTGGCAGCGATCCGAAGAGCGATACAACGCAAGCCGCATGCAGCATTACTTTTCTGCAGAGTTCCTCATGGGACGCGCCTTGCTCAACAACCTCAATAACCTGGGGATGGTTGAAGAAGCAACCGAGGCGCTCAACAGCTTCGGGCAGAATATTTCTGAGG
This sequence comes from uncultured Arcanobacterium sp., assembly GCA_964403015.1. GTDB lineage: Bacteria > Actinomycetota > Actinomycetes > Actinomycetales > Actinomycetaceae > CAYOEJ01. The sequence continues at coordinate 11,069 of CAYOEJ010000025.1, forward strand.
TGCTCGAGGCAGAACATGATGCTGCGCTCGGAAATGGCGGTCTTGGACGTCTTGCGGCGTGCTTCCTAGACTCGTGCGCAACGATGGATCTTCCCGTACGCGGCTATGGCATCCTCTATCGCTACGGCCTGTTCAAGCAGTTCTTCGAAGACGGTTTCCAGGGTGAAGAGCCCGACGCATGGATGGAAGAAGGCTACCCCTTCGTCATTCGCCGCGAAGAGGAGCAGCGACTCGTCAAGTATGCAGACCTTGATGTACGCGCAATTCCTTACGACATGCCAATCACGGGCTACGGCACCGACAACGTCAACACTCTTCGCCTCTGGAAGTCTGAGCCGATTCAAGAGTTTGATTACAACGCATTCAATTCGCAGAAGTTTACGGAGGCCATCGTTGAACGTGAGCGCGTGAACGATATCTGCCGAGTGCTCTACCCGAACGATTCGTCGTTCGAGGGCAAGGTTCTGCGCGTTCGTCAGCAGTACTTCTTCTGCTCCGCATCGCTGCAGTCGATCGTGGACAACCACCTCGAGCAGCATGGCACGCTCGAGTCTTTCGCGGAGTACAACTCGGTCCAGCTGAATGACACTCACCCCGTTCTTGCCATCCCTGAGCTGATGCGAATTCTGCTCGATGAGCATGATTTCGCTTGGAAAGACGCTTGGGAGATTGTGGCCAATACTTTTGCCTACACGAACCACACCGTCCTTGCCGAGGCTCTGGAAACCTGGGAGATTTCGATCTTCGAGCGACTTTTCCCACGCATCATCGAGATCATTCGCGAGATCGATCGACGCTTCCGTGAAGAGCTTGCCGAAGAGGGAATGCATCCCGGAAAGATCGACTACATGGCACCGATCGACGGCAACCGGGTCCGAATGGCATGGATCGCGTGCTACGCCGCGTACTCAATCAACGGTGTGGCCGCGCTTCATACGGAAATTATTAAGAAGGACACCCTTCACGACTGGTTTGAGATCTGGCCAGAGAAGTTCAATAACAAAACGAACGGTGTAACGCCGCGTCGTTGGGTCAATCAGTGCAACCCGAGACTGTCTGGCCTGCTGACCGAGCTACTTGGGTCTGACGACTGGGTTCGTGACCTTGATCGACTCAAGGAACTCGAGGATAAGGGTACAGACCCGAAGATTCTCGAGCGTCTCAACGACATCAAGCACGAGAACAAGGTCGACTTCGCGAATTGGATCAAGGAGCGGCAAGGGATTGAGATTAATCCTGACGCCATCTTCGACGTCCAGATTAAGCGTCTGCACGAGTACAAGCGACAGTTACTCAATGCGATTTACATCCTTGACCTGTACTTCCGACTCAAGGACGACCCGAAGCTTGAGGTCACCCCCCGAGTCTTCGTGTTCGGCGCCAAGGCAGCTCCAGGATACGTTCGCGCAAAGGCCATTATTAAGCTGATCAACACGATCGGTGAACTCGTTAACAACGACCCTGATGTCAACGAGACGATCAAGGTCGTTTTCATCGAGAACTACAACGTCTCCCCCGCTGAGCGCATCATTCCTGCCGCGGACGTCTCTGAGCAGATCTCTACGGCCGGAAAGGAAGCCTCTGGTACCGGCAACATGAAGTTCATGATGAACGGTGCGCTGACCTTGGGCACGCTGGACGGTGCGAATGTTGAAATCGTTGATTCGGTTGGTGAAGACAACGCGTACATCTTCGGAGCCAAGGAAGAAGAACTCCCCGAACTTCGCAAGTCCTACGATCCTCGCCGTGTCTACGAATCCGTCCCAGGCCTGAAGCGGGTTCTTGATGCGTTCGTCGACGGCACGCTCGACGACAACGGCACCGGCCTTTTCCATGATCTGCGGAACTCACTTCTGGAGAGCAACGGATACGAGCCGGCCGACGTCTACTACGTGCTCGGCGATTTCGAAGACTTCCGTGAGACTCGCGACCGAATGGCGGAGGACTACAAGGATCGCCAGCACTGGGCAGCCATGTGCTGGAAGAACATTGTCGAGTCCGGTCGATTCTCCTCGGACCGCACGATCAACGATTACGCCACCGAGGTGTGGAAGATCGAGCCGCAGAGGATCTGAGGTGCAGAAGTTCTGCGATACAGAAGATCTGCGATACGAGGCAGGTTTTCGGAACCGCATAGCATTTCATCGCATTTAGCGAACAGGGTGGATGGCCAGCGCATAATGGCCATCCACCTTCTGTTTCAGCCGGTGAATGGCGAGTTTGAGGGTTTGGCGTAGCGATATCAACTAAGCTGAAAGATGTGAGTACACCGCATCAGAACACAGCGCCCGAATCGAAGAAGACTCCTGCCGCGATGAGCGGTGCCGCAACGAACGGTACCGGCAAGAACGGAGCCGCGAACAGCAAGCGAGTTGCGAGTATCGCGGAGCGAGACGCAACCAACGCCGAGCGAGACGCCAGGACCGCCAAGCAACAAGGCGCAAACATCGCCGAGCGAGACCCAAGTACCACGAAACAGAGCACCGCAAAACAGGACACCGCCAGTGTGAAGGCATCAAGCCAGGCCTCCGGCAACGGCACTGAGGTTCCCGCGGAATTTACCGGTACTGATCACCCGATTCTTACCGAGCCCGATACCTCTGTTGCCGATGAGGCCCCGAAGCCGAAGGCAGCTCCGTTTGCGCCCGTTGGTCGCATCCCGATCATCGACGTCACCCCGCAGCTTCAGGGCGGCGCGTGGCCGGCGAAGGGCACCGTCAGCGAGGCATTTCCCGTCCGGGCCACGATCTTCCGCGAGGGCCACGATCTTTACGGGGCCGAATGCACGCTCATCGGACCCGATGGCGAGGTCGTGCAGGTTGCTCCCATGAAAGATATCGCGCCCGGACTGCGCCGGTTTGAAGGCTGGCTCACCCCGAAGAAACCGGGTACGCATACCTTCTTCGTGAGCGCCTGGTCCGATCCGGTAGCCACCTGGCGTCACATGGCCGAGGTGAAACTAGAGGCAGGCATCGACGTTCCACTCGTCTTCCTTGAAGGCGAGGCCGTACTCAACCGTGCACTAGAGAATATTCCCGAGGGCAGCGCCGAGCGTGAAGCATTGGACGATGCGATCGCCGTCGTCACGAAGAAGCGAGTCTCGCCAAAGCTACGCTTTGCTGCCGCCACCTCTCCCGAAGTGGAAGAAGCCCTCGAGAAGTATCCACTTCGCGATCTCGTCACCGAGTCTGCTCGTTACGAAGTGAACGTTGACCGCGAGCGCGCACTCGTCGGTTCTTGGTACGAGTTCTTCCCGCGCTCGGTTGGTGCCTACGTCGATCATGAGACGGGCGAATGGGTCTCGGGAAATCTGCGGACCGCCAAGGACGGACTCGATCGTGTCGCGGCCATGGGCTTCGATGTCATCTACTTGACGCCGATTCACCCCATCGGCGTGACAAACCGCAAGGGCCGAAACAATACGCTTGAGGCCGTTGATAAGGATCCTGGCTCGCCATACGCGATCGGCTCAGCCGACGGCGGGCACGACGCGATCCATCCAGAGCTCGGCACCTTTGATGACTTCGACGCTTTTGTAGCGCGCGCCAAGGAACTTGGCATGGAGGTCGCACTCGACATCGCGCTCCAGTGCTCCCCCGATCACCCGTGGATTGAGGAACACCCGGAATGGTTCACCACGCGCGCCGATGGCACGATCGCCTTTGCGGAGAATCCACCCAAGAAGTATCAGGACATTTATCCGCTGAACTTCGACAATGATCCCGAAGGCATTTACCAAGAGATCAAGCGCGTCTTCGAGGTGTGGATCGATCACGGCGTAACCATTTTCCGTGTAGATAACCCCCACACGAAGCCCGTCGATTTTTGGCAGCGCATTCTCGCAGAGTTCCGAGAGACCCATCCGGAGGTCATCTTCCTCGCCGAGGCGTTCACTGCTCCCCCGATGATGCAGACTCTCGGTGCGGTCGGTTACCACCAGTCCTACACGTACTTCGCATGGCGCAACGAGCGAACAGAAATCGAAGAGTACCTCATGGAACTCGCACACGAATCTGACTCCCGCCTGCGACCTGCATTCTGGCCCACAACCCACGACATCCTGACCCCGTATATGCAACGCGGCGGCATTCCTGCCTTCGCTATTCGAGCGATCTTGGCGGCAACGGGATCACCCACATGGGGTATCTACTCCGGTTACGAGCTGGTGGAGAATATCGCCCGCCCCGGCGCCGAAGAGCAGATCGATAACGAGAAGTACGAGTTCAAGAACCGAAACTTTGAGGCCGCCGAATACAACGGCATCGCCCAGCTTCTCGGAAAACTCAACGAGATTCGTAGCCGCCACATAGCACTACGTCGTCTGCGAAACGTCACGATTAACCCGACGTCGAACGAAAAGGTCATCTCCTTTACGAAGGTATCGAAACCGGAAGAGTCAGCGGACGGAAGCATCGACGCAGTCATCGTGGTTCTGAATCTCGATCCGTATGCTTCCCGCGACGCCGAGGTCTATCTCGATCTCACGCCTTTTGGCGCGACTCCGCGTTGGGACGGTTCACCAGTTCTCGAGGTTTACGACGAGATGTCTGGCCAGCACTATCTATGGAATGATCGTCCCTATGTTCGTCTTGACCCCCACGGTCAAGTTGCCCATATCCTCTCAGTGAAGGTACTTCCTCAGTGACAAATTCTCCCCACTCACTAACTCAGCCAGCTAAGCACAATTCCGTTGGAATCGTCGGCTCACGGCCGGGCCTCACCGAGGATACGGAATGGTACCGCACCGCCGTTTTTTACGAGGTCCTGCTTCGTGCCTTCGGCGATTCGGAAGGGACCGGCACCGGTGACTTCCGCGGTCTCATCAACCATCTGGATTATCTCCAGTGGCTTGGCGTCGATTGCCTCTGGATTCCGCCGTTTTACCCATCACCGATGCGCGACGGCGGTTACGACATCTCCAATTTCACGGCCATAAAGTCCGAGTACGGAACGCTCGATGACTTCGCCGAACTCGTCGATGAGGCTCACGATCGCGGTATCAGAATCATCATCGACATGGTCATGAACCACACCTCCGACCAGCACCCGTGGTTCCAGTCGTCGCGTTCCAATCCCGATGGTCCGTTCGGTGATTTCTACGTGTGGCGCGATACCGACGAAGAATACGCCGACGCCCGCATCATTTTCATCGACACCGAAGCCTCGAACTGGACCTTCGATCCCGTGCGTCGCCAGTATTTCTGGCACCGCTTCTTCTCCCACCAGCCCGACCTCAATTATGAGAATCCGAAGGTGCAGGAGGCCATTTTCGACGTCGTCCGGTTCTGGTCGCGACTGGGCGTGGATGGCTTCCGGCTCGACGCCATTCCGTACCTTTTCGAAGAAGAAGGCACGAACTGCGAGAACCTGCCACGCACCCACGAGTTCATCGCGTCCTTGCGCGCAATGATCGACGACGAATTCCCCGGCCGCGTGCTGCTCGCCGAGGCAAATCAGTGGCCCGAAGACGTTGTGGAATATTACGGTACGGAGGAAGAACCCGAGTGCCACATGTGCTTCCACTTCCCCGTGATGCCGCGAATTTACTACGCGTTGCGTGATCAGCGCGCCACCGCTATCCGGGACATTCTCAAGGCGACGCCGGAGATCCCCGCCGGCGGCCAGTGGGGTACGTTCTTGCGTAACCACGACGAGTTGACGCTCGAGATGGTCTCCACCGAAGAACGCGCGAAGATGTATGGCTGGTATGCCGAAGATCCGCGGATGCGAGCGAATGTCGGCATCCGTCGTCGTCTAGCGCCGCTGCTCGGAAATTCGCGAGCCGAAATCGAACTCGCAAACGCACTTCTGCTCTCGCTTCCAGGGTCGCCGTGCATGTACTACGGCGACGAGCTAGGCATGGGCGACAACATTTGGCTCGCCGACCGCGACTCCGTTCGCACGCCGATGCAGTGGACGCCGGATCGCAATGGCGGCTTTTCAACCGCTGACCCGGGCAAGCTCTACCTGCCACTCATTCAGTCGCTCGTTTACCACTACCAAGCGATCAATGTGGAATCCCAACTCGCGCAGCCGGCGTCGTTGCTTCACTGGACGCGCGGTATCCTCGAGGTTCGTTCCAAGTACCCGGTGATGGGTAATGGCAAGTTTGAGCTGCGCGACGTCAACAACGAGGCTGTGCTTGCCTTCACCCGCGTCAACGACGATCAGGTGATGCTGTGCGCGATGAACTTGGCAAATACGCCTCGCGCCGCCAAGATTCAGATTCCCGAGTATGCGGGCTGGGATGCGTCCGACGTCTTTGGCGGGGCCGGCTTCCCTCCCATCTCCGACGACGGTACCTACCAAATGACCCTCGGCTCGCGCGATTTCTTCTGGCTGCTTCTCACGCCTAAGGGTTCGAATGAACCTGCGCCGATCGAGGGTGCCGAGGCGCCGCCGGCGGAGGAAGTTCCTTCGGTTGAGGATCTTCTTCCTTTGGACGTGCCGCTCGCGGTTGACGAGGGGCTCGCTGTTGGCGAGGACGCGGCGGCTGGTGAGAACCCAGTGGCCGGTGAGAAGCTCGTCGTGGACGAGCCGATGATTGCTCCCGAAGCGACCGACTCCGAAGGCGGCGCTAACCGATGATCCTCGAAGCGATCCCCCGCAATGAGCTAGGTGCGATTCTTACCGACAAGATTGCACAAGCACGCTGGTACACACTTGGAACCGACAGGCCTGAGGTCGAATTGGGGCCGCAGGTGACGTTGAGTGAGAACGACGACGAAGCCACCGTCCTCCATTTCGTAAAGATCGCTGGCACGACTTTTTCGGTTCCACTGGTTTACCGACGTGGCGGTGACGAAAACGGCCCCGGCTACTGGGGATCGGTGGCTGACGGATCGGTGGCTGACGGATCGATTGCAGTTTTCGACGCGACCGACGACGACGCCGGCAAGCATGCTTTGCTACGGACCGTTTTGACTGACCCCGGGCAAGCCAGCGAGCTGGGGCGACCTACTGGTGGCGAACTGATCCTCGAATCGAAGCCTCTGCGCGGATTGCTTGAGGACCTTCCCGCAATAGAAAGCGCATCGAAGCTTCGGTCGGAGCAGTCAAACACATCGATTATTTATCGTTTCAGCGAGCCGGATGACGTGGGCTCCACCGGTATCATTCTCAAGGTTTTTCGGGTCATTAGCGCTGGTGTTAACCCAGACGTTGAACTCCAGCAGGCTCTCGATCTCTCGGGCTCCGCAGCTGTTCCCCGCCAGTACGGTTCGGTGACGGCGTCTTGGCTCGATAGCGCGTCTGATGCTGAGCCTGAAGCAGGGACCGATGGCCGGAACGATCACGGGAACGATGTCCTTCGGGCCGACGTGCTCGTGGCACAAGAGTTCCTTGCCGGATCGGTCGACGCTTGGCAGGTGATCACTGATGGACTTGAATCAACGAACGGTAGCATTGCCGACCGCGACGGCATCGTCGCGCTCGGAGAGATGACTCGGCAGATCCACGACGAACTCGCCGCCTCCTTTCCTGCGGTCGACGTAACGTCAGCAGACAAAGAAAAGTTTGCAGCGGTGTGGCAAGAACGTGCTGCCAAGGCGATCTCGGACGTACCGGAGCTGGCCGAACATCGCGTCGCGATCGCGGATGTTTACGAGCGCGCGCTCGAAGGTCCATGGCCACGCCTGCAGCGCATCCACGGCGACTATCACCTTGGTCAGGTTTTGAATGCCCCCACGCGGGGCTGGTGTGCGCTGGATTTCGAAGGCGAGCCCTTGCGGCCGTTGGCTCAGCGCACAGAACCCGATCTTTCGCTACGCGACGTGGCGGGCATGCTTCGATCTTTTGACTACGCAGCTGGCTCGGCGAAGAAGGCTGGCGGGGATGAAGAAGCTCTAGATAGGTGGATCGCCGCTGCGCACGAGGCATTCCTCGAGGGATACGGATCGGTTCGCGAGGTCGGCGTCGTCGACCCCGGTGCCGTCGAGCCCGGCGTCGTCGACCCTAGTGATGCCCACGGCACCGTCGTCGACCCCGACACCGACGGTGACAACCACACCGATGGTGACAACAACATCGATAGCGACAACCACACCGCGCTTCTTAACGCCCTCATCTTGGACAAGGCCCTTTACGAAGTGAGCTACGAGGTAGCGAGCCGGCCCACATGGGTGGATATCCCACTGGCCGGTGTACGGCGCATCCTCGCCAACGAGGTGGCCTAGCACACCGCACAAATACCACTTACCGCTTTCAAAAACATGGGAGAGTTAGACACATGAACTCCACACCAGAACCCATCCATATTTCGACGGATCTGCTCGATGCTGTATCGAATGGCAACCACCATTCGCCGCACGACGTGCTCGGTCCGCACTCCGATGGAACGAATGTCACCGTACGCGTTATGCGTCATATGGCCGACTCTGTGTCGATTGTGACTCCGCAAGGAGAGTACCCCGCTCAGCACGAATTCAATGGCATTTGGACGGCTGTCATAGAAGGCAGTGACGTTCCCGATTACCGCGTGCGCGCCGTGTACGGCGAATTTGAGAGCCTGAGCGACGACGGCTATCGCTTCCTGCCCACCATTGGCGAGATTGATCGTTACCTCATCTCCGAGGGCCGCCACGAGAAGCTGTGGGAAGTTCTGGGTGCGCACGTGCGCCACTACGACACCCCCATGGGCGAAGTGCGCGGCACGAGCTTTTCCGTGTGGGCACCGAGCGCACGAGCAGTTCGCGTGGTGGGCGACTTCAACTCGTGGAATGGCCAGATTTCCGCCATGCGCACTATGGGGACGTCGGGCCTGTGGGAGCTATTCATCCCCGGCGCCGACGAGGGTGCCCGCTACAAGTTTGAAATTCAGTACGCTGACGGCTCGTGGCACCAGAAGGCCGATCCGATGGCACGCCGTACTGAGATTCCTCCGTCAACGGCTTCCATTGTTGCCGCTTCCCACTACGAGTGGGACGACGACGAATGGCTGCGTGCGCGCGCTGAGCGCAACCCACACAGTGGCCCAGTATCGGTCTATGAGGTTCATCTTGGTTCTTGGCGGATGGGTCTCGACTTTAAGGAGATGGCCGCCCAGCTCGTTGGACACGTCAAGTATCTTGGATTCACCCACGTCGAGTTCATGCCTCTTGCCGAGCATCCTTTCGGCCCATCATGGGGTTACCAGGTCACGTCCTACTACTCGCCCACGGCTCGCTTTGGTTCGCCCGACGAACTGCGATACCTCATCAACGAACTTCATAACGCTGGTATCGGCGTCATCATGGATTGGGTACCCGCCCACTTCCCGAAGGACGAATGGGCGCTCGCAAACTTCGATGGCACCCCACTCTATGAGGATCCGAATCCGCTCCGTGGTGAGCATCCGGACTGGGGCACACTCGTGTTTAACTACGGCAGACGCGAAGTCCGCAACTTCCTCGTCGCCAATGCCCTGTACTGGTTCGAGGAATTCCACATTGACGGTATTCGCGTGGACGCCGTTGCCTCCATGCTCTACCTCGACTACTCGCGCGATCCCGGTCAGTGGCAGCCAAACGTCTACGGCGGCCGTGAAAACCTCGAGGCGATTTCCTTTATTCAGGAAGCAAACGCCACCGCCTACCGCAACCATCCAGGAATTATGATGATCGCCGAAGAGTCCACCTCGTGGGAGGGCGTGACCGCGATGACTGAAAGTGGCGGCTTAGGCTACGGCTTGAAGTGGAACATGGGGTGGATGAACGATACCCTGCGCTACTTCCAAGAAAAGCCGGTCAATCGCCGCTGGCATCATGGTGAACTCACATTCTCCCTCGTCTATGCATTCTCCGAGCAGTTCATGCTGCCGCTGTCGCACGACGAGGTTGTCCACGGCAAGGGCTCCCTCTACACCAAGATGCCCGGAGACCCATGGCAAAAGCTTGCTGGCGTTCGCCTGCTTTATGCCTACCAGTGGTCACATCCGGGCAAGCAGCTGCTCTTCATGGGCCAGGAGTTCGCTCAGATTGCTGAATGGAGCGAGAGCCGCGGTCTTGACTGGTGGTTGACCGACAACCCCGGCCACGACGGCGTCATGGCCTGCGTAGCGCGCCTAAATGAGATCTACCAAGAGC
>CAYOEJ010000026.1:0-1379 GCA_964403015.1 uncultured Arcanobacterium sp.
CGCTCGCTGGCCGACGAGCTCGATTATCGCAAAGAACTCGCTAACCTCGAACAGCTTCGAAACCTCGTAGACGATGAGGACCTGCTTCTAGTGCCTGAACCACTTCGAGATTACAGCACCTCACGTGTGCTCACGATGGAATACATTGTAGGGCGAAAGGTCACTGACCTCAGCGATTTCGAGCTTCTTGATATTGATGGAAGCGCGCTCGCGGATGCGCTCTTCAGATTCTTTCTCCATACGTTACTTAATCACGGACTGCTTCACGCTGATCCGCACCCCGGCAATCTCTTGGTGACGCCCGACGGGCATCTTGCGCTGATCGATCTAGGAATGGTAGTTCGCGTACCAAAACGTGTGCGCCAGCAGCTCGTTCGTATCCTTATTGCTATCGGGGAGGGCGATGGCGAGGAAGTTGCAAACGTTCTTGCATCGATGGGTCATCCACTGAGCGACTACGACGCCGCTGCATTCCGTGACGAGGTTAGTCACCTCGTGTCCGGCGTGCTGTCGCTGGGCAAGGACTTGCAGGCAGGCTCCGTGCTCGTTTCGCTCGCGAGGATTTCGGGCAAACATGGCTTGCGCCCACCGGCAGAAATGTCCATGGTTGGCAAAGCGCTTCTCAATTTGGATCAAGCTGTGCAACACCTCGATCCAGGCTTTGCCCCCGCGGAAGCGATTCGTGACAATGTGGCAACCCTTATTGAATCAGGGTTTTCAATCTCGCCAGGAAGCCTGGTGGCAGGGGCAATCGAGGCAAAAGAGTTCGCCGCGAACCTGCCGCGCCGAGCGAACCGCATCTTGGATGCGCTCAGTAACGGCGAACTGTCTGTGCGCGTTAACGCAATTGACGAAGATCGGCTCCTGCAGACAATGCATCAGGTCGCTAATCGTCTCACCATGGGATTGGTGCTCGCGGCCGTCACCATCGCTGCAGCTCTGATGTCACGAATTGAAGGTGGTCCACAGCTGCTCGGGTACCCGGCGGTAGCGCTCATTTTCTTTCTTCTAGCTGCCATCGGCGGGCTCGTATTCGTTGTTCACATCGTGCTCCAAGACAGGCGTACAAAGAAGCGTGCCAAACAGGCTGAGAAGACGTCAACCAAAAACGTTCATGAGAGCTAACCTCTCCAGATCGCAATCGTGGCTAGAGAGCTGCCGATTCGCCCATGGCTAAGGGTCCTTGCTTGGTCTGTGAGCGGGGATAAGACTGGCCTTATGGCTAAGAAGGATTATTCCAAGGAATCGGACGTCCCCCAGATTAAGGACGCGAAGGTTTACGAGGCACTCCGCGAAGATGGCGCAAGCAAAGAAAAGGCCGCACGTATCGCGAATGCTGCGGCACGTGATGGTCGGAAGAAGGTTGGAGAGCGCGGAGG
>CAYOEJ010000026.1:1479-5591 GCA_964403015.1 uncultured Arcanobacterium sp.
TCGTCGACGCCGGTGGCTTGGCTATGCGCGTGAATCCACCGTCACCCGGTGTGACGGAAATGAGCCCAGAAGGCATTAGGCGCCTTTCTTCGTACTGCTCTTCTTCGCACCGTTCTCTTTCGCGCCGCTCTTTTTTGAAGAGCTCGTTTTCGAGGAGCTAGTTTTTGCCGAAGTCTTGGTTCCCCGTTTTCGATCGAGAGAGGCCTTGAGTGCTTCCATCAGGTCAATGACATCGGCGTCGTCTCCGTCGTCTTCGGAATCCTCATTCTCGCCAAAGGTAGCTGCGGTATCGAGTGTATCTCCAGCCTTGAGTTTCGCGTCGATGAGTTTACGTAGTTCTATTTGGTATTCATCTTCGAAATCTTCGGGTGTGAAATCTGACGCGAACTGCTCAACCAACGCCGCGGACAGCTTTAGTTCCTGATCGCTGATCTTTGCACGTGACTTTGTCCCCTTGAAGTCCACGTCGCGAACCTCATCTGCCCAAAGCAGTCCTTGCAGCACGAGTACTTTTCCGCGTACGCGCAGGGCACCGAGGCGCGTCTTTTGGCGCAGGGCAAACTGGACAATTGCTATGCGATCGGTGTCTTCAAGCGTCTGGCGCAGCAAGAGGTAAGACTTGGGCGATTTGCCTTCTGGCTCTAGATAATAGCTGCGCTCGAGCATGATGGGATCTACCTGATCGGACGGCACAAACTGGACGACTTCGATCTCTTGGTTCGAGGCTTCAGGCAGTGTTTTGAGATCCTCGTCAGTGATTATCACGGTGTCGTCGCCATCGTCATAGGCCTTGTCGATGTTCTTGTACTCGACCTTCTTACCGCACACCTCGCACTTACGCTCGTAACGGATGCGCCCGCCATCGGCATCATGTACTTGATGGAAGGAGATGTCGTGGTCTTCCACCGCCGTATATGCCTTCACGGGAACGTTGACTAGTCCAAAGGTGATGGCACCTGTCCATACTGCTCGCATGAGGGCTATTGTAGCCACACGAACCTACAGGTAGGGGTTGTTTGAGGAGGTAGCGGGCGCTACTCTCGAAGGACTATTGGAAGGACGAACAATGGCAGGGGCAGACCGAAAGAAGTTTCAGGTTGGCAACCGCTCGCTGTCCGTCTCGAGTCTAGACAAGGTGCTCTATCCCGAGACAGGGACTACCAAAGCGGAAGTCATGCACTACTACCTCGCGGTTGCCGATGTGCTTTTGCCGATTCTGCGAGGACGACCAATAACACGCAAAAGGTGGGTGGACGGCGTCGGCACACCAGATGCTCCGGGCGAGGTTTTCTTTCGTAAAGACCTCGAAGACTCCGCGCCCGACTGGATTCCCACCGGCCACATTTCTCACACCTCGCGCGTGAACACGTATCCGTTAGCGGATGAGCCGGCCGTGCTGGCTTGGTTCGCTCAGGTTGCCGCCCTAGAACTACACACCCCGCAGTGGCGATTTGGCCGCAATGGCAAACCGCGAAACCCTGACCGTCTCGTGCTCGATCTCGATCCTGGTGAGGGTGTTGGGCTCGCCGAATGCGCGGAGGTTGCTCGTTGGTGCCGCGAAATTCTGGACGGCATGGATATGGAAACCTTCCCTGTCACCTCCGGCTCAAAGGGTATCCATCTATACGCCGCGCTCAATGGGAAACACAATTCGGAGGTGATCTCTAAGCTTGCGGGCGAACTTGCCAAAGCGTTAGAGGCTGACCATCCCGACATGGTCATTTCAAGGATGAAGCGGGCGAGCCGCGCTGGCAAGGTGTTCGTGGACTGGAGCCAAAACAGCGCTTCGAAGACCACCATCAGCCCCTACTCTTTACGCGGCCGCCTCCAGCCCACGGTAGCCGCGCCGCGCACGTGGGAAGAACTAGAAAGCCCCGACCTAACGCACCTCGACATGGCCGATGTTCTTGAACGGATTGCCAACGGCATAAATCCAATCGAGCCGTTAGTTCAGATTTCTGACGACGACGAAGCCGCCGCGTTCTCGAGCGCTGCCACTGACCGCTTGGCTAAGTACCGCTCGATGAGGGACGTGAAGAAGACCGCCGAGCCAGTACCCCAAGAGGCTCCCATTGAGCGCGAGTTCGGGGAAGGTGAGCTTCCAAGTTTCGTTATCCAAGAGCATCACGCTCGCCGACTACATTGGGATTTCCGCCTTGAACACTCGGGAGTCTTGGTGTCGTGGGCCGTCCCAAAGGGGCCGCCGCTTGAACATGATGTCAATCGTCTGGCAGTGATGACCGAGGATCATCCGCTCGAGTACGGCACTTTTGAAGGGACAATAGCAAAGGGAGAGTATGGCGCCGGCGAAGTAACCATCTGGGACTCCGGAGTTTTCGAGCTCGAGAAATGGCGTGAAGGCAAAGAAGTGATCGCCGTTCTCCACGGCCGACCCGATGGCGGGCTCGGAGGAGTTCCGCGCCGCTTCGCACTCATCAATGCACCCGGGATGGGCGAGGACAAAAACTGGCTTCTGCGCCTGATGAACGAGCAGCCCGAGACTAGCGAGCAGCCGGAAACTAGCGAGCGACTGAAGACTGACGAGCAATCGGACGACCGTCAAACTAGTGTGAGACGGAAAGCCGAGGCGAAGCTGCCCTTCGGCGTCGGCGACCTACCATCTCCCATGCTCGCAAAGCCCGGTAAACCAGCAGATATTAAGCTTGGCGAAGCGTCAGGCGACAAGTGGTCGTTCGAGATGAAGTGGGATGGCTACCGTGTGATTGCGGGTGTGCGCGCTGCGGGCGAGAGCGGTGGGGGCGTGGTGCTTGCGAGTCGAAATGGGAAGGACCTCACGGATCTCTTTCCAGGTGCGGGGGAGTTGGCCGAGCTTCTCCAAGGTGAGGCCGCAGAGTTAGGTGGAGCTATTCTCGATGGCGAACTGATTGCTCTCGACGACTCCGGACGACCCGACTTCGGTCTCCTCCAAAGCGCAGTGAATGATGATGTCGATGCCGAACTGCGGTACATGGTGTTCGACGTTCTTAGCCTAGGTTCTCCCGACGGGCCGGATAACTCGCGGCAATCTCTGCTTCGCACGCCATACTCGGAGCGCCGCAAAATTCTGGAAGAGATTCTTAGCAATGGTGAGGCCGTCGTCGTCCCGCCCACCTATAACGGGAAGCTAGCGCAGGCAGAGCGCGTCAGCAAGGAACTGGGGCTGGAAGGAGTGGTGGCCAAACGCCGCGATTCCATCTATCTTCCAGGCCAACGCGGTTCAGCATGGATCAAACTGAAGTTCCAGGCTCATCAGGAATTTGTGGTGGTAGGCGTGCGTTCGGAGGACGGCACGTCCGATGGGCGACTCAAGTCGCTGTTGGCGGCGATCCCCGACGACGACGGACAGCTTTCGTACGCTGGCAGAGTCGGATCTGGATTTTCGCAGAAGCAGATTGCCGAGATTGGGGCAAGGCTGAAGAAGCTCGAGCGAAAAACTTCGGCGGTCGATGATGTGCCGGAGTCAGACCAGCGCGATGCTTGGTGGGTGACCCCAAATTTGGTAGCCGAGGCAACGGTTGCAGGCAGGACCCGTGAGGGGCGGATGCGGCACGCTGTCTGGCGTGGATGGCGCGATGAGAAGACTCCGAAGGAGGTCCGATGGGAAATCTGAAACACGATGCGCGCAGAGACGAGACCCCTTTTGAGAAACTCGATCGTAACTGGAATGAACTTCTCCAAGAGCTACGGGTGATGCAAACCGGCACGCAGATTGTCACGGCATTTCTGATCGTTTTGCCGTTTCAAGCGCGTTTCGAAGAGCTCGTGTCCGGCCGCGAGGGGTGGTATATGGCGCTGTTGATCGGTGCCGTGCTCCTCACCGTGCTCATGCTGATGCCGGTCGTCATTCATCGTCGTTACTTTAGGCGTCAAGTGAAAGATCAGACCGTGGCGTGGGGCAACCTTTTTGTGAAAATCTGCCTGACGGGCCTAGCAATCTTGCTGGTTGCCTGCGTCGCCTTCATTTCGCACGTAGTACTCGGCGATGTGGTGGCGTGGTGGGTGACGGGTGCTACCGGCGTCGTTATCGGTTCACTCATGGTCTTCCTCCCGCCGCGCAGCAGTATCCCGCTTGAAAATGAGGTACCGCACCCAAACCTCTAGATCTCGGTGGA
>CAYOEJ010000026.1:5691-18011 GCA_964403015.1 uncultured Arcanobacterium sp.
GCAGTATCCCGCTTGAAAATGAGGTACCGCACCCAAACCTCTAGATCTCGGTGGATCTAGGCCGGCTCGGGGTCAGGAGGGTTCGAGGTCGAGATGGGTCGAGGCCGAGCCTGTTCTAGGCCAGTCCGTTTACGAGTTCGCAATCTTCGCGAGGTACTGCGCTACCGCGTGCTCTGTGGCGATACCATCAACGGACATCTCGGGGCACTCAACTGCCGTCGAGTAGCTTTCAAGCTCACCTTCGGCGCCGGCCATGACGCTATAGGAGCGAATAGGCTCGCACGTGGGGAGAGTCAGCTCCGCTGATGGATCAAAGTCCGGAAGCGAATCAGTCATCTCAGTGAGATCGTCAATCTGAGCTTCGCTGAGCTGATGGACGTCGGGCACTCGCCCGCCAGGTGTATCGACGGTCAAAGTCTTGCCCGTCACCGTGTAATGCGTGAACTCGCCCTGATCGTAGGAGGTCACGGACAGCATGATGCCCTGCCAGCCTTCGAGCACCGCTAGGTTCGCGAGTGAGACCACGTAGGCCGTTGCCAGAGTGGACTCGGACTCCGGAGTGCACTCATCGAACGAACCGCTATACGCGGTCTCGCCCGCAGGGTCATATGCTTTCACGGTGTGGTAGACCGAGCCCGTGCATAGAGTCGTTGGTTCCGCAGAGTCCAACAGATCGGTGAGGAGTTCATCTAAATTCATTCCTGCGCCGACTGGTAGTAGCGCGAACGAAGCTTCGCCGTCTTCGATCGTCACAAGTCCGCGTCCGTGAAGGTACGTGGTGACGCCTTCATAGCCCTGGACCGATTGCTTCTTCGACGTGGTGATGAGGTAATCCCGAGGTGACATGGAGTCGCGATCAAAGGTCGGAACGTCGTGGTCAGCCGAGGGGGTCCCATCTGCCGAGGGAGTCTCATCAGACGAGGCCGAATCATCAGGTGAAGCTGAAGCGGAGGTCGAGGCTTCCGGCGTCGGGGTAACTTTCTCTTCTGACTTCTCCTCTGAGTCGCAAGCGGTGAGTGCAAGCAGTGAGGCGAGAATAACGGCTGCGTATTTGTGTGCGATCATGCTTCAAGATTATAGGCACTGAAGCCCACGGCAAAGCACCGGGGGAGTTGTGCTCGAACGTCATTTGGGAAATTTCCACGTATGCTTCTACCTATTGCACACAAAGGAGAAAACCGTGGCCGACCGCGACGTGATTCGCATTGATGGCGTAGAACGCGAGTTCCACCGCACCAAAATTCTTTTCGTGTTGCTCATGCCTTTAGCGATGGCGCTCATGGCAATCTCCAGCGTTAACGTTGCGTTGCCCGCGGTGTCGGATGGGCTTGGAGCCACCGACGCCGATCTCCAATGGATCTTGGCGGGCTACGGCTTAGCGCTGGGCATCACGTTGATTCCAGCTGGTCGCGCCGGAGACGTGATCGGCCGGGGAACACTCTTCGTGGTAGGGCTGACGCTATTCGTTCTCGGCAGTCTCGCCTGCGGACTCGCTCCCACGCCGCTATTCCTCAACATTGCGCGAATCGTGCAAGGCTTCGCCGCTGGGATCTTCAATCCGCAGGTAACCGGCATGATTCAGCAGTACTACTCCGGAAAGGGGCGAGCGAAGGCATTTGCCCTCTTCGGGTTGACCATTTCTGTCTCGGTAGCCGTCGGCCCCATTCTCACCGGTGCAATCATCTCCGCACTTGGACCCCAGGCGGGCTGGCGCTGGGCGTTCCTGGTCAATATTCCACTGGGAGTGCTTGGCGTTGTTCTCGCTCTGGTGTGGTTTCCGTTCGAAACAGAACGACGACGGTGGGCAGCGCGCAAGTCCCCAGACCGAGAACGACTGGACTTGGATCCGTTCGGGACAGGTCTGCTCACGGTTGCCATTTTCTGCCTGATGTTCCCCTTCATGGCGAAGAGTGCCGCAGGCTGGGCGTTGCTCGCCGCGGTTCCCGTTCTTCTCTGGCTATGGGTGAGATGGGAACGACATTATCAAGCGCGTGGCGGTGAACCTATGGTTGACCTCCGACTTTTCGGCTTCCCAAGTTTCCGTAACGGGACAATCATCTCGGGCACGATGTTCTTAGGTGTCGCCAGCACGTTTGCTGTGGTCGCCATCTATCTGCAATCTGGCCTCGGTGTGGACGCACTGACAGTCGGCCTGATCGGCCTGCCGAACGCGATCCTGAGTGCGGTTTCATCGATATGGTCGGTGAAGTATGTCTGGACGTTGGGCCGCAAACTTGCCGTCCGAATGCTCGCGCTCATGCTGGTCGGAACGCTGGCGAGCGCCGTCGTCGTCCTTCTCATTCCACACGGAGCGCCGTGGTGGCTGCTCGCCGTCACGTTAGCGTTGAACGGTTTCGGGATGGGCGCGTTCGGTTCCGTCAACCAAACGTTGAGCCTCCAAGATGTGCCGGTCCGTCATGGCGGGACTGCCGGCGGGATTAAGCAGACGGTCGAACGTGCGGGTGCTGCACTTGGCAATGCCGTGGTAACCAGCGTCTTTTTCGCTCTGGTCACGGTGAGCTATGGTGCCGGATTCGCAGGTGCTTTCGGCTTGATCTGCGTGTTCCTCACGGTCGCACTCGTTGTTGCGGCGCTCGATGAGCGCTCCTCGCGCACGTCGTCTTGAATCCTTCAATGCTGCACGCACTCAGCGATGAGATGAATAGTTTTGTGGAGGCAGCGGGAAAGGACGGCTTTCCCGTCAGTACCGTTATGAAATTCCGGCCAGACGATCAGGATTTCTCCGCTGAGTTTTCTTACGAGTCTCTTGAACCCGGAGTCCCCGAATCAGAGCAGGTGTCAAAGGCGGCAATTGCAGATCGTTGGGAAGCACGGCTATTCGAGACCGGCGAAGATACGCCGGATCTTTAGCTGCCGCGGCTTACTAGCTTCTGCTGGCGGTCACCGGCGGTTCGGCCGACCAAGGGAACACGATCCAATCCTCCGTGCGGCGCCATACAAAATCTGGATCGACCACCGAGCGCTCCTTGCCGTACAGAACCGCCGAGCGCACCTCTGCGCCAAAGCTGGTGAGCAACTCAATGACGAGTGCCAGTGTACGACCGGAGTCTGCGACGTCGTCCACTACTAGCAGGCGCTTTCCCGCGATCGCTTCGGTGTCGAGTACCGGTGCGAGGAGCACGGGGTCGGGGAGAGTTTCGGCGACGTCGGTGTAAAACTCGACGTTGATCGCATCGGAAAGCTTGACTCCAAGGGAGTAGGAGAGTGCGCCCGCTGGTAGCAGCCCGCCGCGCGCCACGGCAATGATGATGTCCGGAGCAAAATCTGAATCGGCCACACGCTGCGCTAGCTCGCGTGTTGCTGTACCGAACAGCTCCCAGGTGAGAATTTCTTTGTCTCGCAGATCAGTCGCGTCAGCGTGGTATGCCATTTACCCATTGTGTCACGCACGAGGGGATGGCACCTCTTGGTCACCTGTGATGACCACTACCGATTGCGATTGCCCTGACCATTTCCCTGGCCGCTACCTCGACCATCACCGGCTCCGTCGCCCGGACCGTGTGGCACCTCAATCGTTACGGTCTCGCCGCCATACCCATTTTCCGAGTCACGGCCCTCCACAATCACTTCGGCTACGTCTGGGCCAATAAAGAATGGGCCGCGCACTCGCGTAAATGGCTGTTCGTGCTGGTGGTCGTGGTGAAGTTCGTGTTCGGCGAGCACCTCGCCCTCAGGCGTGAGTACTCGCCAGCCGTCAGCGTACCGATCGGGAGTGTCATAGCGCGAGGACATGGTTACCTTCACCTTGAAGTTCCCGCGACCCGTCCAGATGAGGTAAGCGCTTTCCACGTTTGGAAATTCCGCATCGTTCGCGGTTTCGTTCGCCGACGCCGTGCCTTCGGTTGGCTCAGAGTCCACCGACGTTTCAGAGGCAGCTTCACTCTCGACAGCCGTGGCCATCGGATCGTTAGTGGCTTCCGTGGCGTCGTCAGAACATCCCGCGAGCACGAGGAAACTCAACGAAATAGCAGTAAGCAAAGACAGTGAACGTTTCATATCTTCGACGCTACCAGCCTCGACGGAACTAGGTACCGATTGACAGTGTGATCATTCTTGTTGGGGGTAACGGACGCGTCCGTACTCACCGATCACTGCACCATCGGTAAGCGTTGCTTGAACCACTTTCCCCGGTCCCATGATGTGCCGGACCTCCACGCCGCTAGCTATGAGGTAATCGGCGATGATTCGGCGATGGCACCGCCACCACACCGCTTCCGAGCAGAAGATGGCCGTTTGGCGATCGGCTGCGTTAGTCTGCATTTCGCTGAGGGCTGCGCGAAACTCCTCGCCTAGAGCATGGTCGGCATAGTTGTGAAAGCTTCGATTGCGCCAAAGTCCGTTTGTCGCAAACGGCACCGTTGTGGAGACATTGCGCCTACCAGTGAGGCCTTCTGCCCGGCGATAGTCGATACCGTGAGCGCGTAGCTCGCGAGCCAGAACGTCGTCGTTGAAATGAGGATACTTTCGCGAGCCGGGCAACTTACGTACGTCCACTAGAACCTCGACGCCAGCGTCAGTGAGCATGCCGATGAAAGTCTCTAGGTCAAGGCTGGAGTGTCCCAAGGTGTAGATCGGCAAAGGCGTCATCGTCAAATCCTAGCGCGTGGTCTAATGGAGCCATGATCCTTGATCCCCTCGTGCTGTGCCTGGCAGCGGCGGCGATTGTCACCGGTGCATTCTTGCAGCGCGTCTCTGGGATGGGCGTTGGTCTGATTGTTAGCCCTGCTCTCGGATTCCTCATTGGCCCGCAGGTGGGTATTTTCGCCACGAATATCGTCACGATAATTTCCGCTGCTTTTCTCACGATCGTGCGGTGGCGGGACATCGATTGGCGTCGCGTGATTTGGATCCTCGTGGCTGGTGTGCCGGGGGCGTTCGCCGGGGCTTTACTCGTGCGCGAAACACCCACGGCCTGGCTTCAGATCATTCTTGGAGGATCGGTACTTCTTGCCCTGATACTGACCTTCACGGTTCGAAGGCTGAAAGAAAGCGACGGAAAGGGCCACCTCATTGTTGTCGGATCCGTGGGCGGGATGCTCAATGCAACTGCCGGGGTGGCTGGCCCAGTCATGGTCATTTATGCGCGGATGGCGCGGTGGAAGCATCCGTCGTTCGGGGCGAGTCTCCAGCCGATCTTCCTCGGGCTTGGAATTCTCTCCGTCGGTTCGAAAACCCTCCTCAACTCGGTAGGCACCAGCGGAGAGCTGCCCGCGTGGTGGTACCTATTCATTGTCGTCGCGCTTGTGACCCTCGGAGCCCTCGTGGGGAGGTGGGCCTCGCGCCGGATCGAACCCGCTCGAGCGCAAGTTCTTTCCACCGCCCTCGCCGGATTGGGCGCTCTGTTGGTTCTCGTGCGCGGAGTCATCGGCCTGTGACCGTAGCGTCAGCTCTCGGCGTCGGCTGCTGGGCGCAGATCCAGCCGACGCAGCAACTGAGCATTGAGTGCGACCACCACGGTGGAAGCTGACATGAGAATAGCTCCTACGCTCATTGGCATCAGGAAACCGATGGGTGCCAGTATTCCCGCAGCGAGGGGCACGGACACCAAGTTGTAACCCGCGGCCCACCAAAGATTCTGCTTCATCTTTCGATAGCTCTCGCGCGAAAGCTTGATGATTGACAAAACCCCGCGTGGATCGGAAGACG
The DNA here is from genome assembly GCA_964403015.1 of uncultured Arcanobacterium sp. GTDB lineage: Bacteria > Actinomycetota > Actinomycetes > Actinomycetales > Actinomycetaceae > CAYOEJ01. Next base: position 11,359 of record CAYOEJ010000026.1, read on the forward strand.
CGAGAACGACGCCGGCTGAGCCAATCGCAACGTCGGTTCCGGCGCCGATAGCGATACCGACGTCGGCCTGTGCGAGCGCGGGAGCATCGTTCACGCCGTCGCCAACCATGGCGACTTTCTTGCCCTCGTTCTGAAGCTCTTTGACCTTCGCAGCCTTGTCCTCGGGGCGAACGCCAGCGAAGACGCGATCAATTCCGAGATCGCTTGCCACGGTGTCGGCCACTTCTTGAGCGTCACCGGTAATCATGACGACCTCAATATCGAGGTCATGGAGTTCGCGAATGGCTTGGTACGACTCGGAACGCGCCTCGTCATCCAAGCGAAGCGCCCCGATCACGTCATCATCGGCAAGAATGTGAAGGATGATTGAGCCGGCTTCGCTCCACGAGTCCGTTGCGGACATCTTCTGGCGTCCCCGTCGCTCGAGGAGGTACGGCCCGCCTACCTCAATCTTCGTTCCATCGACGGTTGCCTGCACGCCCTCGGCGGGTGCTGATGCGAAATCAGTCGCCTCGGGAATGTGTACACCCCGCTCCTTCGCGGCTGCGACGATTGCTCGTGCAAGTGGATGCTCACTCGCAGATTCGGCGGCCGCTGCGAGGGAAAGTAGCTCGTCCTCGGTATGGTCGCCAGCGGCCTCGATGCCGGTTACCGCAGGCTCACCCTTGGTAAGGGTGCCCGTCTTATCGAACAGAACGGTATCAATGTTGCGCATACTTTCGAGTGCGATGCGATCCTTGATCAGCACCCCTGCCCGCGCCGCGCGTTCCGTTGCGATCGACACGACGAGAGGAATCGCGAGACCAAGCGCGTGGGGGCAGGCGATCACGAGCACAGTGACGGTTCGGACCACGACGTCGTTCGGTGTTCCGACCACTGCCCATGTCACCGCGGTGATGGCTGAAGCTCCAAGAGCGAACCAGAACAGCCATCCGGCCGCGGTGTCAGCAATACGCTGCGCTCGCGATGATGACGATTGCGCATCGCTCACCAACTTTTCGATTCCGGCTAGCGCCGTGTCGTCGCCGATGGCCGTGACCTCAATGCGTATCCCAGAATCGGTGGCTACCGTGCCCGCCACCACGGTCTCGCCTTTGCTGCGGGTGACCGTTTTTGATTCGCCCGTGACCATCGATTCATCCATACTGGCTTGGCCATCGATGATTTTGCCGTCGGCAGGGACGGTCGAACCGGGACGGACTATGACGACATCGCCAACCTCAAGATCGGACGGCGAAACTTTGACGACCTCTTCGCCCTCTAACCGCTCTGCCTCGTCGGGCAGGAGTGCAGCTAGCGAGTCGAGCGCTGACGTGGTTTGGGCCAGCGACCGCATCTCTATCCAATGACCGAGAAGCATAATCACCACGAGCAGCGCGAGCTCCCACCAGAAGTCCAACGACGAGTCGATGAGTCCGATTGTGGAACTCCATGACGCCACAAAAGCCACGGTGATTCCGAGGCTGATGAGTAGCATCATTCCCGGCTTACGGCCTCGGATTTCGTCGATCGCTCCTGCGAGGAACGGGCGGCCACCCCAGATGTACATGATCGTGCCAAGAACGGGGGAGACCCAGTGCGCCCATGCGGCATCGGGTAGTGAATAGCCGATGAGATCCGCGAACATGTGGTTGAAACCCACTACCGGAATGCTGATGGCAAGCATCACCCAGAACAGCCGCCGGAATTGGGTTACGTGATCACCGTGGCCACCATGTCCGCTGTGATCGCCGTGGCCGCTGTGATCGCCGTGGCCCTCGTGCTCGCTGTGGCCGCTGTGATCGCTGTGGTCCTCGTGCTCGCTGTGGTCCTCGTGCTCGCTATGAGCCACGTCGTGCCCTTGCCCCGCGTGCTTTTCTTCGATTGACCTCGAATGTTGGTGTTCCATGAGACGCTTTCGCCTAGTGAGTTTCGCTGTCTCTCGGGGCAACGCAAGTGGGGATCAGAGTATTCCGCTCCCCACTTTATTGCTAGGTTGATGCTCTACCCCCGAGCGATTTCTAGATATTTCTCAACGCATCCAGAAGTCTGGAGACGTCTTCAGAAGGTCCTAGAGGTTCTCAAGAGCTCCCGGGTCCTCGGGAAGGATCTGACCGCCGTCGACCACAATTGCCTGACCATTGACGAAACCGGCGCCGTCACTGGCGAGGTATGCGACTGCCTCGCCAATATCTTCGGGCGTTCCGAGTGAACCACGGGGAACGGACTTGGACATGCCGTCGATGTAGTCCTGCCCGAGAGCCTCAAGGCTCGGGGTGACCACGTTGCCAGGCATAACTGCATTAACCGTGATGCCATCGCGCGCCAGCTCAATCGCAAGCGACCTCACGAAGCCCATCTGGGCGGCCTTCGTCCCGCCGTAGTGCGACCAACCTGGATAGCCCGTGTAGTTGCCGGTGATCGAGGATGTCACCACGATCCGACCCTTGCCGTGCTCGCGCAGGTAGGGAAGTGCTGCCTGAATCGAGTAGACCATGCCTTTGACGTTGATGTCGAAGATGTCGTCAAAGTCCTTCTCGGTCATGTCATCGATGCAGACCTGCGGGTATACGCCAGCATTGGAAGCGAGAATAGAAAGCCCGCCAAGATCTTCGGCAGCGCGGGCGATAACGGCTTCGGTCTGCTCCTTGTCTCGCACGTCCAGCTGGTAGGTGAGGTAACCAGCGTTGTTGGCGTCCTCGAGTTCCTCGGCGGTAACGCCTGTGACTGCGACCGTTGCTCCATGACTGTGCAAAACATCTGCGATGCCGCGTCCGATGCCTTGCGATCCACCAGTGACGAGTGCTGTGCGTCCTTTAAGCATGCCTACCTCCATTAGGGTTGTTATCCACCTCACACGCTATCAACGCTTCTGCGGGCTTGCTACCCCCTGTGGGCTTTCGCAGCTCGGCGACCTCTCGCAGCTCGACGGGATTTTCGATGTCCCTACGGAATATCGACGACGACGATGCCGGGCCTTCCCATCGGCAGCTCGGCTTCGATGGTTCCCTGAGAAGGCTAGGGAGAATGGGACCGGACTGTGAAATGCAGTGCTATCGGATTGCGGCACCTGTTACAACAGACCTTGGGTGCTTTAGGGTTGTTCACGTCTTACTTGTAACTCACCATATGAAGTCGACTGAAAGTGACGCCGCATGGAAGATTCCGCTCGCCACACCCCCATCATTCCTCCCGCAGATATCGCCGGAGTCGTGAAGGATGGGATGATCGCCAAGGCCAACAAGGGCCGTTTTGAAATGTTTCTTCTGGCGCTCTCCGCGGGCGCGCTCATCGGTGTGGGATTCATTTTCTTCACCACCACGCAGATGGGGGCATCTGCGGTTGAGTGGTATGGGCTCACGAAGCTCATTGGCGGCCTCGCGTTTACCGTTGGCCTGTTCTTGGTGATCGTGACCGGTGCGGATCTTTTCACTTCAACCACGATGACTGTCATCCCGCTCATCGACCGCCAAATTACGGTGCGTCAGTGGCTTGTGCACTGGGGAATCGTCTACGCGGGCAATGTTATCGGTGCTGTTCTGCTAGCGACCCTCGTGTTTTTTGCGGGTACCTATATGCAGGGCGATGGCGCTTGGGGAGCCGTTGCAATAAATACGGCGACGGCGAAGATTTCCCACGGCTGGGCCGAGGCCTTCTTGCTCGGTGTGCTGGCAAACTTCCTTGTGTGCCTCGGAATCTGGGGCGCTAACGCTGCTCGAACGGTGGTCGATAAGGCTGTTGCGGTGCTCGGCCCGATCGCCCTCTTCGTTGCGACGAGCTTTGAGCACTCCGTGGCCAACATGTTCATGATCCCCATGGGAATCATGATTTCTCGCTTTGGTGGCGAGAAGTTCTGGGACTCCAGCGGCGCAGCCGAGCTTGGCCTCACGCAGGAAGGCGTTGCCGATCTCTCCGTGAACTCCTTTATCTTCGACAACCTGATCCCCGTATCGCTCGGCAATATCGTGGGCGGCGCGGTGCTCGTGGGATTGTTCTATTGGCGCGTCTACATTCGTCCCCACCAAGGCGCGAAGGTCAACTAGTCCGAACGCGCCCCGCGTAAAGGTAGACCTCGATCTTCTTGGGTCGATTCTCCAAATCCATGTTCACTGTCGTGGTGGCTACCCGCTTCATTCCCTTGCGGTCGTAGAACTCATACGAACACGTGTCGTCGGTGAAGAGGAAGAACGTGGTGCGTCCGTTGTCGATAGTTTCTGTACTCGATCATCGGTGACGTCCTTTCGCTCGGCTGGTTCTGGGCGGGTCTGAGCCAGATAATTGTATGGATTCGAGTCGAAAGGCTCTGCGGGAATCCGGCTCTTCAGCCATGAGCGTTGAGCGACTAGGCTCGTGACATGGATATACGTATTGAACCAGGCGACATTACAAAGACCGACGCCGACGCCATCGTTAACGCCGCCAACTCGAGCCTCTTGGGTGGTGGAGGGGTGGACGGTGCGATCCACCGCGTTGGAGGCTCGGAGATTCTCGCCGAGTGTAAGCAGCTTCGCGAGACGGCCTTTCCCGATGGCTTGCCGCCCGGTCAAGCCGTGGCGACGACGGCGGGCCAGCTTCCAGCGAGGTGGGTTATTCACACCGTGGGTCCCGTTTACTCGACCTCGGATGACCGATCTTCGATCTTAGCTTCGGCTTATCGAGAGTCGATCAGGGTAGCTGAAGAACTCGGAGCGAAGAGTGTGGCCTTCCCGGCGATTTCGGCCGGAGTCTATGGTTGGCCGATGGACGACGCCGCCCGAATTGCGGTCGAAACCGTCACTGAGACTGGCGCTGACCTCACGGTGGTGTTCGTTCCTTTCGGTAATGAAGCAGCCTCGGCTTTTGAGAAGGCGCTCGGGGCAAGCACATAAACCTTTGTCGTGCTTCGAGCCGATCTTTGACCGTTACGAAGTGGCATCCTGTGAGTCGCTGTCTCGCGAGAAGAGATCCTGCCACTCGGCGGCCTTCGGCAATTGCCGGAATTCACGAATCCCAGCCATCACCAGCGTCGAAGCGAGAACCAAAACGGCGAAGAAAATGACGGTAGGCTTTCGGCCAAGATGCTCGAGTCCGAAGCCTGCAACGATGGGAGCTAGCGGCATGAGGCCCATATTAAAGACGCCACTTGCTGCCGTGATCGCACCCATCTTGCTATTGGGTATCTGAGAAACAGCCCACCCGCTTGCTCCTGCATTGAATACCGGGACCGAAAAGCCGGCGCCGACGAGGAACGCGAGAGTGAGTGAGAATGAACTTGTGCTCGCGATGCCAGCCGCCGCGGCCGATGTAAGAAACATGGCACCTATTCCCAGCTTGCCGGTGGGGATCTTTGCAATGAACCACGATGCGGCGACCGAACCGGCAATCATTCCGCCGGCGAGCGCAGTGCTAACTAAGCCGATCTTCGCTTCGTTGGTTCCGGCGTCGGCGAGATGAAGAATGACGGTGAGAAGCAGGCCCGAGCTCGCAAAGGAAATTACGGCAGCAATCAAAATCAGTATGAAAATCGTGCGGTGGGTAAATAGCCAGCGAAATCCGGCTTTCACCTGGCCAATTGCAGTTCCAACTTCTTGCCCTTCCGTGCGCGGATCGAGGTTTGATTTGATTGTTCGAATGAAGAACCACGAGATTGCGTGTCCAACAGTTTGAACGGCAAACGGAAGCCAGATTGCGATTGCAACGAGGAATCCGCCAACTGGGCCGGAGCCGAGTTCGATGGCGCCGTCGCGGGCTTGGTTGTTGGCGATGGCAGTGGGTAGCTGGCGCGAATCGATGAGTTGTTTGAGAGCGCCCATCCCTGCGGCATCGAAGAGCCCGGAGCGCACGCCCGTGAGTATTCCAACCGTGACGAGTGTTGCCGCATTGAGTGTGTTCGTGAAGTAAAGAGCGATCGCGCAGCCCCAGACTACAGCTCCAAATAGATGACCGGTAAGAAGCAATTTCTTCCTGTCATAGCGATCGGCAAGAACCCCGCCCGGAATCATCGTCAGAATCGCGGCGGCTGTGGTCGATGCGCCAACTATGCCGGCGAGGGATAGGGAATCGGTGATAGCTAGCGCAATGATCGGCATGGCGAAAGCGCGAATGGCGCTACCGGCGTCGGCAAAGACGTCACCCACGAACCACTTGAGGTAGTCGGGGTTCCTGCGCAGTGGGGGAGCGGGAAGACGGGTATTCATACAGCAACGATAGATGGGCAAGACTATTTCTATGACTGACGATGCCCTTCGGCGTATCAAAACGCTGACAAACCCGCTCAGGATTGGCCAGCCGAAGGAGCTGACTTCAGGGAAAGCTGGTACGAACTCGTGGAGGGTGGAGTCGCAATCGACGAACCGTCCCGCGGTGACGCCATAACAAGCAAGATCTACAACGATTTCTTCACGGCGTTCAACTCGTCGTCGGCCATCAATCGTTTTCGCGAAAGAGCGATCCAGAAGGAAGCAGCGCTGGATGGGGAGTCCGTCGTCCTTCTGTCGGTGTTAGCGGCACGTCTTTCTGCTGAAGAGAGAGATGCGTTCAGTAGGGAGCTCTCTGAGCTGATTGACAAGTTCATGAAATATGGTGACGCGAATGATGTTGCCATGGCCGAGGAACTGAAATCGGGATCGTCGGACACCCGACCTCAAGATTGAGAAGTTCCCGATTATCGAAGACTAGTTCCCTCAAGTTCGCCA